>NZ_WUEI01000002.1 GCF_012911025.1 Azoarcus sp. TTM-91 | reverse complement strand
CCCCCAGGGCCGCCACCCCCTGCGCCGGGGCGCCCGGTGGCTGCTTTGCACAATGCTGCTGCTGGTCGTGGTGGCGCTGGCCGCCGCGGCTTGGCTGCTGGGCACCGAATCCGGCCTGCGTACGGCGGCCGGGCTGGCGCGGAAGGCAGGCGTGGAGATCGAGGCGCCCAGCGGCTCCCTGGCCGGCTCGCTGCGGCTCGGCCGGCTGCATTTCGCCAGCGACCAGCTAGTGCTGGACCTGCGCGGGCTGGAGCTGGACTGGCGGCCATCCGCGCTGTTGTCCGGCCAGCTGGCGGTCCAGCGCCTGCGGGTGGCGGAGGTGGACGTTTCCCGCCGTGCCGCGCCCGACGATGAATCCGATTCTTCGCTCACCGCGCCGGACAGCCTGCGCCTGCCGCTGGTCGTGGCGGTCGACAGTCTGGAGGTGGATCGCTTCGCCCTGCGCGATCTGGACGATCCGGTCGCGCCGCCCGCTTTCTCCTTCGAAACCCTGCGCGCCGCCTTCCACAGCGACCGCGAGCATCACCGCCTGGACGGCCTGCAGATCCGCCTGCCTTTCGGTGACGCCACCCTGGCTGCCGAACTCGGCGCCGCCAGCCCCTTTCCGCTCAAGGCCAAGGCCAGCCTCGCCGGCCAGCGCGAGGCGCATGACTACCGCCTGAATCTCGGCGCCGATGGCGATCTGCTCGCGCCGCGGCTGCAATTGCAGGCCGAGGGCGTCGGCATGCAGGGCAAGGGCCAGGTCGAAGCCACGCCCTTCGAACCGTTGCCGCTGCGCAATCTGCAACTCGAACTGAGCGGGCTGGACCCCTCGCGCTTCGCACCGGAAGCGCCCAAGGCGCGGCTCGACCTCAATGCCGATCTGCAGGCACAGGCGACCGCGGACGGCGGCATCGGCCTGCAAGGGCCGGTGCGCTTGACCAACCGCCAGCCGGATACCTGGGATCGCGGCGGCCTGCCGGTGGACAGCCTGGCCGGCCAGCTCTACTGGCGCGGCGCCGAGGCCGGCGTGGATGGGCTGGAGCTGCGCCTGTCCGGCGGTGGCCGCATCAGCGGCAGCGCCAGCCGCAAGGCGCCCGAACCTTCGCCCGTGCCTGCCGGCGCACCGGCCGCGGATGAGCCGGCCGCCGTCATCGGCCAGGTGCTCGCCGCGCTGCGGCTGGAGGGCATAGACACCTCCCGGCTGGACAGCCGCCTGCCGCGCCAGCGCATAGGCGGTTCGCTGCGGGCGGAGGCGGACGACGCCCGTCAGCAGGCCGAGCTGGCGCTGCAGGTGGGCAGCGCCAGGCTGGACGGCAAGGTCGAGCTGCAGGCCGAGGCGGATGGCGCCCGCCGCTTCGCCGCCAGGACGCAGCTGCGCAGCCTGGACCCGAGCGTGGTTTATCCCGGCGCACCGTCGGCGCGGCTCAACCTGGACCTGGATGCCAGCGGCCGTCTGGCCGAGCCGCTGACGCTGGACCTCGCCTTCGCCATGCCGGAAAGTCGCTTCCAAGGCCATCCGCTGACCGGCAAGGGCAAGCTCAGGCTGGAGGGCGAGCGCCTGCCGCTGGTGGATCTCGCGCTGGACGTGGCCGGCAACAAGGTCGCCGCCAACGGCGCCTGGGGCGGCAAGGACGATCGCCTGACGCTGAACGTGGATGCCCGGGCGCTGGCCGCGCTGGGCTACGGCCTGGCCGGCCAGGCCAGCTTGCAGGGTGAAGTGCGCGGCGGGCTGGAAGAGCCGGCTGGCTCGATGCAGCTCTCTGCCAATGCGCTGGCCTTGCCCGGCGGGCTGCGCATCGCCAGCGCGCAGGGGCAAGGCACATTGGAAGCGGGCAAGAGCGGCCGCTTCGCGCTGGCGCTGAACGTGCTCGGCGTTCGCCAGGCGGGCGAGTCCGGCACGCTGGTCGACAACGCCAACCTCAACGTCCAGGGCCGGCGTGACGCGCATGTGATCGAACTTGCCGCCGAGGGATTGCAGCACGACACCTTGAGCCTGAGCCTGGAGGGCGGCGCGGATGCCGCCGCCAGCGGCCCGCGCTGGCGCGGCAGCCTCGTCCGGCTGGAGGTCGGCGGCCGCTTCCCGCTCAAGCTGGAGGCGCCGGCGGCGCTGGAACTGGCGGCCGACCGCGCGCAGCTCGCCACCGCTGCCTTCTCCGCCGGCGAGCGTGGCCGCATCCGGCTGGAGGAAACCCGCTGGTCGCCCGCCTCCAGCGCGGTGCGCGGCTCGCTCACCGGGCTGGTGCTGGACTTGGCGGCCATGCAGGACGGCCGGCGGCGTAGCCGCGGCGCGCTGACGCTGGGCGCCGAATGGGATCTGCGCCTGAGCAACACGCTGGATGGCGAGGCGCGGCTGTTCCGCGAGTCTGGTGACCTCAGGCTGGATACCGGTGCCGGGCTCAGCCTGGGGCTGGAGACGCTGGATGCGCGCCTCACCGCCCAGGCCAATCGTCTCGGCTTCAGCTTCAACCTCCGCGGCCGCGAGCTGGGCGAAGTCGTCGGCTCAGCCAGCACCCAGCTGTCGCGCACCGCCGACGGCGGCTGGCAGCTCGCGCCGGGTGCGCCGCTTGCCGGCTCGGCCACGGTGTCCATTCCCTCCATCGCCTGGGTGGGCCGCCTGCTGGAGGAGAGCGTGGAGACCGCTGGCAGCCTGAATGCCGAGTTCTCGGTCGGCGGCACGCCGGCGGCGCCGCAGGCAGCCGGCACCATCAAGGGCGCCGGCCTGCAGATCGCGCTGGTGGACCAGGGCCTGATCCTGTCCGGCGGCGAACTGGACGCCGCCTTCGACCGCGAGCGCCTGAGCCTCAACAAGCTGGCTTTTGTCTCGCCCAACCGGGCCAGGCCGCGCGACAACCGGGTGCCTTTCGCCCGCCTCACCGCCACGCCGGGCACGCTGGAAGCCAGCGGGGAGGTGGCGCTGGAGAGCGGCGACGGCCGCTTCCAGTTCAGCGCCGACCGCCTGCCGCTGCTGCAGCGGGCGGACCGCTGGCTGATCCTCTCCGGCAAGGGCGAGGCACGCACCACCTGGTCTTCGGCCAACATCTACGCCGCTTTCCGCGCCGATGCCGGCTACCTGGAGATGGGCGAGTCGGCGCCGCCGGCGCTGTCGGAAGACGTGGTGGTCATCGGCCGCAACGACCAGCCGGCGGAAGAGGGCGAGGGCTTCGCGCTGACCGCGGATGTGCGGGTGTCCCTGGGCGATGCCCTCTACCTCTCCGCGCTGGGGGTGGACACCCGCCTCGGCGGCGAGCTGCGCCTGCGCCAGCAGCCTGGACGGGGCCTCAGCGCCACCGGCACCGTGTCCACCGTGGACGGCAGTTTCCGCGGCTACGGCCAGAACCTGTCGATAGAGCGTGGCCTGGTGAACTTCCAGGGCCCGGTGGACAACCCCGGCCTCAACATCATCGCGCTGCGCAAGGGCCTGGCGGTGGAGGCGGGCGTGGCGATCACCGGCAGCGCGCGGCGGCCGGAGGTAAGGCTGGTGTCCCAGCCCAATGTGCCGGACCCGGAGAAGCTGTCGTGGATCGTGCTCGGCCGGGCGCCGGACGCCGCCGGCGGCGCCGACCTCGCACTGTTGCTGCCGGCGGCGCAGGCGCTGCTGGGCGGCCCCGGCGGCGGCATGACGGAGGAGCTCACCCGCAGCCTGGGCTTCGACAGCTTCTCCATCGGCCAGGGCGAGCTCAACAGCGCTTCCCGCACCGCCACCAGCCAGGTGGCCGGCGGTGGCAGCACGGTGAGCGACCCCACCGTCACCGGCCAGGTGCTGTCGGTGGGCAAGCGCCTGTCCTCCGACCTGATGCTGTCCTTCGAGCAGAGCCTGGGCGGCGCAGAGACGCTGGTGAAGCTCAGCTACCAGCTCAGCCGCCGGGTGTCGCTGGTGGCCCGCGGCGGCACCGACAACGCGCTGGATGTGTATTACTCCCTCTCTTTCCGTTGATATCGGGAACCGACGCTTGAATGCGGCGTCGGCTATGTTGTCTTATGAGCAAAACCCCAAGAGAACAGAGAGAGGCGAACGAAATGACGACGACTAACGAAACCCGGCGAGAGACGGCGATTCTGGGCGGCGGATGCTTCTGGTGCCTGGAAGCGGTGTTCCTCGAAGTGGAGGGGGTGGAGTCGGTGGTCTCCGGCTACAGCGGCGGCCACCTCGAGGCCCCCACCTACCGCCAGGTGTGCGCTGGCGGCACCGGCCACGTCGAAGTGGTGAAGATCGAGTTCGACCCGGCGCGCATCAGCTTCCGCGAGCTGCTGGAGATCTACTTCACCATCCACGATCCCACGACCCTGGACCGCCAGGGCAACGACATCGGCACCCAGTACCGCTCGGTGATCTACTTCACCTCCGACGAGCAGTTCCACACCGCGCTGGCGCTGATCGAGGAACTCGGCGAGGCGCGCGTTTACCCGCACGCCATCGTCACCCGCGTCGAGCGCGCCGGTCCCTTCTGGCCGGCCGAGGTGGAGCACCAGGAGTACTACGCCAACAACAGCGACCAGCCCTACTGCCAGTACGTGGTGGCGCCCAAGGTGGCCAAGTTCCGCGAGAAGTTTGCCGGCCGCCGGCGGCAGGGCGGGTAGAATCGCCGCTTTTCGATCACGCAGGAGAACCCCGATGACCCAGACCACCACGCCCAGCGGCCTCGTCTACGAGGACATCGAGAGCGGCAGCGGCGACCTCGCCGAGAAGGGCGCCATGGTGTCGGTGCACTACACCGGCTGGCTGACCGACGGCACCAAGTTCGACTCCAGCAAGGATCGCAACGACCCGTTCAACTTCCCGCTGGGCGCCGGCCACGTGATCCGCGGCTGGGACGAGGGCGTGCAGGGCATGAAGGTGGGCGGCACGCGCAAGCTGACGATTCCGCCGGAGCTGGGCTACGGCGCACGCGGCGCCGGCGGCGTGATTCCGCCGAACGCCACCCTGGTGTTCGAAGTGGAGCTGCTGAAGGTGCTGTGAGCCTGTTCAGCTTGCTCGCGCGGTAAGAAGAAACGCCGGCTTGTGCCGGCGTTTTTGTTTGGCCGTCCGGTTGGCGCCGGGGCGCTTCAGTTCGTCTCCGCGATCACCTGCAGGATGGCATCGCCGTAGGCGTCCAGCTTGCGGTCGCCGATGCCGGAGATGCCGGCCAGCTCATCGCGGCTGGACGGGCGGGCGACCGCGATCTCGCGCAGCGTGGCGTCGTGGAAGATGACATAGGCCGGCACGTTGCGCTCCTTGGCCGTCTCGGCGCGCCAGGCGCGCAGGCGGTCGAACAGCGTGGTCGGGATGCCGCCGGGGATGTCGATGCGGGCCGGGCGCTTGCTGCGGCGCTTGTCGCGCTCCGGCACCAGCCGCATCAGGAACTCGGCTTCGCCGCGCAGCAGCGGGCGGGCCAGGTCGGTGAGCGCCAGCGCGCCGTAGCGCTCGTGGTCCACCGCCACGTATTCGCGCGCCACCAGCTGGCGGAACAGGGTGCGCCACTGCTTTTCGTCCAGCTCGGCGCCGATGCCGAAGGTGCTCACCTGGTCGTGCCCGCGCTCCAGCACCTTCTCGCTGCGCTCGCCGCGCAGCACGTCGATGAGGTGGCCGGCGCCGTAGCGCTGGCCGGTGCGATAGACGCAGGACAGCGCCTTGCGCGCGGCGTCGGTGGCGTCCCAGGTCTGCGGCGGGTTCAGGCAGTTGTCGCAGTTGCCGCAGGGCGCGGCGTCCTCGCCGAAATAGGCGAGCAGGTGCTGGCGCCGGCAGGTGGTGGCTTCCACCAGGCCGACCAGCACGTCGAGCCGGTTGCGCGCCAGGCGCTTGAAATCCTCGCCGGCTTCGGATTCGTCGATCATCCGCCGCTGCTGTACCACGTCCTGTGCGCCCCAGGCCATCCATGCCTGCGCCGGCTGGCCGTCGCGGCCGGCGCGGCCGGTTTCCTGGTAGTAGCCCTCGATGGAGCGCGGCAGGTCTAGGTGGGCGACGAAGCGCACGTCCGGCTTGTCGATGCCCATGCCGAAGGCGATGGTGGCCACCATCACCAGGCCGTCCTCGCGCAGGAAGCGGGTCTGGTGCTCGGCGCGCTGCTCGGCCGGCAGGCCGGCGTGGTAGGGCAGGGCGTTGACGCCCTGCTCGCACAGCCAGGCGGCGGTCTCTTCCACCTTGCGGCGGGACAGGCAGTAGACGATGCCGGCGTCGCTGGGGAAGTCCTCGCGGATGAAGCCGAGCAGCTGGCGCCGCGCGTCCTGCTTGTCCACGATGGTGTAGCGGATGTTGGGGCGGTCGAAGCTGGAGACGAAGCGGCGCGCGTCCTCCAGCCGCAGGCGCTGGGCGATTTCCTCGCGCGTCTGGCGGTCGGCGGTGGCGGTGAGGGCGATGCGCGGAATCGAGGGGTAGCGCTCCGGCAGGATGGAGAGCTGCAAGTATTCCGGGCGGAAGTCGTGGCCCCACTGGGACACGCAGTGCGCTTCGTCGATGGCGAACAGCGCCAGCCGGCCGGTGTCGCGTAGGTGGTCGAGCTGATCGAGGAAGCGCGGCGTCATCAGTCGCTCGGGGGCGACGTAGAGCAGGTCCAGCTCGCCGTCGTAGAGCGCGCGCTCCACCGCGCGGGCGCGGTCCATGTCCAGGCTGGAGTTGAGGAAGGCGGCGGAAACGCCGGCTTCCACCAGCGCGCTCACCTGGTCGTGCATCAGCGCGATCAGTGGCGACACCACGATGGCGGTGCCCTCGCGCAGCAGCGCCGGCACCTGGTAGCACAGGGATTTGCCGCCGCCGGTGGGCATCAGCACCAGGGCGTCGCCGCCGGCGGCGACATGCTCGACGATGTCCTGCTGCGGACCGCGGAAGGCGGTGTAGCCGAAGACGTGTTCTAGGACGTGGAGTGCGGAGGGGGCGGGCGGCATGGGCGACATCGGCGGCTATTCTACCGGCGAGCGCCGGCGCTGTATGCGGCGTGGCGTCGCTGCTCTAAACTGCGGCATCCTGCCGTCCGTCGGACAGTGTTGCGGACGACACGCACTTAGCGCCAGTAACCGGAGCCTGCATGAGCGACGACGATCTGCTCGAGTTTGCCGATGAACCGCAACCCGTAACCGGGCCGCATGGGGAAAGGAGCCGGTTGGCATGGAAGATACTGATCGTCGATGACGACGAGGATGTACACCGCAGCACCGAGCTGAGCCTCTCCGGCACCGAGATCCTCGGCCGGCCGCTGCAGTTCCTGCATGCCCATTCCGCCGCCGAGGCGCGCAGCTTCTTCGCCCAGGGCGCCGATCTGGCGGTGATCCTGCTCGACGTGGTGATGGAGACCGAGGATGCCGGCCTGCGGCTGGTGGAGGAGATCCGCAACCGCTACGCGCTGCGCGAGACGCGCATCATCCTGCGCACCGGCCAGCCCGGCTACGCCCCCGAGCTGGAGGCGATACGCGACTACGACATCAACGACTACAAGAACAAGACCGAGCTTTCCCGCGGCCGGCTGTATGCGGCGCTGACGGCGGCGATCCGCACCTACATGCAGATCCACGTCATCAATGCTGGGCGCATCGGCCTCAGCAAGATCATCAATGGCAGCGCCTCGCTGCTGCAGACCAGCGGCATCGCCGAGTTCGCCGCCGGCGTGATTACCCAGATCGCCGCCCTGCTGGGCTTGCAGCCGGAGGGCCTGGTCTGTGCCCGCCGGGATGGCGACACCCGGCCGGTGGTGATCGCCGCCGCCGGCCGCTTCGAGCATGCCATCAGCCATCCCCTGTCCGCCATCGGCGACCCCCTCATCGCCGGCATGCTGGAGCGGGCGCTGGCGGAGGGCGCCACCGTGCTGGAGGCGGGCAACGGCCTGGCGCTGCACATCGGCGGCGGCTCCGACTGCGCGCTGGCCGCGTACGTGGATGCGGAGCTGGTGGACGAAGGGCTGGATGCCCACCTCATCCAGATGTTCTGCGCCAACGTTTCCGTCTGCCTGGACAACGCCCACCTGCTGGAGCGGCTGAACGCCTACTCCTACTACGACCAACTGCTCAACCTGCCCAACCGGCGTCACCTCATCGAGCTGGTTGACCGCCACCTCGCCGCCGGTCCCCGCGGCGACGGCCTGCTGGCGGTGATCGACGTGGATCACTTCGGCGAGATCAACGGTGCCCTCGGCCACCGCTTCGGCGATTGCCTGCTGCAGGCGGTGGCCGAGCGCCTGGCGCACGGCTGCGGCGATGCCCAGGTGGCGCGGGTGGGCAGCGACACTTTCGCGGTTTTCTGGTGCGGCAGCAGCCCGGACGAAGCCACCCTGGCGGGGCTGTTCGAGCGGCCGCTGGCGGTGGAGGGCAACGAGATCACCGTCTCCGTCACCATCGGCCTGGTGCGGCTGAAGGAGGTGCAGGGCGACGGCAGCGAGGCGCTGGAGGATGCCTTCCTCGCCCTCAAGCAGGCCAAGCGCGCCGAGCGCGGCAGCCTCACCAGCTACACCCGCCGCATCGGCGAGGAGATCCGCGACCGCGTCAATCTGCTCAATGAGCTGCGCAAGGCTTTTGCCGACGATCATCTCTTCCTCGTCTACCAGCCGCAGATCGAGCTGGCGAGCGGCCGCTGCGTCGGCGCCGAGGCGCTGCTGCGCTGGCGCGCCGCCGATGGCCGCATGGTGCCGCCGGACCGCTTCATCGCCCTGGCCGAGCGCTCCGGCCTCATCACCCCGCTGGGCGAAAGGGTGATACGCCACGCCTGCCGGCAGGCCGCCGAGATGGCGGAGGCGGGCTTCGATATCCGCATGGCGATCAACGTCTCCTCCATCCAGTTCCGCGACCCCAGCTTCCTCGACAAGCTGCGCGCCGCGGTGGCCGACAGCGGCGTGCGGCCGCACTGCATCGAGCTGGAGATCACCGAGTCGGTGGCCATGGGCGAGCCGGGGCGGATGATCGAGCTGTTCGACCAGATCAAGGCCATGGGCCTGGAGGTGGCGATAGACGACTTCGGCACCGGCTTTTCCTCGCTCTCCTACCTGCAGCAGATGCGTGTGGACCGGCTGAAGATAGACCGCAGCTTCGTCTCCGAGCTCGATCGCCCGGGCAAGGGCGCGGAGATCGCCGAGCTGGTGTGCGGCCTGGGCCACCGCCTCGGCCTGGAGCTGGTGGCCGAGGGCATAGAGACCGAAGCCCAGGCCGAGGCGCTGCGCGCCATGGGCTGCGAACTGGGCCAGGGCTGGCTGTATGCCAAGCCGATGCCGGCAGCCGAGTGGCTGGCCTGGCTGCGCGCCCACGCCGGTGCCCGCGGCTGACATGGGTGCGGGCCGGGGCGCGGGCTGGCGCCGCCTCGCCGCCGGCGTGCTGGCGGTGGCGGCGGTGCTGGCCGCCGGCGCCTGCGCCAAGCCGGAGCCGGTGCGCATCGGCTTCATCGGCAGCCTCAGCGGGCGCTTCTCGGATGCGTCCATCGAGGCGCGCAGCGGCGTGCTGATGGCGCTGGACGACGCCAACGCCAGCCAGTCCGGCCGCCGCTTCGAACTGGTAGTGAGGGACGATGGCCAGCAGCCGGAGACCGCCCAGGTCGCCATGAAGGCGCTGATCGATGCCGGCGTGGTGGCGGTGATCGGGCCGATGACCAGTTCGGTGGCCGAGGTGGTGGTGCCGATGGCGAACGAGGCCGGGGTGACGCTGCTGTCGCCCTCGGTTACCGGCAGCCAGCTGCAGGGCAAGGACGACTACTTCCTGCGCGTGGTCTCCACCGCGCACACCTATGGTTCGGTCAGCGCCCGCTACTTCCTGCAGGCCGAGGGCAGCCGGCGGGTGGCCTTGATCACCGACGAGGCCAACGCCGCCTACACCGCGGACTGGGCCGACAGCTTCGAGAGCGCGTTCACGGCCGGCGGCGGCAGCGTGGTGCGCCGGGAGTCCTTCCGTGGCGACACGCCGTCCAGGCTGCGCCCCCAGGTCGAGCGCATCCTGGCCGCCCGGCCGGACCTGGTGGTGGCGGTGGCCAGCGTGGTGGATGTGTCGCGCATCGCCCGGCTGGTGCGGGCGCGGGAGCCGCGGCTGCGCCTGGCGGCGTCGGAGTGGGCAGCCACCGAGCAGTTGATGGAGATAGGCGGCCGCGCGGTGGAGGGCATGTACGTGCCGCAGTTCTTCGACCGCGACAGCAGCGCGCCGGCCTACATCGCCTTCCGCCGCAGTTACATCGAGCGCTTCCAGGTGGCGCCCGGCATCGTCAGCGTGGCCGCCTACGACGCCGCCCATCTGCTGCTCGACACCCTGCGCGAAGCGCCGGACGCGAGCCGCGCCGAGGTGCGCCGGCGCCTGCTCGCCCACGGCGGTTTCGACGGCCTGCAGCACAGGGTGGCGCTGGACGCCTACGGGGATTCCCGCCGTGATCTCTTCATGGCGGTGGTGCGGGTGGGGCAGTACCGCAAGGTGGCGCTGCTGGACGGGGGCGAAGCCCGATGAGCCGCCTGTCGCGCCTGTGGCCCGGTTTGCCGCCGCGCTGGCGGGCGCGGCTGCGGCTGCCGGCGGCGCGGCTCTCGCACCTGCTGTTCCTGCGCTCCATCCTGGTCGCCACCATCACCTTCGCCATCGTCTACCCGCTGGTGGTCGGCTGGCTGCTGCCGCAGAACGAGGGCGAGGTGGAGCGCCGCCAGATCCAGCTTGCCCGCGCCATCCGCGCTCAGGTGGAGTCGGTGCTGGATGGGCCCCGCTTCGCCGTCTCCAGCTTCGCCCGCATCCTCGCCGACCTCGGCCGCGGGCCGGAGGCGACGCTGTCTGCCCGGCTGGATGCCTTCGTCGATGCCGGCAGCGGCTTCTCCAACGTTTATCTGCTGGATGGCCTGGGCATGGTGGTCGGCGTCGGCGTGGAGTCCGAGCGCAGGCTGCTGCGGGATGAGCTGATCGGCCTAGACTTCTCTTCCCACCCGCTGTGGCGGCTGGCGCAGGATGCCGCGGACGTGCGCTGGACGGACGCCTTCCTGTCGCCAGTCAGCGCCCGCCGCACGGTGGCGGTGGCCTACCGCATCGGCGCCCACACCGTCATCGCCGAGCTGCAGCTGAAGGATTTCATGACGCGGGTGCAGGGCCTCAGCGAGGGCAGCAGCGTGGCCACGCTGGTACTGGACAGGCGCGGCCATGTGCTGGTGGACTCTTCCGCCGACCCCGATACCCACTACCAGGATTTCAGCGGCT
The DNA here is from genome assembly GCF_012911025.1 of Azoarcus sp. TTM-91. Taxonomy (GTDB): domain Bacteria; phylum Pseudomonadota; class Gammaproteobacteria; order Burkholderiales; family Rhodocyclaceae; genus Azoarcus. Next base: position 134,594 of record NZ_WUEI01000002.1, on the reverse strand, counting down.
TCGATTTCGTCCGCGACCGCAGTCGCGATGAATGGCCGCTGGTGCATTTCGAGATGATGGGCGAGGAGATGGTGGGCTCCCTGCTGCGCATCCCGGAGCTGGACTGGCGGGTGCTGGTGATGCGGCCCACGGTGGAGGCCTACCGGCCGGCGCGCACCGCCGGCGCCATCATGATGCTGGGCCTGCTGTGCGCGGTGGTGCTGGGCCTGGCTGGCGCTGGCATGCAGGCCGCGCTGTTCGGCCGCCAGTTCCGCAGTCTGGGCGAATTCGCCGAGCAGGTCGCCCGCGGCGATTACGGCCTGCGCTGGCGGCGCTCGCGGGTAGTCGAGTTCAACGAACTGGCCGCGGCCTTCGGCGGCATGAGCGAGGCCATCCACAGCCGGGAAGAAGCCATCGCCGCCAGCCAGGCGGCCTACCGCGAGATCCTGGAGAGCACCTCCGAGCTGGTACTGCGGCTGGACGACGTGGCGCGGGTGGAATACGCCAACCCTGCGTTCTGCCGCCTGCTGGGCGTGATGCCCGAAGCGCTCGCCGGCCGGCCGCTGGATGCCTACCTGCAGGCCGAGGAGGGCGCCGGCGGCAGCTGGTGCGACGCGGCCGTCGCCGCGCTGCGGGCCGGGGCGCCTACCGCCTCTTTTGAAGGCCAGGTGGTGGATCGCGCCGGCGGCCATCACCGGGTGGCGTGGACGCTGCACCTGGGCGAGCGGGGCAAGGGCGGCATCGCCGCCATCGGCCACGACCTCACCGCCCGCTGGCTGGCGGCGGAGGCGCTGCGCCGCAGCGAGGCCCGCCTGCGGGCGATGCTGGACAACGCCACCGAGGTCGCCATCCAGTGGTATGACGCCGCCGGCCGGGTGGTCTACTGGAACCCGGGCTCCGAGCGCCTGTATGGCTTCACCGCCGGGCAGGCCATCGGACGCACGCTGGAGCAGCTGGTGCTGTCGCCGCGGCAGGCCGAGCAGTATGCGCAGATGCTGGCCGGCATAGACCGCGCCGGCGGCACCCGTGGCCCGGAGCTGATGGAAGTGCGCCGTGCCGATGGCCGGGTGCTGCAGGTGCTGGCCACGCTGTTCGCCATTCCGGCCGAGGAGGAGGGCGACTACTACATCGTTGGCATCGACCTCGACGTCACCGCGCAGTTGGAAGAGGAGAGCGCCCGGCGCGAGGCGGAGCGCAAGTTTTCGGCGGTGTTCCAGGCTTCGCCGGTGCCGATGGCCGTGTGGTCGGCGGACCTGCGGCTGGTGGACGCCAACGCCGCCTGGGAGCGCCTGTTCGGCTTCGATGCCGAGGCCTCCCGCGGCAGGGTGAATCACACCTTCGGCCTGTGGTGCGACACCCAGCAGCGGGCGAGCTTCTTCGAGCGTATCGCCGCGGCGCCGCTGGTGCAGGCGGAAGAGGCCTGGATGCAGCCGCAGGGCGGCGGCCGCCGGCGCTTGTGCGAAGTCTCCGGCAACAAGGTGGAGCTGGCCTCGCTGGGGGTGATGTTCGTCGTCGCCTACGAAGACATCACCGCCGAGCGCGAGGCGGCGCAGCAGCTGCGGGAGCTCAACGACACGCTGGAACTGCGGGTGAGCGAGCGCACCGCCGAACTCAGCGCCGCGCTGGATCACCTGCGGGTCACTCAGGAGGGCCTGCTGCGCTCGGAGAAGATGGCCGCGCTGGGCTCGCTGGTGGCGGGTGTGGCCCATGAGCTGTCCACCCCGCTGGGCAACAGCCTGATCGCCTCCAACACGGTGCGCGACCATACCCGCGCCATGCAGCGCGAGCTGGCGCAGGGGCTGAAGCGCTCCTCGCTGGAGCGTTACCTGGAAGAGACGGTTTCAGGCAACGACATCATAGAGCGCAACCTCGGCCGGGCCGCCGAGCTGGTGGCCAGCTTCCGCCAGGTTGCGGTGGACCAGGCGAGTTCGCAGCGGCGGGAGTTCGCCCTCACCGAGGTGGTGGACGAGATCGCGATGACGCTGCGCCCCTCGCTGAAACGCCTGCCCTACGCCTTGGAGACCGAGGTGGCCGAAGGCTTGATGCTGGACAGCTACCCCGGCCCGCTGGGGCAGGTGCTGACCAACCTGATCAACAACGCCATCACCCACGCCTTCGAGGGCCGCGACAGCGGCCGGGTGAAGGTCAGCGGCCGCGCGGATGGCGAGGAGCATGTGCTGATCGAGGTGAGCGACGACGGCTGCGGCATTCCGCCCAGCCATCTGCGCCGCATCTTCGACCCCTTCTTCACCACCCGGCTGGGCCAGGGTGGCAGCGGGCTGGGCCTGCACATCGTCGATTCGCTGGTGCGCGACCTGCTGGGCGGCAGCATAGACGTGAGCAGCGCGCCCGGCTGCGGCACCACCATGCGCCTGCGGCTGCCGCGCCGGCCGGGCGTCGGCGCCCTGGAGCCTTTGCCGGCGGCGGGAGAAGAAAGCGCCAGCACGACGGACGCTGGCAAGGGTGTGAAGGACGCCTGAGCGACGCGGGCGGCAGCGGAGGTCGTCCGCTGGTGCGGCGCCTTCAGCCTGCTCCGGGGGGCTGGCGGGAGTTGGCGCGACCCGTTCGTTCCAGGATCAGGCGACCGGTTGTCTCCCTGAGCGGGGAGGGCGCCAGTCCCTGCCGGCGCCCTGCGACGGTGCCTCCCGCCCCGCCTTCCAGCCACTTTTCCGCGTGCAGCCTCAGAGGCATTCCAGCTCGTAGTACAGGAAAAAATCCTTGCCTACCGGCTCGCTGCGCTCGGCGTATTTGCGCCAGCCCTTGGGGCACAGGCCGGCCATCTGCTTGTGCATGGCGGTGACCACGTGCAGCGCAGAGTAGGGCGTGTCGTCGCTGCGGTCCAGGGTGTAGCGCTCGCGGATCTCGTAGCGCATGCCGCGGAGCTCTTCCGGCGCAGCCGCAGCGGCGGGCTTGGCCGTCGCCGGTGCGATTGTGCGCGGGGTATTGGCGGCGCCAGCGGTCGCGGAATTGGCGGTAGCCGGTTTGGCTGCGGCGCCACCGTCCTCATAGGCCTTCACCATGGGCTTGCGCCGGCCGCTCTCGATCTTGCCGTCGGTTTCGCGCCAGACCTTGATCGAATCGCTCTTGTCCTCGAAGAACTGCTGGAAGCGCAGGGAGTCGGCCTGGTCGACGTCGGACTCGGCCATTGCCGGGCCGGGCAGCAGGCTGGCGAGCAGGAGGAGGGAGAGTTGCAGGCGGGAGCGGGTCATCTGGAAGGTCCTGTAGCGGGGCCGCCGGTGCGGCGGCGGATGCGGGGGATTGTTTTCAGCGGGCAAAGGCACCAGCGGGGAAACCCGCCGATGCCGATGCGATGAAGCGAGAAGCCGGGGAAGCGGAGATCAGAAGTTGATCTCGTAGCCCACGCCTATGGTCTTGTCCGACGGCTTGCCGGTGCTGTAAGCGCTGTCGCCTTCGACGTCGACCTGGGCGTAGTAGCCATAGAACTTGGAGTTCTTGTCCAGCTTGTAGTCGATGCCGACCGCGATCTGGGTGGCTTCGGCGTCGGAGCGGTTGGCGGTCAGCGGCTTGCTCTCGGAGTAGCCGTACTGGGCCTTCAGCACGATGGCCTTGGTCGCGGCCCATTCACCGCTCAGCAGCCAGGCGTCCTGCTTCTCGAAGCTGCCGCCGAACTGGTTGATGCCGGAAGGAACGCCGGCGATGGCGTCTTCGCTCTTGTGCTGGCGGGCGGTCTGGTACAGCGCGCCCACCTTCACCGCGCCCAGCTTCACTTCGCCGACCAGGCGGGTGATGTCCGAGCTGCCCGCGCTGCTGTTGCTGGCCATGTTCTGCTCGTGGGCCAGTGCCAGGTAGAGGTCGGTGCCGGCGCCATAGGTCAGCGCGAAGGAGGCGGAGTCGGCCAGGCTGTCGTCTTCCTTGCCGTCGGCGCCGATGGCGCTCTCGCCCGGCGAGAAGGCGGCGGTGAGGTTGAAGCCGCTGAAGTCCGGCGAGGTGTACATGATCATGTTGTCGCGGCGGAACTCGCCGACGAGGAAGTTCGACATGTCGCCGATCTGCAGATCGTTGAAGCGGTCGACCTTCTCCTGGATGAGCTTCAGCGGCGTGTCGTGACGGCCGAAGAGGAAGGTGCCCCAGCTGCCTTGCAGGCCGCCGACGATGTTGCGGGCGGCGAATTCGCGGCCGTTGCTGTTGGTGCCGGTATCGACCGAGATCTCGTACTCGAGCTTGTAGACGGCCTTCAGACTTTCGTTGATGTCGTAGTCGCCCTTGACGCCGATGCGGGAAGCGTTGCTGCGCATCTGCCAGTCATCGCGCTCGCTGACGACCTGGCCGCCGCTGATCTGCTCCATGTCGAACTTCTGCAAGGAAGCGTTCACCTTGCCGTAAACCGTCGGGCCGGCGGCGAGGACGGTGGCGGGCGCGCTCAGCGCGAGGCCGGCCAGCAGCAAGGGCAGTGCTTTGAGTTTCATCCAAAATCTCCAGATCGGGCTGCCTGCTTGGCTGCCCGGGGTTCCTGTCTGACGGACGGCGGTATGGGAGGGGGCCCGCCGTAAGGGAGTCCGCTATTGCGGCGGGCGCCAGTGTGTCCGTCCTGTTTTGCAGGAATTTAAATAGGAGGTTTCAGAAAAATTAAAGAAATCTGTATGGCATGAAGCGAAACCGGCTGCCCTTCTTCAGCCGGCCGGCTATTACTTTCCGCGGATGCGGCGGATCAGCGCGGTGGTGGAGCGGTCTACTTCGAACGGAATAGAGTGGACTTCGCCGCCCCAGCCGCGTACTTCCGTCGCGCCGACGATGCGTTCGGGCGCCCAGTCGCCGCCCTTCACCAGGATGCCGGGGCGCGCCTCGAGGATGCGGGCAAGCGGCGTGTCCTCGTCGAACCAGGTGACCAGGTCCACGCTGTCGAGCGCGGCCATCACCGCCAGGCGGTCTTCGAGCGGGTTCATCGGCCTGTCGTCGCCCTTGCCCTGGCGCTTCACCGAGGCGTCGGTGTTGAGGGCCACCACCATGGCCGCGCCTAGCGCCCGCGCCTGCGCCAGGTAGGTGACGTGGCCGCGGTGCAGGATGTCGAAGCAGCCGTTGGTGAACACCAGCGGCTGCGGCAGGGCGGCGGCGCGTTCGGCCAGTTGCTCCGGCGGGCAGATCTTGGCTTCGAAGGCGGGGCGGGCGTAGGGGCGGGTGCTCATGGTCGGAGGCGCCTGACTGGAGGAAAGGGCGGAATTCTAGCCCGCGTCCGCCAGCGGGGGCGTGCGCGGCGCGGGCCGGGGATCAGGCGACGTCGGCGAGTTCGGCAGCCTGGGCGCCGCCGTCCTGCGGTTCCATCGCGCCGCAGTCCAGCGCGGCGAGGTGGCGCGCCGCCTTGGCCGCCTGCTCGGCCGCCCGCCGCAGCAGGCTGGCCTGGCGCAGCCGCTCCTGCATCTCATGGATGTTGAGGCGGGCGTGGGCGCCGGCGGCGAGCAGGTTTTCCTTCAGCCGGGCGTAGTCGCTCTCCACCCGCAGCAGCTGTTCCTCCAGCGCGGCGGCGCGGAAGCCCTCGGTGTCGGTCTCTGCCTGGCGGGCAAGTTCGGCGGTGGCGGTGGTGAAAGCGAGCGCGGCGGCAGCGAGTTCCTCGTCCGCCAGGGGGCCGAGCAGGCCGCCGAGTTCGGCGGCGTGGCGGCCGTAGTCGGTGCCGGTCTGCTGGTACTGCAGCACGCGCAGGCTGCGGGCGAGGCGTTCGCCCAGCGCCAGCGGCAGGCTGAGGGAGGTGATGCGGCCGCTGTAGCGGTCTATGGCCTCGGCCAGGGTTTCCAGCCGGGTGCGGGCCGTCTGCACGCCGGTGGTGTCGGCCGGCTGGGCGGCGGCGCAGGCCAGCGCGGCGCAGGCGTACTGCTGGGTGCGGCCGAGCTCGCGGCGCAGTGCGCGTACCGCGAGGTCGGGCACGGCGACGGCGTTGGCGTCCAGGTACTGCGGCCGGGTCTCGTTCTCGTCGCCGCCGAAGCGGGCGGAGAGGACGCGCAGCAGCCAGTCGGCCAGCGGCACCATCAGCAGCACGCCGAGCACGTTCACCGTGGTGTGGAAGAGGGCGATCATCACCGCCGGCGTCGGCGTGCCGCCGAACCAGCCGCCGATGCGCTCGACGAAGGCGATCAGCAGCGGCAGCAGCATCAGCGCCACCGCGCTGGCGATGAGGTTGAAGAACACATGCGAGGCGGCCAGCCGCTTGGCGTTGGGCGTGGCGCCGATGGCGGCGAGGATGGCGGTGAAGGTGGTGCCGATGTTGGTGCCGATGGCGATGGCACAGGCGGTTTCGATGGGCACCAGGCCGGTCTGGGCGGCGGTGATGACCAGGGCGATGACCGCGCCGGAGGCCTGCATCAGCAGCGTCAGTACGGTGCCGAGGCCGACCAGCAGCAGGTAGCCGGTAACGCCGGGAATGGCGAGAGCGGCGAGATCGAAGCCGCGGCCGAAGGCGGAGAAGGTGTCCTGCAGCACGCCGATGCCGATGAACAGCAGGCCGAAGCCGGCCAGCGCCTGGCCCAGCGCGCGGCCGCGCACCGCGCGGGTGGCGACCATGAGGATGGCGCCGGTGCCGACGAAGGGCAGGGCGAAGGCGTCGATCTTGAAGCCGAAGCCGAGCGCGGCCACCAGCCAGGCGTTCATGGTGGAGCCGACGTTGGAGCCGAAGATCACCCACAACCCGTTCTGCAGCGACAGCAGCCCGGTATTCACGAAGCCGATGCTGGCCAGGGTGACCGCGGTGGAGGACTGCACCAGCGAGGTGATGAGCACGCCGGCGGCGAGGCCGCGCAGGCGGGTGGAGGTGGAGCGTTCCAGCATGTCTTCCAGTGCGCGGCCGGCGGCGAGCTTGAGGCCGTCGGTGAGCAGGTGCATGCCGAGCAGGAAGAGGCCGATGCCGCCGAAGAAGCCGGAGGCGGTTTCGAATGCGGAGGGTAGACCGGTTTCCAGGGTGTTTTCCTTCTATGCAGTGCCCCGTGCGCTGCGGAGCAGGGTGTGAAGCGTAATACGGCAGCGGGGCCGGGGAGAAGCCTGCGCTTCTGCCCGGCCCCGCGGTGTTGCTGCCGGAGGGCGGTGGGAATCCCGCGAGGGATCAGGCCTCCAGGTGGGAGTACAGCGCGGTGGAGAGGTAGCGCTCGCCGAAGGAGGGGATGACGACGACGATGAGCTTGCCCTTGCTCTCCGGCCGCTTGGCGATTTCCAGCGCGGCCTGCACCGCGGCGCCGGAGGAGATGCCGACCAGCAGGCCTTCCTGCGCGGCCAGTGCGCGGGCGACGGTGAAGGCGTCCTCGTTCTTCACCCGGACGACTTCGTCATAAACCTCGGTATTGAGGATGGCCGGCACGAAGCCGGCGCCTATGCCCTGGATGGGGTGCGGGCCCTTCGGGCCACCGGACAGCACCGGGCTGGCATCCGGCTCGACGGCGACGATCTTCACGCCCGGGCGGCGCGCCTTCAGCACTTCGCCGACGCCGGTGATGGTGCCGCCGGTGCCCACGCCGGAGACGAAGATGTCGACCTGGCCATCGGTATCGCGCCAGATTTCCTCGGCGGTGGTGTTGCGGTGGATTTCCGGGTTGGCCGGGTTCTCGAACTGCTGCGGGATGAAGTAGCGCGGGTCGGCTTCGGCCAGGGCCCTGGCCTTGGCGATGGCGCCGCCCATGCCGTCCGGCCCCGGCGTCAGGATCAGCTCGGCGCCGTAGGCCTTCATCAGCAGGCGGCGCTCGCGGCTCATGGTCTCCGGCATGACGATGGTGCACTTGTAGCCGCGTGCGGCGCAGACCATGGCCAGGCCGATGCCGGTGTTGCCGGAAGTGGGCTCGAGGATGATGGTATCCGGGCCGATCTTGCCGGCCTTTTCGGCGGCATCCAGCATGGCCGCGGCGATGCGGTCCTTCACGCTGTGGGCCGGGTTGAAGAACTCGAGCTTGAGGGCGATGGTGGCGTCCAGCCCCGCGGCCAGGCGGTTGAGGCGGACGAGCGGGGTGTTGCCGATCAGTTCGGTGACGTTGCTGGCGATCTTCATCTGGATTCCTCCGGGGAAAAGTCGGGTCGCGCCATTCTAGGAGGATTCGCCGGCCTGCCTAAGCACCTGAACCTATAAGTTCAGAACTAAGGCGATGCAGCAACCGGCCCGCGCATGAGGCGGGCGCGGGCCGGTCGCCGCCTTACATCTGGCCGCCGCGCAGGTAGCGCAGATGCCAGGACAGGGCTTCGTCCAGCAGGTGCGGCGTCTGCTTGCCTTCGGAATGCAGCAGGGCGCGCTTGTAGTAGTCGTTGAGCGCTGGGCGGAAGTGCGGGTGGGCGCAGTTTTCGATGATCACCCTGGCCCGCTGCTTGGGCGACAGTCCGCGCAGGTCGGCCAGGCCCTGTTCGGTGACGATGATCTGCACGTCGTGCTCGGTGTGGTCCACATGAGAGGCCATCGGCACGATGCAGGAGATTTCGCCGCCCTTGGCCTGCGAGGGCGTCATGAAGATGGAGATGTAGGCGTTGCGGGCGAAATCGCCGGAGCCGCCGATGCCGTTCATGATGCGGGTGCCCATGACGTGGGTGGAATTGACGTTGCCGTAGATGTCGGCCTCTATCATCCCGTTCATCGCGATCACGCCCAGGCGGCGGATCAGCTCCGGATGGTTGGAGATCTCCTGCGGGCGCAGGATGATGCGCTCGCGGTAGCGGGCGAGGTCGGCATTCAGCTCGGCCAGCGCCGCCGAGGACAGCGAGAAGGCGGTGGCGGAGGCGCAGGCCAGCTTGCCGGACTTCAGCAGGTCCAGCATGCCGTCCTGCAGCACCTCGGTGTAAGCGGTGAGGTTGTTGAAGGGGCCCTGGTCCAGCCCGGCCATCACCGCGTTGGCGATATTGCCGACGCCGGACTGCAGCGGCAGCAGGTCCGCCGGCAGCCGGCCCTTTTTTACTTCATGCTGGAAGAACTCCAGGATGTGGCCGGCGATGAGGCGGGAGCTTTCGTCCGGCGCGCTGAAGGCGGAGTTGCGGTCCGGCGTGGCGGTTTCCACCACCGCGATCACCTTTTCCGGGTCGCAGCGCAGGTAGGGTTCGCCGATGCGGTCGTCCACCTTCACCAGCGGAATCGGCTTGCGGTGCGGCGGCAGCGCGGTGCCGTAGTAGACGTCGTGCATGCCCTCCAGCGCGCTGCTCTGCCAAGTGTTCACCTCCAGGATGATCTTGTCCGCCTGCTCCAGCCAGGTCTTGTTGTTGCCCACCGAGGAGGATGGGATGAGGCGGCCGTCTTCCAGCACGCCGGCCACTTCCACTACCGCCACATCCAGCTTGCCGAGGAAGCCGAACCAGACGAACTGGGCGACCTGGGACAGGTGCATGTCCAGGTATTCCATCTCGCCGGCGTTGATGCGCTTGCGGCAGGTGGGGTCGGACTGGTAGGGCAGGCGCAGCTCGACGCCGTCCACCATGGCCAGCGCGCCGTCCAGCTCGGGCGCGGTGGAGGCGCCCGTCCAGACGCCGATCTTGAAGTTCTTGCCGTGCAGGTTGGCGTCCATGATGCGCTTGGCCAGCGCGCCCGGAACGGCCTTGGGGTAGCCGGCGCCGGTGAAGCCGCTCATGCCGACATTGACGCCGGAGGGAATGAGCGCGGCGGCGGCTTCGGCGTTCATCAGCTTGGAACGGAGTGCGGGAGACAGGATACGGTCGGAAGAGGTCATGACGATGGAAAGCGTAGGGGAGCCATGGGCGCACCTCGGGTGCGTCCTCCTTTGCCTCCTTCACGCCCCGGTCGTGATGCCGTGCCCGCGGGTGGCGGGCCTTGTGTCTGCCGAATGGGGATCGGGCCTTGGGCCTCTTGCTGATGTCGGGCGGTCGGGATCGCCGGCCGCCTGCGAAGCGGGGAATTATACGGCCATTTCCATTCGGTAGCGTATGGGAATGGCGGTGCGGCTAGGTGTAAATGTCTTGCAGATCAAGGCGCTTAAATATTGCGCTGCAACATTCTTGCCGGTGGGAAAACCCGAACTGCATCGCCGTGCCGCCCGTCCTTCCTTGTGCTTAGCAAATATCGCGATGCAGCATATTGACTTTGATCAAAATATCGTGTTGCGACCGAGAAATTCGCTATGGCATGATCGGCTCGACCGTGCGGAAAGGCCGGGAACCACGAAAAACAAGGCTTTCCGCGATGGAGGATCGTTCCGGCCGATGCGGCGGACGATGGCGGTGCCCGATTCCAGCCCCAAAGCTGCGACATCCTGGATGTGCACTTTGCGCAGCCTCAAGATGGCTGCGCGCCATTGCTCCGCCTGTCCGCCGAAACTGCATCGATGGGGGTTGGGACATGGGTCTTGCCGCTCGCATTGCAGGTTCAGCGCTTCTTCTCGTTCCGGCTGCGGCGGCGTACGCCCAGCATGCGCCGGCACGCTACAACCTGCAGAATCCGGTCACCGGTATCGCTGAGCAGATCCATGACATGCACACGCTGATGCTGGTGATCTGCCTGGTCATCTTCGTCGGCGTGTTCGGGGTGATGTTCTGGGCGGTGATACACCACCGCCGCTCGCGTGGCGCGGTGGCCGCCAACTTCCATGAGAACACCACGGTGGAGATTGCCTGGACGGTGATCCCGGTGCTCATCCTGCTCGGCATGGCCTGGCCGGCGACCAAGACGGTGATCGCCATGAAGGACACCTCCGAGGCCGACATCACCATCAAGGCCACCGGCTACCAGTGGAAGTGGGGTTACGACTACCTGCAGGGAGAGGGCGAGGGCATACGCCTGCTCTCCAGCCTCTCCACCCCGCGCAACCAGATCGAGGGCGCCGCCGCGAAGGGCGACAACTACCTGCTGGAAGTCGACAACCCGGTGGTGGTGCCGGTGGGCAAGAAGGTGCGGGTGCTGTTGACCGCCAACGACGTCATCCACTCCTGGTGGGTGCCGGCTTTCGGCGTGAAGCAGGACGCGATCCCCGGCTTCATCCGCGATAGCTGGTTCAAGGCCGACAAGGAAGGCGTGTACCGCGGCAACTGTGCCGAGCTGTGTGGCCGCGACCACGGCTTCATGCCGATCGAGGTGCATGTGGTGTCGGCCGAGAAGTACGCCGCCTGGGTGGCTGAGCACAAGGAGAAGGCTGCCGGGGCCGCCGCCGACGAGGCGCGCGAGTGGTCCATGGCGGAGCTGATGACGCGCGGCGAGCAAGTGTTCGGCACCATCTGCGCCGCCTGTCACCAGGCCAATGGCAAGGGCTTGCCGCCCACCTTCCCGCCGCTGGACGGCTCCCAGGTGGTGCTGGGCGACAAGGCCGGGCAGATCGACATCGTGCTCCACGGCCGGCCGAACACCGCCATGGCGCCTTTCGGCGGCGCGCTGTCGGACGCCGACGTCGCCGCCGTCATCACCTACACCCGCAACAGCTGGGGCAACCACACCGGCGAGGCGGTACAGCCGGCGGAAGTGAAGGCGGGGCGAAACAAGAGCTGAGCGCCGCAGGCGAAACAAGGGCAACCCAGGCAGGAGGCACCGCATGGCCGCCGTCATCCCGGATCCGCTGGACCACCATCACCACCACACACCGTCGGGGCTGATGCGCTGGCTGACCACGACGAACCACAAGGACATCGGCACGATGTACCTGATCTTCAGCTTCGTCATGTTCCTGTCCGGGGGCGTGATGGCGCTGACGATAAGGGCGGAGCTGTTCCAGCCCGGCCTGCAGGTGGTGCAGCCGGAATTCTTCAACCAGCTCACCACCATGCACGGGCTGGTGATGGTGTTCGGGGCCATCATGCCGGCCTTCGTCGGCTTCGCTAACTGGCAGATCCCGCTGATGATAGGCGCCAGCGACATGGCCTTCGCGCGCATGAACAACTGGAGCTTCTGGCTGCTGCCGCCGGCCGCCATCCTGCTGCTGGGCTCCTTCTTCGTGCCGGGCGGCGCCACCGCCGCCGGGTGGACACTGTACGCGCCCTTGTCGGTGCAGATGGGCATGGGCATGGACTTCGCCATCTTCGCCATCCACATCATGGGGCTGTCGTCCATCATGGGGGCGATCAACATCGTCGTCACCATCCTCAACATGCGCGCGCCCGGCATGACGATGATGAAGATGCCGCTGTTCTGCTGGACCTGGCTGATCACCGCCTACCTGCTGATCGCGGTGATGCCGGTGCTGGCCGGCGCGGTCACCATGATCCTCACCGACCGCCACTTCGGCACCAGCTTCTTCAATGCCGCCGGCGGCGGCGACCCGGTGATGTACCAGCACATCTTCTGGTTCTTCGGCCACCCGGAGGTGTACATCATGATCCTCCCGGCCTTCGGCATCGTCAGCCAGATCATCCCTGCCTTCGCGCGCAAGCCGCTGTTCGGTTACGCCTCCATGGTGTATGCCACCGCCTCCATCGCCATCCTCTCCTTCGTGGTGTGGGCGCACCACATGTTCACCACCGGCATGCCGGCGACCGGTCAGCTCTTCTTCATGTACGCCACCATGCTGATCGCGGTGCCCACCGGCGTGAAGGTGTTCAACTGGGTGGCGACCATGTGGCGCGGCTCGCTCAGCTTCGAGCCGCCCATGCTGTGGGCCACCGGCTTCATCTTCGTGTTCACCATGGGTGGCTTCACCGGGCTGATCTGCGCCATCGCTCCCATCGACATCCAGGTGCAGGACACCTATTACGTCGTCGCCCACTTCCATTACGTGCTGGTGGCCGGCTCGCTGTTCGCCCTGTTCGCCGGCGCCTACTACTGGCTGCCGAAATGGACCGGCCACATGCCCAGCGAGCGGTTGGGCAAGCTGCACTTCTGGTGCTCGCTGGTGTTCTTCAACGTCACCTTCTTCCCGATGCACTTCCTCGGCCTGGCCGGCATGCCCCGCCGCATACCGGACTACGCCCTGCAGTTCGCCGACTTCAACGCGCTGGCCAGCGTAGGCGCCTTCGGCTTCGGCCTGTCGCAGCTGATCTTCCTGGCGGCGGTGGTGAAGTGCGTGCGCGGCGGCAAGCCGGCGCCGGCCAAGCCCTGGGACGGCGCGGAAGGCCTGGAATGGACGGTGCCTTCGCCAGCGCCGTACCACACCTTCGAAGACGCGCCGCTGGTGAAGTGAGCGCAGGGTGAGAGGAGGAGTCGCGATGGAGCGCCAGCGCCAGAATCTGCGTACCGGCCTCGGGCTCGCGGCGGTGGCCCTGGTTTTCTTCATCGCGGTGATCCTGAAATACAAGGTGTTCGGCGGATGAACGGGATGCGGCGGCGAGCGGTGCCGGAGTTGGCGCCGCGGCCTGTGTGGAGGAGATGCTCATGAGCAGGGCCATCCGCCTGGAGCGGCAGAACAGGAGATTGCTGTGGCGGCTGGGCGTCGCCGCGGTGGCGATGTTCGGCTTCGGTTTCCTGCTGGTGCCCTTCTACGAAAAGATCTGCGAGGTCACCGGCATCAACCAGCTGCTGCGGCCGGAACACGCCGGCGTGTTCAATACCCAGGTGGATGCCTCGCGTACCGTGATCGTCCAGTTCGACGCCAATACCCACGACCTGCCCTGGCGCTTCGAGCCGCAGACGCGTTCCATGCGGGTGCATCCGGGGGAGTTGGTGCAAGTGGCCTACGAGGTATCCAACGTGCGCGGGGAGCCGGTGACCGGCCAGGCGGTGCCCAGCTACGGGCCGCAGCTCGCCGGCCAGTTCTTCCGCAAGATGGAGTGCTTCTGCTTCCAGCAGCAGACGCTGGATGCGGGTGAGCGGCGGCTGATGCCGGTGGTGTTCGTTGTTGATCCGGCGTTGCCTGCAGAGGTGCACACGGTGACCTTGTCCTACACCTTCTTCGAGGTCGAGGGACGGCGCCAGACTTCCGAGGCGCCGCCGCCCAAGGCCGGCCCCCGGCAGCGAACAAGTTGAGCGCCGGGGAATGGCGGGCGACAGGGCGGGCTTCCTGGCGACCTTGAGGGCGGTGCTGTGGTCCTTCCTCGGCGTGCGCAAGCGCCGTGGCTACCAGGAGGACGCCAGCTCCCTGGATCCGAAGGCGGTGATCGTCGCCGGGCTCATCGCGGGGCTGGTGTTCGTGCTGGTGCTGGTTGCGGTGGTGAGGGTAGTGGTGAGCGCGTAGTGGTGAGCGGGCAGGTCAATGCTGTTCGGGTGGCCTGGTTTACGCCGCGAGTGGTTTTTCTCCCACCCCCTCGCGGGGGCCGGGGAGAGGGAAGAAAGACAGAGGTTTCGCCCGCTGAACCGGATTGCGGCCAGTCCGGCTCAGCGGGCGAGGCCAGGTGGGGCAGCAGAGTGCTTGCGGACAGCCGTCGTGCCGCTGGGCCGCACAGATGGCAGCTGGAGGGTGAAGCTCATGAGTGAGACGCTGGAACGCTACTTCGTGCCGGAGCCCTCGCGGTTCCCCATCTTCGGCTCTATCGCGCTGCTGCTGTTCGGTGCCGGCGCGGCGCTGTGGGTCAACCAGGTCAAGGCCGGGCCGTGGATCTTCTTCCTCGGCATCGCCATCCTGATCTACATGCTGTTCGGCTGGTTCGGGCAGGTGGTGCGGGAGTCCCAGGGCGGCAAGTACGGCACCCGGGTGGACGCTTCCTTCCGCTGGTCCATGGGCTGGTTCATCTTCTCAGAGGTGATGTTCTTCGCCGCGTTCTTCGGCGCGCTGTTCTACGTGCGGGCGCTGGCGGTGCCCGCGCTCTCTTCCGGCGAGAACGAGGCGCTGCTGTGGCAGGGCTACAACGGCGCGTGGCCGAATGCCGGGCCGCGCGCGCTGGACACCGCGGCGGTAGAGCCCTTTACCCCCATGGGCGCCTGGGGCATCCCGGCGATCAATACCCTGATCCTGCTCACCTCCGGTGCCACCCTCACCTGGGCGCACTACGGCCTGCTCAAAGACAAGCGCGGCCAATTGAAGCTGGGCCTGCTGCTCACCATCCTGCTCGGCGCCATCTTCCTCGGCTTCCAGGCCTACGAGTACGTGCATGCCTATGGCGAGCTCAACCTGCGGCTGGATACCGGCATCTACGGTTCCACCTTCTTCATGCTCACCGGCTTCCACGGCCTGCATGTGACGGTGGGCGCGATCATGCTCACGGTGATGCTGTGCCGCGCCGTTGCGGGCCACTTCAACGCCCAGCACCACTTCGGCTTCGAGGCCGCCGCCTGGTATTGGCACTTCGTGGACGTGGTGTGGCTGATCCTCTTCGTCGTGGTGTATTGGCTCTAGCCCCGGCGGCCTCAGAGCTTGCCGTCGATGAGACCGCTGGCGAAGCCGGCCATCAGCAGCAGGAACAGGGTGATGGACAGGCCTACGCGTATCGCTAGCGCCCTGGCGGTGCGCGTGCCTTGGCCGCGGTCGCGCAGCAGGAAGCCGAGGGCGGACGCCAGGCTGGCGACGATGAGCACGAGAAAGGCGATGACGGCGATGCGCATGGCTGAACTCTCCGGTGAGCGTTTGCAGTTTAGGGGCGAGGCCCCACCGGCTGCCAGCGTGGGGGACGCGGGCATGAACGCTCTCGCAAGGCTGCTGCGCGCGGGAACTCCCTGGATGCCGTGCTGTGGTGGGAGAGGCGTCCGGTGCGCCGGCTGATCGCCCGCGTGCTGCCGGCGCTGGCCTGCCTCGCACTGGCTTTGCTCACGCTGCAGTTGGGCAACTGGCAGCTGCGCCGCGCCGATGAGAAGAGCGCCCTGCAAGCGCGCTTGGACGCCCTCGCACAACAGGCGCCCAGGTCCGTGGGTGCGCAGGCGAGGCCGGAGGAGGGGCAGCTGCTGGTGCTGGTGGGACGCTGGCGCGGCAGTGGCACCGTTTTCCTCGACAACCGCACCCACGAGGGCCGCGCGGGCTACCAGGTTTTCACCCCGTTGGAGCTGGCGGATGGCTCCGGGCAGGTGCTGGTGAATCGGGGCTGGATCGCCGCCGGGCTGGATCGGGCGCGGCTGCCTGAGGTGCCGGTGCCCGTCGGCACTCAGGACGTGGAAGGGCGCGCGCACTACTCCCCGCCCGCCGGCTTCGCGCTCGGTGGCGAGGGGGCGGATGGGCCGCGCTGGCAAGGGGTGGACGCCGAGCGCTACACGGCCCGCACGGGAACGCCGGTTGCTGCCTGGCTGCTCTGGCAGACCTCCGCCGCGGACGATGGCCTGCTGAGGGACTGGCCGCGGCCGGATGCCGGCGTCGATCGCCACCGCGGCTATGCGCTGCAGTGGTACGGCCTGGCCGCGCTGGCGACGGTTTTTGGCGGCATCAGCGGGTGGCGCGCCCGGCGTGGCGCTGAACGGAGGGTTCGACATGGAAACGAGAAGGCCGGCAATGGCAAGTGCGACCCTGTCTGACGCATCGGCTCCCGCGCTGCGGCGCCGCAGCCAGGGGCGGCGTACGCTGCTGGCGCTGGCGCTGGTCTGCGTATTGCCGGTGCTGGCTTCCTACCTCGCCTTCTATGTCTGGCAACCGGCTGGCAGGGTCAATTTCGGCGTGCTGCTGAGCCCCCTGCCGCTGGGGGCTGAAACCTTGCCCGGGGTGGCGGGGCAGCCGGAGTTTTCCGCAGACGAACTGCGTGGCCGCTGGACGCTGGTACTGGCCGCTCCGGCCGCCTGCCCCTCGGCCTGCGTCGATGCTCTCTACCGCATGCGTCAGACGCGCCTGGCGCAGGGCAAGGAAATGGAGCGGGTGGCGCGCCTGTGGCTGGTGAGCGATGACGGCCGGCCCGGGACGGCCCTGCTGGCGGAGCATGCCGGCTTGCGGGTGGCGCGCGCCAGCGGGGCCTGGCTGCAAAGCCTGCCGGAGGCGAACGCTGGCCGCGTCTTCCTGGTCGACCCGCGGGGGCAGGTGATGATGCGCTTCCCGGACGCGGTGGATGCCACCGAGGACACCCGCGGCATGATGCGGGACCTGCAGCGCTTGCTGAAGTACTCCGCCCTGGGCCGGGGAGAAGGGCAATGAAGGCGGCGGCCGGGGGCGTGATGAAGGCCTATCGCCGCTGCGTCTTTGCCGCGCTGGTGCTGACGCTGATCGTGGTCGTCGTCGGTGCCTACGTGCGCCTCTCCGACGCCGGCCTCGGCTGTCCGGACTGGCCGGGCTGCTATGGTCAGCTGAGTCCGCATCACGCCGCTGACGACATCCTCGCTGCCCATGCTGCCGATCCATACGGCCCGGTGAGCCTGGCGAAGGCCTGGAAGGAGATGATCCACCGCTATCTGGCCGGCGGCCTGGGCCTGCTGCTGATCGCCATCGCCGTGCTGGCCTGGCGTCTGCGCGGCGAGCGCGAGGGGGCGGCGCGCAGCGCCCCGGTAGCCGCATTGCTGCTGCTTGCGGTGGTGGTGCTGCAGGGCTTGCTCGGCAAATGGACGGTGACCCTGCTGCTGAAGCCGGCCATCGTTACCGCCCACCTGCTGGGCGGTATGGCGGTGCTCGGCTTGCTGGCCTGGATCGCGCTGCGGGCTTCGGGTGTCCGGCGAGTGGCTGCCGCGCCAGCAACGGTGGCGGCGCTGCGGCTGGGCTTGCTGCTGCTGGTCGCGCAGATCGCCCTGGGCGGCTGGACCAGCACCAATTACGCTGCGCTGGCCTGCCCGGATTTCCCCACCTGCCACGGCAGCCTGTGGCCGGAAACCGATTACCGCAACGCCTTCCATGTGGTGCGCGAACTGGGCATGACGGCCGACGGCGAGCCGCTGTCCTTTGCCGCGCTGACGGCGATCCACTGGATGCATCGCATCGGCGCGGTGCTGGTGGGCGGCTTCCTGGTCGCTGCGGGCTGGCGCTTGAGCCGGCAGCCAGCGGCGGCCCTCATGGGGCGGGTGCTGATCGCTGGCGTGCTGCTGCAGGTCGCCATCGGCATCGCCAATGTGCTGTTTAGCCTGCCGCTGGGGCTGGCGGTGGCGCACAACGCCGGTGCCGCGCTGCTGCTCGGCATCCTGGTGTGGATCAATCACGGCTTCTGCCTGCGGACCGCGCCTGCGGGCTTGCGTTTCCGCGCAAGGCCGGGCCCCGCCCGGCTCGGATGGTCGGCGGCGGCACATTCCCATGGGCAGGTGCTGCCCTTCCGGCCGACGGCCATGCGCAAGAGGGGGCATGCATGAAGACGATCACGCTGAACGCCGGCGATGGCCTGCGCCGCCTGCAGTCCTTCGTTGCGCTGACTAAACCGCGGGTGAATGCCTTGATCGTGTTCTGCGCGGTAATCGGCATGTTCCTGGCGGTGCCCGACGGCCTGCCGGCGCCCGCGCTGGTGTTCTGCGCCACGCTGGGCATCGCCTGCGTTGCTGGCGCGGCGGCGGCGGTCAACTGCCTGATAGAGCAGCAACTCGATGCCCGCATGGCACGCACCCGCGGACGGCCGCTGCCGCGGGGGGATCTGGGTAGTGCGGAAGTGCTGGTCTTCGCCGTCCTGCTCGGCGGCGCCGGCCTGTGGCTGCTGGGCGGCGCGGTCAACGCGCTGACAATGTGGCTGACGCTGGCGACCTTTCTCGGCTACGCGGTGGTCTATACCGTGTTCCTCAAGCCGCGCACGCCGCAGAACATCGTCATCGGTGGCGCGGCCGGCGCAATGCCGCCGGTGCTGGGCTGGGCGGCAGTGAGCGGCGAGGTGAGCGCGGATGCACTGCTGCTCTTCCTCATCATCTTCGCCTGGACGCCACCGCACTTCTGGGCGCTGGCCTTGTACCGCACCGCCGACTACGCCCGCGCCGGCCTGCCGATGCTGCCAGTGACCCACGGCGCGGAATTCACCCGGCTGTCGGTATTGCTCTACACCCTGGTGCTGTTCGCGGTCACCTTGCTGCCCTTCGCCACCCGCATGAGCGGCGCGCTGTATCTCGCCATTGCGGTGTTGTTGGGCCTGCGTTTCATCGGTTATGCCTGGCGTCTTCACCGGGATTACAGTGACGCCCTCGCCCGCCGAACTTTCCGCTTTTCCATCGTCTACCTATCATTGCTGTTTGCCGCCCTGCTGGCAGACCACTACCTGAGCCCCTGAGATACCTTCCTGATGCTTCGACCCCTGATCCTGGCGGCAGCGGTTTCGCTGGCCGCCACCCTCGCCGGCTGCACCCCCTCCGCTCCCGGTTTCCATTCCACCGACATCACCGGCGCCGACTACGGCAGGCAACTCGCGCTCAAGGATCACACCGGCAAGGCGCGCACGCTGGCCGATTTCCGCGGCAAGGCCGTCACCCTGTTCTTCGGCTACACCCAATGCCCGGACGTCTGCCCCACCAACCTCGCAACCATGGCCGAGGTGATGCGCCAGCTCGGCCCGGAGGCAGACAAGGTGCAGGTGCTGTTCGTGACGGTGGACCCGGAGCGCGACACCGAGGAGTTGCTGGCTCAGTACGTCCCCGCCTTCGACCCGCGCTTCGTCGGCCTGCACGGCAGCCTGGAGGAAACCGCCGCCGTGGCGCGTGATTTTCGCGTCTTCTACCGCAAGAGCGGGGATACCAGCGGCAACCACTACACGGTGGATCACTCTGCCGGCACCTACGTCTTCGATCCGGAAGGCAAGCTGCGCCTCTATGTGAAGCATGGCGAAACGGCGGAAAACATCGCTGCTGACCTGAAGCGCTTGCTCGCAGGGCGCTGAAAAGAAAAACGGCAGCGATGACGCTGCCGTTTTCTCATCCAGGGCGGCAGGGGCTCAAACCGCTTCCGCCAGCATTCCCCGCATCTTCTGCATCGCCTTGGCTTCGATCTGGCGGATGCGCTCAGCCGATACGCCATACTCGGCCGCCAGTTCATGCAGGGTCGCACTCTGGTCTTCGTTCAACCAGCGGCGTTGCACGATCTGCCTGCTGCGGTCGTCCAGCGAGGCCAGGGCGTTGCGCAGTCCGCTGTCCTGCAGATGCGCCATCTGCGCCTGCTCCAGCACTTCCGAAGGCTCGGCATGCGGGTCGGGCAGATAAGCGATCGGGGCGTAGCGATCCTCGTCATCGTCGCTCCCTGCGTCCAGCGGGATGTCCCGGCCGCCGAGACGGGTCTCCATCTCCACCACCTCTTCGGGCTTCACGCCCAACTGGGTCGCCACCGCGCGAACCTCGTCGCTGCTCAGCGTGCCGCTGTCCTGCTTCATGCTGCGCAGGTTGAAGAACAGCTTGCGCTGCGCCTTGGTGGTGGCGATCTTCACCAGCCGCCAGTTCTTCAGGATGTACTCGTGGATCTCCGCCTTGATCCAGTGGATGGCGAAGGAAACCAGGCGCACACCACGCGTCGGATCGAAGCGCTTCACCGCCTTCATCAGGCCGATATTGCCTTCCTGGATCAGGTCGGCATGGGGCAGGCCGTAACCGAGGTAGCCGCGCGCGATCGCCACCACCACGCGCAGGTGGGACATGACCAGCTTGCGCGCCGCTTCAACGCTGCCTTCGTCGCGCAGCCGGGTCGCCAACTCCACTTCCTCCTGCTCGCTGAGCAGAGGCATGCGATTCACCGACTGGATGTACTGGTCGATGCTGCCCGCAGCGGGAATCGGAAACGACAGGGCTTGAGACATATGTGTATACCTCCGTGTGCCGAATCTTAGCACTCGAGGTTTGAGAGTGCTAATGGGGTGGAGAGTTCCAGGGGCTCCTGGGGTTTAAGCCGGCAAGGAGGCTGGAGACGGGGCACCCTGAGCATGTCGAAGGGGGAAAGTGGCCCCCAGATCCGGCTCGAAGCTGCCGAACGACTCGGCCGCCGGAGTATGGGGGCGGCGATTGCCTGGACGGGAGAGCCATCCCTTTTCTGCTTCGGAGAGAGGCGGGCTGGGGGAAGGCCGTCTTCCCTTTGACTCCCGGGCAGTTTGCCTTTGATGCCAAGGGTTTGACGCGGATGTGCCTCATCGCCCTCCGTTCAAGGCCGCTGGCGGCTGTTGCACACATGCAACAGCTTCGTCGCCAAACTGTCGGTTTCCTCACATCGTGCTTGCCTGCGGTCCTTCCCCATTTGCAAAATCGCCGCAACCCCTCGTTAGAGAGGTAAGTCGGGCCCGGGCCCTGCCCAGCGGTCTCAACTTCAATTAGAGGAGAAGCAAATGCAGAAGAAACTGATCGCGCTGGCTGTTGCTGGCCTGATGTCCGCGCCGGCTTTCGCGCAGTCCAACGTGACGATCTACGGTGTGGTCGACTACGGCTACCAGTGGACCGGTGACAGCCGTATCGACGGTCTGGATTCCCGCAGCGCCCTGGATGGCGGCGTGAGCGCCGGTAACCGTATCGGTTTCAAGGGTACTGAAGACCTGGGCAATGGTCTGAAGGCCGGCTTTGTGTACGAGATGGGCTTCGGTCGCAGCGAAACTGCCGGCGGCACCGTCGGTAGCGTGAACCGTCAGTCCTACGTGTCCCTGTCCGGCGGTTTCGGTACCGTCGCGCTGGGTCGTCAGTACGCCCCGCAACACTTGATGATCGTCCAAAATATCGATCCGTTCGGCTTTGGCAAGGGGACCGTGGCTTCCTTGGCGAACATCTACATGGGTGACGCCCGTCTGGACAACTTGGCCGCTTATGTCTCCCCGAACTGGGGTGGCTTCAGCTTTGTGGCTGGCTGGACCAACAACTTCTCCGGCGATGAAACCCGTGGGAATGGCTATGGGCTCGCCACCAGCGAAGACGGCCGCGCTTGGGCGTTCTCCCCGTCCTACAAGAACGGCCCGGTCTATGTCGGTCTGAACCTGCACCAGATCCACCTCAACTCTGCCAGTGGCAATGCTGCTGGTACCGATGCGATCAAGGTGTGGGACTTGGCTGGTACCTATGACTTTGGCGTCGTGAAGCTGGGCGCGATCTACGGTGTGCGCGACGTGCAGGCCGTTGCCGCCAACTCCGACGTGAAGTTTAAGCAATGGGCCCTGACGGCTGCTGTTCCGGTCGGTGCCGCCGGCAAGATCCAGGCTTCCTACGGTCGTCGCAAGGCCGAGATCGACGGCTCCAGCGATGGCAAGTCCAGCCAGTGGGGTATCGGCTACGAGCACGCGCTGTCCAAGCGTACCGCGATCTACACCGCCTACGCCGACATCAACAACAACAATGCGGCTGAGACTGCTGGCGTTGCTGCCAGCATCGGTGATGCGACCGGTGCCAACATCGCGTCTGGTGCCTACGAGCGCGGCTTCAACGTGGGTGTCCGTCACTCCTTCTAATCTCGTCTAGTACGAGCTTGGATGAAAAACGGGCGCTTCGGCGCCCGTTTTGTTTTTCTGGAGAGTGATCTGAGTAGTTTCCCGCTTATGTTTTACTACTCCAGTCGTTTCAGGTATTCGCGAGTGAATACCCGCTCCGGTAAATCACGTAGCGCCATGTTCTCGTAGCTGAGGACGGACTTCTCTCCCTTCTTCAAGGCGTCCTCCATGACGAGGCGCGTGGGGCGTACGCGCCCAGCCATTTCCTTGAAGTTCTCGTAGTAGCAGGTTTTGAGCAGCCGCCCGGATAGTGCGTAAAACTCGGCCTTTATCGGGCGGCCGTCCTGCTCGCGTATCCAGTATTTCACCTTGGAGTAGGTCACGCTGCGATCCACTGCGGTAAGTTCAAGAACTTGGGCGGTTTGCCCGTCCAGTGTTTCGGTGCCAATCAGTGTCGGGTTGTAGTCGCCTGCGAAGTTGGCTCTTGCGAGGTCGCCATTGGCAACCTGTCCGGTCAGTCGCTGAGCAAGTGAGAGGCGAACAGGCTGCGATACGCTAGGCAGGAAAACCCAGAGATCCCGTGCGCGCATCAGCAAAGCTTGGCCGCGTTCTGAAGCGGGCTCCAGCGTGAGGACGATGGTGTTTTCATTGCCACGGGACAAAACGCGGAATTTCCGTGTTTCGCCCTCCTGCTCGCCGCTGAAGTTGGTGATGGTGATTTCAGTCTGAAAGCTCTCACGCGGAAAACGGATTTCATCTGCGCGCGCCACCAACTGGTTGGCAGCGTCGTCTTTCTTTTCCGCTGGGGTTTCTGTCTCGGCGGCCCAGGCGAATGCCGGAGCGGCTACTCCCATTGTGAGCGAGGCAAGCAGGCGTAGCCGGGATCGTTCGATGCGGGGCATGGGTGCTATCCTTATGGCGTTCTCATTCATCGATGGCTTGCTACATGGCGATCGTACGCGTAGAAGGCGTGAGCAAGCGCTACAGGCTTGGAGACCAGGAGGTTCAGGCGCTCAGCGATGTCTCGCTGGCTGTCGAGCCCGGGGTATTCCTGGCGATTGCAGGCCCATCCGGTAGCGGCAAGTCTACCCTCCTCAACATCATAGGTTGTATCGATACCCCCAGCGAGGGGCGGGTCGTCGTGGATGGCCGGGATGTATCCGGGCAGACGCCGGATCAGCTTGCCGATCTCAGGGCGCGGACGCTGGGTTTCATCTTCCAGACCTTCAATCTCCTCCCGGTATTGTCTGCCGAGGAGAACGTGGAGTATCCGCTGCTGCAATTGCCGGAACTCAGTAGGGCGGAGCGCAAGGAGCGGGTGGCGCACTATCTGGGTATGGTGGGGCTGAGCAAGTATGCCGACCATCGCCCGAATCAGCTCTCCGGCGGTCAGCGGCAGCGAGTTGCAATAGCGCGTGCCCTGGTGACGCATTCAAAAATGGTGCTGGCCGATGAGCCCACCGCTAACCTCGACAGCAAGACCGGCGAGAGCATCCTGCGCTTGATGCGTGAGATCAACCGCCAAGCCGGCACCACATTTGTCTTTTCTACTCATGATCGCAAGGTGATGAACATGGCGGACCGTCTGGTGCGTATCGCTGACGGCCAGATTACCGCCTTGGGCATGAGGTCCGAGCGCAAGTGGGTGTTCGTCCAGGATCGCCGCGCCACAGGCGAAGAGGATCCGGAAGTCTAAAGGGGTCATCGATGCGTTTTTGGGGAGGGGTGCTGCTGGCGATTGCCTGCAGCGGGGCTGCGACGGCTCGTGCAGCGGAGGACGGCGATCTGGATTCGCTCTTTGATGTTGGTCCCAAACCGGCGGTTGAAGCGGGGGGGGGCGGTGGGCTGAAGCTGGGTGGCTATGCCGATTTTTCAGGGGCTTACACTGTCGGCGAGGCCCAACATTGGTCCAAACTGCGAGCCAGGCTGGAATTGGGGGCTAGTGGCGCGGCTGCGGGAATCAGGTGGAAGTTGTCGGGGCGTGCGGAAGGCGATGCAGCCTATGATCTTGAGAGTGGGCACTATCCCTCTTCCGTCCGGGATGATCAACGCGCGGGCCTTTCCTTGCGCGAGGCCTATCTGGACTTTGGCTCAGGGGACTGGGAGTTCCGGCTGGGGCGCCAACATGTGGTTTGGGGCGAAATGGTCGGGCTCTTTTTCGCGGACGTGGTTTCCGCGCGAGACCTGAGAGAGTTTTATCTCCCCGAGTTCGAAGCCTTGCGTATTCCACAGTGGGCTGCCCGAGCCGAGTATTTTGCTGGTGACACGCACTTCGAATTGCTGTGGATTCCGGTACCCAGTTTCGACAAGATCGGGAAGCCTGGCGCTGATTTTTTTCCTTATCCCGATATCCCAGCGGGAACGCATATCAAAGAGCGCAAGCCGTCAAACGGCTTTGACAATGGAAATTGGGGGGTGCGGGCATCCCATTTGGTGGGCGGTTGGGATTTGAGTGCTTTCTATTACGAAAGTCTAGATGTCTCTCCGACTCTCTATCGCACTTCGGCTGTCCCTGGCTTTGAATTTCGCCATGACCGGATCCGCCAGCTCGGGGCGACCATGAGTAAGGATCTTGGTGAGTTTGTTCTAAAGGGAGAGGCGGTTCATACCCGTGGGCGCCATTTTCTTACCAGTGATCCAAGTGTAGCCAACGGTCTGCAGGCCTCGGATACGCTGGATTATGTTGTGGGCGTCGATTTGCCCGTCCAGGATATCTGGCGCTTCAATGTTCAGTACTTTGGCCGTACATACTACGATCGCGACTTTGGCATGAAGGAGGGGCGCGATGAGCAAGGGATGACATTCCAGGTCGTGAGGCATTTCGGCGATGACCTGGAGTTTGAATTCCTCGCCGTGTCGAGTTTCAATCGCGAGGATTACATGCTGAGGCCAAAGCTGACCTGGAAATTCGCTCCCGAATGGCGTGCTCAGTTCGGAGCGGATGTGTTCGGCGGTCGTTCGGTCGGGCTTTTCGGCCGCTATGATAATAGTGACCGGTTGTACGTCGAGTTGAGGCGCTGGTTCTGAGTTTCAGCAGTTGGCGCTCGCCGGCGACAAGGTGAGCGTTAGCGCTGCCAGGTCGCGCAGTGGCGAGGAGAATTTATAGAGGTTGCGTTCTCGGCTCATCGGCTTGCCGGCGAATTGGCGAAGTTGGGCGTCTGCGTACTCGAGTGGCAAATGCAGCAGTACGGCAGGGGCGCCAACGCGCGGGCAGATTTTCTCTGGCCCCGCAATTCTGTATCCGAGCATCCGGCGATAGAAGCCGGCGTGGCGGGGGTGGACTTCAATAAAAAGATCTGTCATCCCGTGGATGAGTCGGGACATTACATAGACGAGTTGGAAAATCGAGGCCATCACGTCGTGGGAGCCGTACTCGGGGTCGATCGCGAGCCGCGTTACTTCGCAGACCTTCCTTCCCTTGGCGCGGACTGCATCAATCTGGGGGCGGTAAAGCGTGTCGGCAAGCAAGCCGGCCTTGGAGTCCAGGCCCAGGGTGAGCGTGCCGAACAGGTGCTCGCCCCGGCAAGCAACCAGGATTGCGCGGCTGGGGTGAAGGTCTTGAATCGCGTGATATACGTGCAGTCCTCGGGAGCCATACATCCGCTCCACCAGAGACGCGAGTTTGTTGCGCAGGACTTCACTGCCTTGCGCAAAGCAGATTCGGTAATCTGCACGCTCGAAAATGAATTCATCATTGAGCGAAAAGCTGCCCTGCTTTACCTGTGCCCCCAGGCGGGGAGGCAGCGAAAGCGCCACGTCTGGAGACGGCTTGGCGTGGCCAGCTGTTTCGATCATCATAGGTTCGAAGGCACTCTTTGGACGAGCCCGCAGGCGGGCGGCGTTTAGGGAATTCTGTGCCTTTCGACAGATATCCCTCCCCGGGTCGCCAGACTCTAATTGCGGAGCAGATATCTGGCTGTAACCGCTTGTGTGTGTTTTTTCCTTGGGGCCGGCAGGTGCATCTTGGTAGCATTTTTGCCACCCACAGGGCGTATCATAGTCGCCGTTCCGGTGAAGGGGTATGTTGACAATGAGCAAAAGCGCTTCGATTGTGTTGGCTGGAGGCCGTCGATTGCTGGCCCTTGGCATGATGATCGGTTTGGTTTCCGGCTGTGCCACCTCATATCCGCCGGCTCCCTCGGCGGCGGCCAGCGCGGATTACAACTACGTTATCGGGCCTGGTGACGCAGTTAACGTGGTCGTCTGGCGCAATCCTGAATTGTCCATGTCCGTACCCGTACGTCCAGATGGAAAAATCACTACCCCATTAGTAGAGGATTTGCCCGCTTTGGGCAAAGATGCCAGTACGCTGGCTCGGGACATCGAAAAGGAACTCGGCAAGTACATCAGGGAGCCGGTTGTCACCGTGATCGTGACCCAGTTCGTTGGCCCTTATTCCGAGCAGATCCGGGTCGTGGGTGAGGCTGGTAAGCCGCAGGTTCTGCCGTACAGCCAGAAAATGACCTTGCTGGACGTAATGATCGCGGTGGGGGGGATGACCGCTTATGCTGATGGCAATGCGGCTACCATTCTTCGCACCGCCGAAGGCAATAAGCAATACAGCGTCCGCATCAAGGATCTCATCAAGCGTGGCGACGTGACCGCGAACGTGGAAATGCGGCCGGGCGACGTGCTCATCATCCCGCAAAGCTGGTTCTGAGTTTTTCCACATCTTCGTTCCGCCCTTGGTTTTCAACCGGGGCGGATTGCATTGTTTGGTACCCGGGCTACTAGATGGAAGAACTCGTCAGGCAGGTTGTTGGCTATTTGCGCGGCATGTGGCGTTTTCGCTGGTGGGGTTTGGCGCTGGCGTGGATCGTCGGGATAGTGGGCGGTATCGTGATCTACATGATGCCGGACAAGTATGAGTCCACTGCGCGGGTGTATGTGGATACCCAGTCGGTGCTTAGGCCGCTCATGTCTGGGTTGGCTGTGCAGCCGAACGTGGATCAGCAGATTGCCATCCTCAGCCGGACGCTGATCAATCGTCCCAATGTCGAGAAGTTGATCACCATGGCGGATCTCGATCTCGGGGTCCGGGATCGGCAGGACAGAGAGGCGCTGATTGCCCAATTGACGCGGGATCTGAAGATTCGCGGCACCGGTCGGGACAACCTTTTCACGCTTGCCTATGAGGATGCCCGCCCGGAGCGGGCGCAGCGTGTGGTACAGGCTCTGGTTTCTCTGTTCGTCGAGTCTGGCTTGGTGAACAAGCGGCAGGATACTGACGCCGCGCGGCGCTTCATCGAGGATCAGATCAAGACCTACGAGCAGAAGCTGTCCGAGGCTGAGAATCGCTTGAAGGACTTCCGACTGCGCAACATGGGCTTGCTGGGAGATGGCGCCCGGGATTACGTGACGCAGATCGCGCAGACCGAGCAGCAACTGGCGCAGGCGCGACTTGAACTGCGGGAGGCGGAGAATTCGCGCGACGCCATGCAGCGCCAACTGGTCGGTGAGGATCCGGTGTTGTTGCCGCAGGCGCCTGGGGGCACCGCCAACTCGGTCTCCATTCCCGACCTGGACAATCGTATCGATGTGCTGAAGAAGAATCTGGACAGCATGTTGCAGCGTTACACCGACCAGCACCCGGATGTTTTGGGCGCCCGCCGCGTGCTGGCTCAGCTTGAGAAGCAGAAGCAAGAAGAGGTCGATGCGATGCGCAAGGCCGGTCCGGGGCGCTTCGATTCAGTGAATTCCAACCCGGTGTATCAGCAGATGAAGCTGTCGTTGGCTGAATCCGAAGCCAGGGTTGCCTCCTTGCGCGCGCGGGTGGGAGAGTACGAAGGCCGTCTGGTCCAGTTGCGGGCGTCCTCTGAGCGCCTGCCGGAACTGGAGGCCGAGATGGCCCAGTTGAACCGGGACTACGATGTCCATAAGCGCAACTATGAAAGCCTGGTGGCGCGGCGTGAGTCGGCCAATATTTCGGTGGAAATGGACGCGCAGTCTGGGATCGCGGAGTTCCGGCAGATCGACCCGCCCAGCCTGCCCAACAAGCCTTCTGCGCCCAACCGGGTGCTGCTGATGCCTTTGGTTGGTCTGGTGGGGCTGGCAGTAGGGGTCGCCCTCACCTTCCTCATCAGCCAGTTGAGGCCGGCGTTCAGTGACGGCCGGACCCTGCGCGAGGTGACTGGGCTCCCCGTGCTGGGCGCCGTTTCCTTGCTGCAGACGCCTGAGCGGGCCAAGGCAAGAAAGCGAGGCTTGCTGGCTTTCTCGGGAGGCGTTGCCGGTTTCGTCGGTGTAGTTGGAGTGGCGACGCTCCTGCTCAGTATGTTGCAGAAATAGCGGGGGACGGGATGAGCCTCATAGAGAAAGCGGTCCAGCGGCTGGATCAACTCAAGCAGGCAGGCGGCGAAGTGGCGCCTTCGATGGTTGCCGCGGAGGAGGCCCAGATCGCACCAGCGGCGCCCTCGGCCGGGACCCCGGCCCCTGCTGCGGTTGCCCCTGAAGCGCCTGTCGAGACGGCTGCTCCGGCCTCGCGCAGCATCCACATCGATCTCGGGCGGCTGGCCCAGATGGGCATGGTTACGCCGGACCAGCCGCGTTCCCCCCTGGCCGAGGAGTATCGCGTCATCAAGCGGCCGCTGCTGCGCAACGCCCAGGGCCTGGGGGCGGGAGTGATTGCCAATGGCAACCTGATCATGGTTACCAGTGCGCTGCCGGGAGAGGGCAAGTCCTTCTCGGCGATCAATCTGGCGATCAGCATGGCGATGGAACTGGACCACACCGTGCTGCTGGTCGATGCCGACGTATCGCGCCCCTCAGTACTCAACCGCCTGGGGTTGCCACCTCAGCGCGGGCTGATGGACGTCTTGTCGGGCGATATCTCTGATCTGGGCGACGTCCTGCTGCGTACCAATATCGAGAAGCTCTCCCTGCTGCCTGCTGGCATGCCGCATCAGCGGGCAACCGAGTTGCTCGCGTCCGATGCGATGAATCGCATGCTGGAGCAGATGGCCACCCGCTATGCCGACCGTGTGATCGTCTTCGACTCGCCGCCCTTGCTGGTCACGACCGAGGCGCGCGTGCTGGCGACGCACATGGGTCAGGTGGTGATCGTCGTCGAGGCGGCGAAGACCACCCATGCGACGATCAAGCAGGCGCTCTCCACGATAGAGAATTGCCCCGTCAAGCTGATGGTGCTCAACAAGGCGCGGGAGCGTGGCGCCGGGGGCTACTACGGATATGGTTATGGCTACGGTTACGGTTCGGATGCCAGGTCCGAGGCGGCCTGAGGTGTCCGCTCAGACGTTCAGGCTCAAGGCCGTGGCGGCGGCGCTGGGCTGCGCTTTGGCCGCGGTTGGCGGTCTGGTGCATGCCCAGGAGACGGACGTCCGTCCCTCCGTCCAGACGCGGCTCACATGGACCGACAACGGCGGTGCGTCGCGCGATAGCAAGGAGTCTGACTGGATTGCGGAAGTGACGCCCTCGCTGGCCGTCTCGCGTCGAGGCGGGCGTTTCAACGGCAACATGAACGCGCAGTTCCGCAATACCTTCCATACCAACGACAGCAAGGGCGATACCTCCTACCTGGCGTTTCAGGGGCGAGGCGAGCTGGAGGCGGTGGAGGACCTGTTTTACGTGGACATGGGTGGCTCCATTTCGCGGAACAACCTCTCCGCTTTCTCCGGCCGTGCCGCCAGCGATGACCTCAATACCAGCAAGAACGACGAGACCCGTACCTGGTCGCTTGCTCCGCGCCTGCAGTTCCGGTTTGGCGACACCGCCACGGCGAAACTCGGCTACATGTCGCGCTGGTACGACGGCGGCAACAATCTCAAGGGTTCGCGTCTCGGCCAATGGACCGGACAGGTGATGGATCCCGCACCGCAGCGCCTGTTCGGCTGGGGCGTGGATTACACCCGTAGCGAGACGGAATTCGACAACAGTGCCAATGCTCGCGGGATCCAGGAGGCTGGCCGGGCAACGCTGTACATCAATGTGACCCCCCAGTTCCGTCTCAGGGCCATCGCCGGACATGAGTCGAACGACTATGGCACCGGCAACAAGCAGAGTGGAGCAATTTATGGCGGGGGCTTTGACTGGGAGGCTTCCGAGCGCTCCCGGCTGTCTGCCACAATCGAAGACCGGGTGTTCGGTACCGGCTACAACTTCAGCTTCGATCACCGTACCGCAAGGACCCAGTGGCGCCTCAGCTACATGCGCGACGTGACCTCCACGGTGCAATCCTTCTCCTCCGAGCCCCTGATCGAAGCCCAGTGCCGCGCAATCGCGGACAGCGGCATGGAGTGGAACGGCTGGCAGCTGGACCCGGACGTGATGTACGCGCTGTGTATGGCCAACCTGGGGGCTTCCAGCGCGCAGAACGTTGTTTCCAACGCCTATTTCCTGCAACGCAGTTTGCGGGGGAGCGTGACGCTGCTGGGCGAGCGCAACAGTCTTACCCTGTCGGTCACGCGCAGCCAGCGCTCCAGCCTCAATGCCATCAGCGGCCTTCCGGTAGGCGACGATTTCGCCTTGAGCACCTCGATCAAAACCAGCGCGGCCAGCGCCAGCTTCTCCCACCGGCTTACGCCGATCACCTCGTTGATATCGACGCTGACCCGCTCCCGTACCGAAGGCTCGTCCGCCAGCGGGCTGGAGACCCGCCGGCTGCTGATGTCGGTTGGCTTGAACACCGAGTTCGGCCCCAAGACCTCCGGCGGGCTCAACTACCGTTATCAGCGCGCAGAAGGCTCCGGCGGGGGCAGCGACTTCACAGAGAACGCCATCATCGCCAATCTCGGCCTCAGATTCTGATCGGGTTCACGATGTACGAAGCTTATTTCCAGCTCAGCAACAAGCCCTTCCAGCTCAACCCCGATCCCGCCTTCTTCTTCGGTAGCCGGGGCCATCGGCGGGCAATGGCCTACCTCGAGTATGGTCTGCACCAGAGCGAAGGATTCATTGTGATTACCGGGGAGATCGGTGCGGGCAAGACCACGCTGGTGCGCAGCCTGCTCGAGCACCTGGACCCGGCCAAGGTGGTAGCCGCCAATCTGGTCAGCACCCAGATCGATGCGGACGATACGTTGCGCATGGTGGCCGCCGCCTTCGGACTGCCCAGCCGGAATCTCGACAAGGCCGGGCTGCTGCTGGCGCTCGAGACCTTCCTGGTCTCCACCACCGCGGCGGGCAAGCGCGCGCTGCTGATCGTGGACGAGGCACAGAACCTCACGCCAGCGGCGGTGGAAGAGCTGCGCATGCTCTCCAACTTCCAGCTCGAAGACCATGCGCTGCTGCAGAGTTTCCTGATCGGGCAGCCAGAGTTTCGCGACATCATGCAAGGCGCGGAGATGCAGCAGCTGCGCCAGCGGGTGATCGCCTCCTATCACCTGGGGCCGCTCGACGCGGAGGAAACCCGTGCCTACATCGAGCACCGCCTGCACCACGTCGGATGGAAGAGCGATCCGGAATTCGCCACCTCGGCTTTCTCCGCGATCTACGCTCATACCGGCGGCATTCCTCGCCGTATCAATACCTTGTGCGACCGGCTGTTGCTGTCGGCCTTCCTCAACGAGCGTCATCAGCTCGGCGAGGCCGAGGTGCGTGAAGTGGTGGAGGAGCTGAAGGAAGAGTTCTCCACGCCGGCCCGTGCGCAAGCCCCGGCCTTGGCGGGCGGCGCGTCTGGCGCGGTGCTTGATCTGGACCTCTCCCGGCTGCAGGTTTCCGCGGCGCTGGCGGAGCAGGTGGCCGGGCTGGCTGCTGGTGTGGACGTTCAGCGCATCGAGGCGAGGCTCACCCAACTCGAGCAGTCGGTATCCGCCACGCTCGGGGTACTGAATCAATTGTTGCAGGCGGTTCGGCGCGAGTCGGCCCCGGAGGAGCCGCGCCAATGAGTACCGCAAAGCTGCCGCCGAAGGCGGAGCAACCCGTCATCTGCGTCGTCGGCGCGCGTCCGAACTACATGAAGATGGCGCCCATCATCCGGGCGTTCGCAGCCCACCGGCCGGCGCTGAAGACCTTGCTGGTCCATACCGGCCAGCACTACGACGCGGCGATGAATGATCGCCTGTTCGCCGACCTGCAGCTGCCGCGGCCGGACATCAACCTGGAGGTGGGGTCCGGCTCCCACGCGGTGCAGACCGCCGAGGTCATGAAGCGCTTCGAGCCGGTCATCGAGCAGCATGGCGCGCGCGCGGTGCTGGTGGTGGGCGACGTGAACTCCACGCTGGCCTGCGCGCTGGTGGCGGCGAAGCGCCATATCCCGGTGATCCATGTGGAGGCGGGGCTGCGCAGCGGCGACCGAAAGATGCCGGAAGAGATCAACCGCATCCTCACCGACCAGATTTCCGATTTGCTCTATACCACCGAGCGCAGCGCCCACGCCAACCTCCAGCGCGAGGGCGTGGCCGAGGAGCGCGCCGTCTTCGTCGGCAACGTGATGATAGACAGCCTGATGGCCAGCCTGCCGCAGGCGGTGGCGCCGGCCGAGCTGCTGGCCGCGGCGGGCCAGAATCCCGAACGTCTGGCGCAGGGCTATGGCGTGGTGACGCTGCATCGGCCGTCCAACGTGGACAGCGCGGACACACTGGTGCCCATCATCGGCGCGCTGCGCGAAGTCGCGGCCCGGCTGCCGTTGGTGTTCGCGCTGCACCCGCGTACCCGGGGCAACCTGGAGCGTTTCGGACTGCTGCGGGAGTTGGAGGCGGAGAACTTCATCATCCTGCCGCCGCAGGGTTACCTGGAGATGCTGGGGCTGATGGCCGGCGCGACGCTGGTGCTGACCGACTCCGGTGGCATCCAGGAAGAGACCACCGCGCTTGGCGTGCCCTGCCTCACCATCCGCGAGAACACCGAACGGCCCATTACCGTGGAGCAGGGTACCAATACCCTGGTCGGCGTTGCGCCGGAAGCAATCGTCACCGCGGCGCGCAGCGTGCTGGAAAGCGGCGGCAAGCGCGGCCGGGTGCCCGAGTACTGGGACGGCCATACCGCCGAGCGCATCGCGGCTCACCTCGCAGCCTGGCTGAAGACTGCTGAAGTGGAGGCCTAGCTATGGCGGCGGAAATCACCAACGCGCTCACCATCGACGTCGAGGATTACTTCCAGGTGTCGGCGCTGGCGCCCCATTTCCCGCGCCAGGAATGGGATGCCGTGCCCTGCCGCGTGGAGCAGAACGTCGATCTCATCCTCTCGTTGTTGCAGGAGCGGGACGCCAAGGCGACCTTCTTCACGCTCGGCTGGGTGGCGGAGCGCTATCCCCACCTGGTGAGGCGCATCGCCGATGCCGGCCACGAGGTCGCCAGCCACGGCTATGGTCACGAGCGGGCCAGCGCGCAGACGCCGGAGGCCTTCCTGGCGGACATCTCCCTGGCCAAGGCGGTGCTGGAAGACATCGTCGGCGAGCCGGTGAAGGGCTATCGCGCGCCCAGCTTCTCGATTGGCAAGTCCAACCTGTGGGCGCACGAGTGCATTGCGCGCGCCGGCTACAGCTACAGCTCCAGCGTCTATCCGGTGAAGCACGATCACTACGGCATTCCGGATGCGCCGCGCTTCCCCTATCGCCTGGAGTCCGGGTTGATGGAGATTCCGGTGACGACCATGCGCTTGCTGGGGCGCAACTGGCCCGCGGGCGGCGGAGGCTATTTCCGCCTGCTGCCCTACGCCGTCTCGCGCTGGCAGATCGCCAAGGTGAATGAGGACGACCGTCGCCCGGCGATCTTCTACTTCCACCCCTGGGAGGTAGACCCTGAACAACCCCGCGTGCCCGAAGCGACCGCCAAGACGCGCTTCCGCCATTACGTCAATCTCGACCGCACCGCTGAGCGCCTGCGCCGCCTGCTGGCCGATTTCTCGTGGGGCAGGGCCGACCACGTATTCCGCGACGCCGCCTGAGCGGCACAGGACGTGAACCGATGGATCGCACGCCCGTTGTCGTCAAGGCTTTCGCCGCGCAGGACGCCGCCCGCTGGGACGCTTTCGTCCACGCCACGGCAGAGGCCACGTTCTTTCACCTCTCCGCCTGGCGCGGAATCATGGAAGAGGTGTTCCGCCATCGCACCTATTATCTGTACGCCGAGCGGGCCGGTGCCATCGTCGCCGTGTTGCCGCTGGCGGAGGTCAAGAGCCGCCTGTTCGGCCATGCGCTGACCTCATTGCCCTTTTGCGTCTACGGCGGCATCGTCGGCGATGATGAGGCCGCGGCCCTGCTGGAGGCGGAGGCGGAGGCCCTGGCGCTGCGGCTGGGCGTACAGCATCTGGAGTACCGCAATCTCACCGCCCGGCATCAAGACTGGCCGAGCCAGGCGCTCTACGTCACCTTCCGCAAGGAAATCCTGCCGGAGGTGGAGGCCAACATGCTGGCCATCCCGCGCAAGCAGCGGGCGATGGTGCGCAAGGGCATCAAGAACGGCCTGGTGGCGACGCTGGATCCGGATGTGGACCGCTTCTTCGCGCTGTATTCGGACAACGTGCTGCGCCACGGCACGCCGGCCCTGTCGGTACGCTTCTTCCGCCGGCTGCGGGAGGTGTTCGGTCAAGCCTGCGAGGTGTTGACGGTGACGGATGCCGGTGGACGCTCCTTGTCCAGCGTGCTCGGCTTCCGTTTTCGTGGCGAGGTGCTGCCCTATTACGCGGGCGACGATGTCGCTGCCCGCGACTTGGCCGCCAACGACTTCAAGTACTGGGAACTGATGCGTATCGCCTGCGAGCGCGGCGACCACCTGTTCGACTACGGCCGCAGCAAGATCGGCACCGGGCCGTGGAGCTTCAAGAAGAACTGGGGCTTCGAGCCCCAGCCGCTGTCCTACGAATACCGCCTGTACAAGCGCGACGGCGTGCCGCAGAACAACCCGATGAACCCGAAGTACCGGGCCTTCATCGCGCTGTGGCGGCGGCTGCCGCTGGGCGTGGCCAACGCGCTCGGGCCGCACATCGTGCGCAACCTGGGGTAGGCCGTGCAGGATACGCGCCCGCCCCTGCTCTACCTGGTCCACCGCATTCCCTACCCGCCCAACAAGGGCGACAAGGTGCGGTCCTTCAACATCCTGAGGCAGCTCGCGCGGCACTTCCGGGTGTATCTCGGTACCTTTGTCGACAGCCCGGAAGACCGCTGCTACGTCGAGCGCTTGGGAGAGTGGTGTGCCGGCTGGAAGGTCATTCCGCTGGACCCGCGGCGCAGCCGGCTTGCCAGCGTACGCGGCCTGCTCTCCGGCGAGGCGCTGAGCCTGCCTTATTACCGTGATGCCGGTCTGGCGGAGTGGGTCAGGCGCACGGTACGTGAGCAGCGCATCAGCCAGGCGGTGGTGTTCTCCGGGCCGATGGCCCAGTACCTGGACGTGCCCGGCCTGGCCTGCCGGGTCATCGATTTCTGCGATCTCGACTCCGCAAAATGGACGCAGTATGCCGCCGGGCGCAGTTGGCCGATGTCCTGGCTCTACCGCCGCGAGGGGCGCCGCCTGCTGGCCTTCGAGCGCCGTGCGGCGGCCGCGGTGGATGCTGCGCTCTTCGTCACCGAGGCCGAGGCCGAACTGTTCCGGTCGGCGGCGCCGGAAGTGGCGGCGCGGGTCGGTGTGATGCAGAACGGCGTGGATGCGGACTTCTTCTCGCCGGCCCAGGGCGGTGAATCTCCCTACCCGGCGGGTGGCCCGGTGCTGTTGTTTACCGGTGCCATGGACTACTGGCCAAACATCGATGCCGTGACCTGGTTCGCACGCGAGATCCTGCCGGCGCTACGTGCCCGGCTGCGCGGAGTACGCTTCTGGATCGTCGGCATGAACCCGGCTCCCGCGGTACAGGAGCTGGCCGCTGCCGACGTGTTCGTGACTGGCCGCGTGGCGGACGTGCGCCCCTGGCTGGCTCATGCCGATGTAGTGGTCGCGCCGCTGCGGGTCGCGCGCGGCATCCAGAACAAGGTGCTGGAGGCGATGGCGATGGCCAAGCCGGTGGTGGTATCCGCAGCCTCGGCTACCGGACTGGTCGCGCAGCCGGGCAAGGAGTGCGAAGTGGCGGAGACGGCGGACGATTATCTGGACCGCATCACCGGCCTGCTCGCCGACGCTATGCGCGCGGCGGCGATGGGCGAGGCGGCACGACAGCGGGTGCTGGAAATCTATAGCTGGCAGGCCCATCTGGCCGCCCTCGACCGCTTGCTGGCAGGCCATGAGGCCAAAGGCGCATGACAATGAAACGGGATATACCGCTGCCTCCGCTGGATGAACAGATGCTGACTGGTGCGGAGGCCTCCCGCTCGCTGGCCTGGGTGGCTGGAGCCATCGCCTTCGTGCTCGCCTGGCTGGTCACCTGGTACTGGGGGACGGCGACCGAGATCGCCGGGATCTGGTGGCGTTCGGATACCTTCGCCCACGGTTTGATCGTGTTACCGGTGTTCGGCTGGCTGGTCTGGCGCCGCCGGGAATGGCTCGCCGGCTCCAGGCCCAGCGCCTGGGCCGCGACGGGCTTGCTCGCCTTGCCGCTGGGGCTGGGTTGGTTGATTGCCGAGCTTGGCAGCGTGGCCGGCGCGGCGCACTTCATGTTCGTCGCCATGGTGGTGACCGGCTGCGTGGTCATGCTGGGGCGCCGGCTCGCCGCCCTGTTGCTGTTTCCGCTCGCCTTCCTGTTCTTCGGCGTGCCCATCGGCGAGTTCCTGCTGCCGGTGATGATGCAGCACACCGCGGATTTCGCCGTCGCGGCGCTGCGGCTTTCCGGCATCCCGGTCTATCAGGAAGGGCTGTACTTCGTCATCCCCAATGGTCGCTGGTCGGTGGTGGAGGCCTGCAGCGGGGTGCGTTACCTGATCGCCTCGCTCATGGTCGGGGCGCTGTACGCCTATCTGAACTACAACCGCTTGTCCCGGCGCCTGGCCTTCATGGGCGTGGCGCTGGTGGTGCCCATCGTGGCGAACTGGGTGCGCGCCTACATCACAGTGATGGTGGGTTACCTGTTCGGCAACGAGGCGGTCGAGGGTTTCATCCACATCGTCTATGGCTGGGTGTTCTTCGGCATCGTCGTCTTCCTGATGTTCTGGATCGGCAGCTACTGGCGGGAGGAAGAGCTGGCGGCGCCGGCCGTCGCCACAGTCATGCCGGCGCCGCAGGCGGCGCGCTACTGGCTGGCCTGCCTGCCTTTCCTGGCGATCACTGCAGCCTTTCCGTTGCTGCTGCGCAGCCTGGAGGCGCCGGTGCCGGCATTCTCGGTGGCGCTGGAACTGCCGGAGGCTGCGCCCGGTTGGCAGCGGATGCCGGCTGAGCAGCCGGTGTTCACGCC
The DNA here is from genome assembly GCF_012911025.1 of Azoarcus sp. TTM-91. Classification (GTDB taxonomy): domain Bacteria; phylum Pseudomonadota; class Gammaproteobacteria; order Burkholderiales; family Rhodocyclaceae; genus Azoarcus. The sequence goes on along the minus strand of NZ_WUEI01000002.1, from coordinate 97,445 downwards.
CAGCTATCACGGCCAGCGCGGCGAGGCGTCGGCGATATACCGGGGCGAGGACGGCGGTGATGTGTTGCTGTATGTGGCCTATTACGCACGCCAGCAGCGTGGGCACGAGATGGTGACCTGGGGCAACGGCCTGCTCGGAGCGGATCGGCCGGGCTGGCGCATCCTCAGGAGTGACGTTGCCGAACTGCCGCAGGGCGGCAAGGCCAATCACGGGCAGATCACCAATGGGGTGTTGCGGTTGGATGCCTGGCACTGGTACCGGATGGACGAGCGGGTGGTAACCAGCGATTACCTCGCCAAGGCTTTCCTGGCGCTGGACCGCAGCTTCGGCCGGCCGGACGATTCGGCTGTGGTCGTGGTGCTGGTGAATGCGACGGAAGCGCCGGAGTTGGCACGCAAGCGGGCGCTGGCCTTCATCGAGGCGCATCGGCCCGCGCTCGAGCGCAGCCTGGACGCGGTGGAGATTCCCCGGTGAGGCTGCAGGATTCGCGTCCGCTGGTGGTGCACGTCGTCTACGGTTTCCGCGTCGGCGGGCTGGAGAACGGCGTGGTGAATCTGCTCAATCACATGGACCACGGCCGTTTCCGCCACACGGTGGTGGCGCTGAGCGAGTGTGATCCCGCCTTCTGCGCCCGGGTGACGCGGGCGGATGTGACGTTCATCTCGCTGCACAAGCCGGCAGGCCACGGCTTCCAGATCTATCCGCAGCTGTTCCGGCTGTTCCGGCAGTTGCGGCCGGCGGTGGTGCACACCCGCAACCTCGCCGCGCTGGAAACGGTGGTGCCGGCCTGGGCCGCGGGCGTGCCGGTGCGCATTCACGGCGAGCATGGCTGGGATGCGCGCGACCCGGACGGCACCCGGCGCAAGTTCCAGTTCCTGCGGCGCATTTACCGCCCCTTTGTCACGCATTACATCGCCCTGTCCGGACACATCTCCAGCTACTTGCAGGGCCGCATCGGCGTGCCGGCGGCCCGAGCCAGCCGCATCTGCAACGGGGTGGATACCCAGCGCTTCCGGCCTCGGGGCAATGATGGCGAGGTGGCGGCCGGCTTCCCCTACGCAGCCGGCCGCGATTTCGTTTTCGGCACGGTGGGGCGCCTGCAGGAAGTCAAGGACCAGCTCAACCTGGTGCGCGCCTTCGGGCTGCTGGCGGCGCGTTTCCCGCAGCGGCAGGACCTGCGCCTGGCCATCGTCGGCGATGGTCCGCTGCGGGGCGCGGTCGAGGCGGAGATCGCCCGGCTGGGCGTCGGTGGCCAGGTCTGGCTGGCCGGCGAGCGTTCCGACGTTGCCGATCTCATGCGCCAGCTGGACGTCTTCGTGCTGCCCTCGCGTGCCGAGGGCATCTCCAACACCATCCTCGAAGCCATGGCGTGCGCCCTGCCGGTGGTGGCGACCGATGTCGGTGGCAGTGGCGAGCTGGTCGTTGCCGGCGAAACCGGCGCGCTGGTGCCGCCCAGCGATCCGCGGGCGCTGGCCGATGCCATGGCTGCCTACGTGACGCAGCCGGCACTGGCGAAGTCGCAGGGGCTGGCCAGCCGGCGGCGGGTGGAGGAGGGCTTCAGCCTGGAAGGTATGGTCGGCCGCTACGCCGACCTCTATGCGCGCCTGCTCGACGATGCGGGGCATCCGCTGCCCGTGCTTCAACAATAGAAAGGATGTTCCATGTGCGGGATTGCCGGACTTTTCCATCTACGCGACAAACCTGAGTTCGACCGCGCCCTGGTGCAGCGGATGAACGATGTGCAGTTCCACCGTGGCCCGGACGAAGGCGGCTTTCATTTCGAGCCGGGGGTGGCACTGGCTCACCGCCGCCTGTCCATCATCGACCTCTCCACCGGCCAGCAGCCACTGTTCAACGAGGATGGCTCGGTGGCGGTGGTGTTCAACGGCGAGATCTACAACTACCAGGAACTGGTGCCCGAGCTGGAGGCCCTCGGCCACGTTTTCCATACCCGCAGCGACACCGAGGTGATCGTGCACGCCTGGGAGGCCTGGGGCGAGGATTGCGTGCGGCGCTTCCGCGGCATGTTCGCCTTCGCCCTGTGGGACCGCAAGCAGGACACCCTCTTCCTCGGCCGCGACCGCCTGGGCGTGAAGCCGCTCTACTACGCGCTGCTGCCCGACGGCACCTTTGTCTTCGGCTCCGAGCTCAAGGTGCTGATGCAGCATCCGGGGCTGGCGCGGGAGATCGATCCGCTGGCGGTGGAGGACTACTTCGCCTACGGCTACATCCCGGAGCCGCGCACCATCTACACCGGCGCGCGCAAGCTGGGCGCCGCCGAAACCCTGCGGCTGGTACGCGGCCAGCCGATGCCGGCGCCGCGCTCCTACTGGGATGTGCGCTTTACCCTGGACAACAAGCTGTCGCTGGCCGACGCCACCGAGGAGCTGGTGGAGCGGCTGCGGGCCTCGGTGAAGCTGCGCATGATTTCCGAGGTGCCGCTGGGCGCCTTCCTCTCCGGCGGCGTGGACTCCAGCGCGGTGGTGGCGACCATGGCCGGCCTGTCGGATGCGCCGGTCAACACCTGCTCCATCGCCTTCGACGACCCCGCTTTCAACGAGTCCGAATACGCGCGCATGGTCGCCGAGCGCTATGGCACCAACCACTACGTCGAGACGGTGAAGTCGGACGACTTCGATCTGCTCGACAAGCTGGCCGCGCTCTACGACGAGCCCTACGCCGACAGCTCCGCCATGCCCACCTGGCGCGTCTGCCAGCTGGCGCGCAAGCGCGTCACCGTCGCCCTGTCCGGCGATGGCGGCGACGAGAGCTTCGCCGGCTACCGCCGCTACCGCCTGCATGCGATGGAGGAGCGCCTGCGCGGCGCGTTGCCGCATGGGGTGCGCCGGCCGGTATTCGGCCTGCTCGGCCGGCTCTACCCCAAGGCGGACTGGGCGCCGCGGATGTTCCGCGCCAAGACCACCTTCCAGGCGCTGGCGCGGGATTCGGTGCAGGCCTATTTCCACGCCGTCGCCATCATGAACGACGACATGCGCCGCCGGCTGTTCACGCCTTCCTTCCGCAACAGCCTCGGCGGCTACCGCGCCATCGAAGTGTTCCAGCAGCACGCGGCGCGCGCCGGCACCGACGATCCGGTGGCGCTGGTGCAGTACATCGACACCAAGACCTATCTGGTGGACGACATCAACACCAAGGTGGACCGCGCCAGCATGGCCCACTCGCTGGAAACCCGCGAGCCGCTGATGGACCACGAACTGGTCGAATGGCTGGCGACGCTGCCCTCCGGCCTCAAGATCAAGGGCAACGAAGGCAAGTTCCTGTTCAAGAAGGCGCTGGAGCCCATGCTGCCGAACGACGTGCTCTACCGGCGCAAGATGGGCTTCGCCGTGCCGCTGGCGCGCTGGTTCCGCGGTCCGCTGAAGGACAGGGTGCGCGAAGCGGTGCTGGGCGACACGCTCGCCGCCACCGGTTTCTTCGAGCGCCGTTACCTGCAGCATCTGCTTGATGCCCACCAGTCCGGCGCCCGCGATTACAGCGCGCGCCTGTGGTCGCTGGTCATGTTCGAAGCCTTCCTGCGCAACAGCGGCCAGGCGGCCGAAGTCCGGCGCGCCGCCTGATACGGAATTCCCATGCGAGTCCTGCACGTATTCGATCATTCCATTCCGCTGCACAGCGGCTATACCTTCCGCAGCGCTGCCATCCTGCGCGAGCAGCGCGCGCTGGGCTGGGAAACCTTCCACCTCACCTCGCCCAAGCAGGGCCAGGTCGCCGAGCCGGTGCAGGAGGTGGATGGCCTGCGCTTCTATCGCTGCACCGAGCGGCCGACCAGCACGCTGCCGGTGGTGGGGGAGTTGCAGCTGATGCGCATCCTGGAGACGCGCATTGCCGAGCTGGGGCGCGAGCTGAAGCCGGATCTGATCCATGCCCATTCGCCGGTGCTGAACGCCGTTCCCGCGCTGCGCGCCGGCCGCAGCCTGGGCATCCCGGTGGTGTACGAGATCCGCGCCTTCTGGGAGGACGCCGCGGTGGATCACGGCACCACCCGCGAAGGCAGCCTGCGCTACCGGCTCACACGGGCGATGGAAACCTGGGCGCTGAAGCGGGTGGACCACGCCTTCACCATCTGCGAAGGGCTGCGCGCGGACATCGTCGCCCGCGGCATCCCGGCCAGCAAGGTGACGGTGATCCCGAACGCGGTGGACGTGGAGTCCTTCCAGCTCTCCGGCGATCCGGATACGGCGCTGAAGGAAAAGCTGGGCCTGGAAGGCCGGACGGTAATCGGCTTCGTCGGCTCCTTCTACGCCTACGAAGGCCTGGACCTGCTGCTGGCGGCGCTGCCGGCGTTGGTGGCGGCGCGGCCGGACCTGCGGGTGCTGCTGGTCGGCGGCGGGCCGCAGGAGGCGAACCTCAAGGCCCAGGCTGCCAGCCTCGGCCTGGCCGATCATGTGATCTTCACCGGCCGGGTGCCGCATGCCGAGGTCAGCCGCTACTACGACCTCATCGACCTGCTGGTCTATCCGCGCCACTCCATGCGCCTCACCGAGCTGGTGACGCCGCTGAAGCCGCTGGAAGCGATGGCGCAGGGGCGCATCTTCGTCGCCTCCGACGTCGGCGGCCACAAAGAACTGATCCGCCACGGCGACACCGGTCTGCTGTTCCGCGCCGGCAGTGCCGAGGCGCTGGCCGCGGCGGTGCTGGACGCGCTGCAGCGCCAGACCGCCTGGCCGGAGCTGCGCGCCGCCGGCCGCCGCTTCGTCGAGAGCGAGCGCACCTGGCGCCGCAGCGTGGCCGCCTACCAGGCCGCCTACGCCACCTGCCTGGCCTGAACCGAAGCGAGTACCCGCGATGCGCGACATACTGCTGATGCTGATCGTGGTGCCGGGCTCGGTGATCGCGCTGCGCCACCCCTACGTCGGCATCCTGCTGTGGACCTGGGTCAGCATCATGAACCCGCACCGGCTGGCCTACGGCTTCGCGCGCGAAATGCCCATCGCCATGCTGATCGGCGCCTGCACCCTGGTCGGCCTGATGATGACGCGGGAGAAGCGCCAGCCCTTCATCAACACCCCGCCGCGCATCATGCTGCTGCTGATGCTGTGGATGGTGCTGACCACCATCTTCGCCTTCGATCCGATAGGCAGCACCACCCAGCTCGAAAAGGTGATGAAGATCGACGTCATGGTGCTGGTCGCGCTGATGCTGGTGCGCACCAAGCGCGAAATGATCCTGTTCTGCTGGGTGTTCGTGCTGTCGCTGGCCTTCTACGGCATCAAGGGCGGCCTCTTCACCATCGCCACCGGAGGCAGCTTCCGTGTCTGGGGGCCTTACGGCTCCTACATCTGGGACAACAACCACCTGGCGGTGGCGCTGATCATGAGCATCCCGCTGCTGCGCTTCCTGCAGACCACGCTGGAGGGCAAGTGGCCGCGGCGGGCGATGACGCTGGCGATGGTGCTGTGCGCCGCCTCCGCCATCGGCTCCCATTCCCGCGGCGCGTTGCTGGCGATCACCGCCATGGCGCTGCTGCTGTGGTGGCGCGGCAAGAACAAGGCTGCCACCGGCGTCGTGCTGATCATGGTGGCCGTCGGGGTGCTGATGATGATGCCGGAGGAGTGGTGGGCGCGAATGCACACCATGCAGACCTACGAGCAGGATCAGTCCGCCATGGGCCGGATCAACGCCTGGTGGATGGCCTTCAACCTGGCGAGGGACAATTTCTTCGGCGCCGGTTTCCGCGCCTACACGCCGCTCACCTTCGGCCTCTACGCGCCGGATCCGGAACACCTGGTGGCGGCGCACAGCATCTACTTCTCGATGCTGGCCGAGCACGGCTTCCCCGGCCTCTTCATCTACGTCTCCTTGTGGCTGGCGACGCTGCACAGTGCCCGCTGGCTGCGCAAGAACGCCGCCGGCCATCCGGAGGCGGCCTGGTGCGTGCAGCTGGGGGCGATGGCCGAGGTGTCCATCATCGGCTTCCTGGTGGGGGGCACCTTCCTCAGCCTGTCCTACTTCGATTTCCCCTACAACCTGATGGCGCTGGTGGCGGCCGCCCGCTACTGGGTGGCGACCAAGGCCTGGGAGCGGGAGCCGCCGCCGCCCAAGATGCGTACGCTGTTCGGGGTGAAGCTGTTCTTCGGCGACCGCCTGCCGCGGCCTGGCGACCCGCGTTCAGCGCCGCAGCAGGCGTAGCGCGTAGTTGCGCAGGTCGGCGAAGAAGGGGCCTGCGTCGTCGCTGCGCCACAGGTAGTAGCGCACCCGCGGGCGCAGGAAGTCGGTGAAGAATCGCCGCACTTCCTGCAGCGGCTGACGGCGGAAGAAGGGGTCGGCGATGCGGCCGGGTTGCAGCAGCAGCCTCACCAGCCGCTTCACCTCGGTGCTCACCATGCGGCAGCGTAGATCTTCCCGTACCGCCGGCAGCGCCGGGACCACGCCGCAGCCTTGCACCTGGTAGGCCAGCAGGGCGAAGCCGGCACCGGCATGCACCGCCAGCGGGAAGCTGCCCCAGAAACGGCCGTTGATTTCCATCAGCACCGCGTCGCCGGTGGCTTCGTCCAGCCGGTACTCCACCATCGCGCAGCCTTCCCAGCCTATGGCCTTCAGCAGCGCGATGGATTGCTCCTGCAATTCCCGGTGGCGCGATAGTGGCACCGCGTCGCACACGCTGGAGAAGCCGCCTTCGGGCGGCCACTCGGCGATGCGCAGATGCTGGAAGCGGCGCAACACCTCGCCCTTGTGCAGGTAGAAGAACTGGCCCAGGCCACGGCCGGGGCAGTATTCCTGGATCAGCGGCCAGATGCCGGCGGCCTGGAAGCGCTCGCCGATGCGCCGCAGCGCGGCTTCATCCCGCGCGTACTCCAGCTTCTCCCAGGCGATGCCATGGGCGCGCAGTACCGGGATGGCGGTGATCGGGTCGGCCCACTTCACCACCGCCGGGTAGCGCACCTGGGCTGCGGCCGCATGCCATTCGTCCAGCGTGGCGGCGGAGAAGCCGCGGGGTACCCGCAGGCCCAGGCCGGCGGCGGTTTCCAGCGTCAGCCGCTTGTCCAGCACGCGGCGGAAGGCGTCTTCCGGCGGCGCGATGGCGCGGATGCGGCCGAGCTGGTCGCGGTGGGCAATCAGCCAGCTGAGGTCGGCCTCGGAGACGGCCAGCAGCACCGCGTCACCCAGCTCCTCGCCGAGGCGGTGCAGGGTGGCTATCAGCTGCGCATCCCGCTTCGGCCCGACGACGATGCCGCGCTCCAGGTAGCGGGAGGACAGCCCCACCGAGTTCGGCCGGCTGGCGAGGCCGATGACGCGCACGCCGGCCTGGCCGAGCTCGCGCACCACGGCGACGCCGATCTGGCTTTCGATGCCCAGCACCAGGCAGGGCGGATGGGCGTTGCTGGTGGCGGCAGGCGGCGGAGAGTTCATCGCAGGGGACTGAGGGCGGGCGGCAGCCGGCGCAGGGCCTGCTCCGCGTAACGGGTGAGGGTGGCGAACTTGCCGACCCGGGGCGGCGCCAGCCGTGCGGCAGTGCGTGGCGGCGCATAGTCGGCGAAGCCGCGGGTCGGCAGCCGCTCGCGGTGGGCGGCGAGATGGCGGCACAGGGCCTCGAAGCGGCGTACCACCACCGCATCCGGCAGGCTGGTGCCGCTGCGCAGCAGTTCGAAGTTGTGCGACAGGATGACGAACTGGCCGCGGCCCTGGGCCTGGGCGTCGTCCATCGCCTGGCGCAGCTCGGCAAAGCTGCAGGCGCCGATCTGGGCGTGGCGCAGCTTGCCTAGCCCATCGCGGAAGATGCTCATCGGCGCCAGCTCCACGCCGTTCCAGCGCTGCGGCGTCTCCAGGTCCAGCTCGCCGCGCAGATCTTCGCCGGATAGCGGGTAGGCGGCATTGAGGCTGCTATCCACCGCGATGCCGTTCGCGGCCAGGGCGGCCAGGGTGTCGCGGTTGGCGGCGAAGCTGCCGGCGCGGAAGGCGCTGACCGCCGTGCCGGCGGCGGCTTCCAGCAGTTCGCGGCCGAGCGCGACCAGCCGGGTCTGCTCTGCGCGGTCGTAATGGATCAGGTGCTGGCGCTTTTTCAGCGGCTTGTCGGGGAAGACCGGCGGGCGGATCTCATCGGTCCATTCCGGGTGCAGATGCAGCTGGATTTCCTGGCCGGCGTTCCGGATCAGCTGACAGATGCGCTCCAGCCAGGCGGAGCCGAAGCGGGCGGAGAACAGCGGCTCGACGAAGAACACGCCACGCAGGCCGTGGCGGTTCAGGATCTCCAGCGTTTTCGGCAGGGCGTACTCGCCGGCGGCGGAGCGGCCGTGGATGTAGCGTTCGAAGGCCGGCGGAAAGCGCGCGTCCAGCTCCTGCCAGCTGCCGCACCAGACCTCGATGTCGAAGGTCAGGTAGACATTCATCGCCGGGTGCAGGGGCTGGCGGCCAGCCGCAGTTCGCGTATCAGGTGCAGCACCGCCGGCTGGATCACCGCGAAGCAGCTGCGGAAGTACTCGCGCGACAGGGTGTGCGGATCGTGGATGTGATAGCGCAGCGGCCGTGCCCAGTGGCCCAGCAGCACAATGTTCCCGGCCGGGATGCCGCGGGCGGCGAGGCGGTGGGCGTGGCGCAGCTCCATGACGACGTAGAGGTCGCCTTCGCCCGCCTCGAAATCCGCCAGGTTGGTGGCCTGGTGGCTATCCAGCGCATAGCCCAGTTCGGCCGCGGTGGCGATGGCCTCCGGCGTGGCGGGGGCGCCGCTGGTGGTGGACAGGCCGATGGAGCAGCAGCTCACCGTTTCGCGGTCGGCGACCGCGCAGGCGAAGGCGCTGCGGTTGATGTTGCCCAGGCAGACGAACACCAGCCGGCGTATCGCCGCCGGCTGGAGTTGGCGGAAGCGCGCCGGCGGACCGGCGATGCCGTCCCACTGGCCGAGCAGGTAGCGCACCCAGCCGCGCGGGGTGCCGTAGTTGGCGGCGATCAGCGCGCGGGCACGGGCCAGTGGACCGCTCACAGGCCGTACTCCGGCGCATGGGCGCGCAGCCACAGCTCCAGCACCACCAGGATCCACACCATTTCGCCGTAGTAGCCGGGGTGCGAGGGCAGCAGGCGGCCCACCAGGTCGTCGATGAAGGCGGGCTGCACGATGCCGCGCTGCTTGAGGCCGTTCAGCGCGTCCCGTGTCAGTTCGCGCAGGCCGTCGTGGCGGCCGGCCCAGACGCCGAAGGGCAGGCCGAAGCCATGCTTCTTCTTGCTGATGATTTCGTCCGGCAGGAAGCCGCGCAGCGCTTCCTTGAAGAACCAGCGCAGCGTCTGGCCGCGCAGCTTCCATTCCTCGGGAAGGGTCAACGAGAAGGCGATCAGCTCGTCGGCCAACAAGGGGAAGGAGACCGACACGCCGGCCAGGTCGGCGGTGCCGATGACCTTGGGCAGGTCGTTGTCCGCCAGGGTGTATTTCCAGTCGAAGGCCAGCATGCGGTCCAGCAGCGAGGCGCCGGCGCTGCGCTCCCAGGTGCGGCGCTGGGCCTGCAGCGGGGCGTCGGTGGCCACGCGGGAGAGGAAGCTCGGCTCGAACACGGTGTCGAAGCCCAGCCGCAGCAGCAGGTTGTACATGTCCAGCCGGTCGGGCAGCGGCACCTTGGCCTGTTCGACATAGCTCGCCGCCTTGCGCGTCAGCGTCATGCCGCCCATGCCGGGCAGGCCGAGCACCGGCTCCAGCAGGCCGCGGCGGACCAGGCCGGGCACGCGCTCGTAGAGGCCGAACACCTTCTGCTTGGCGTAGCGGGCGTTGCCGCCGAAGAGTTCGTCGCCGCCGTCGCCGGCCAGCATGTGAGTGATGCCGTCGGCGTGGGCGCGGCGCACGCAGACCCAGGCCGGCGCACCGGAGGAGTTGCCGAAGGGCTGGTCGTAGTGGGCGGCGACCTTGGGAATGGCTTCCAGCAGGTCGTCCGGCGTCACGTAGTACTCGTGGTGCTCGGTGCCGAAGTGGCGGGAAGCAAGGCGGGCGTACTCCATCTCGTCGTAGCCGCTGGCGTCGAAGCCTATGGAGTAGGTCTGCGCCGGCTTGCCGAAGACCTTGCACAGCATGCCGGAGACGGTGGAGCTGTCGGTGCCGCCGGAGAGGAAGGCGCCGATGGTGCCGTGGGCGGCCTCGCGCGCTACCGAGCGTTCGACGATGTCGAGGAACTCCGCCTTGCTCGCTTCCAGGTCGCGGTGGGGATCCGGGGCGAAGCGGGGCGTCCAGTAAGGCACGACCTCCTGCACGCCGCCGCGCCAGCTCAGTACATGGGCGGCGGGCAGCCGCTGCACGCCCTGGAAGATGGTGCGCGGCGCGGGAATGACGTGGAAGTAGAGGTAGTCGAAGATGGCCTGCGGGTCGACCTCGCGGCGCTCGCCGGGTACCGCCTCCGCCCGGTTGGCGAAGGCGCAGCGCTCGGTATCGGCCGCGTAGCACAGGGGGTAGGTGCCGAAACGGTCTACCGCCAGGTGCAGGGTCTGGCCATCGGCCAGGGCGACGGCGAAGCGGCCGCCTACATGGGCCGCGGCCTGCGCGCCGTGGGTGCGGAAGGCTGCCAGCCAGGCCGCGGCAATGCCTTGCTGTTCAGCCAGTTGTTGCAGGGCTGCGTCGTCGAAGCGCGGTGTGCCCCAGGCCAGGCAGGCGGCCTCGCCGTCGCGGGACAGCGCGGCGGCGCCGGCGGCGTGGCCGAGAAAGCCGTGCCCGAGTTCGGTGATGGCAAGCCCTTCGGCAGGGGTGGGGTACTGCGGGGGAGCGGAGCGCGAGAGCATTCCGGCGATGGTCGCAGGCAAGCGGGCCTCCTTGGATTCTGTGGTGATCATTGCGCCATCAGCGAGGATAACGCCTTCATCATGTTTTTTTGCACCTGCCCGGCTTCATAGGTTTCCAGAAAGCGGGCGCGGCCGTTGGCGGCGATGCGGGCGCGGAGGGCCTCGTCCTTGAGCAGGCGGATGCAGGCCTCGGCGAAATCCGCCGGGGTGTCGGCGATGAGCAGGTCTACGCCCGGCCGCAGGTCCAGGCCTTCGGCGCCTATGGTGGTGGACACCACCGCGCGGCCGAGGGCGAGCGCCTCCAGGATCTTGATGCGGGTGCCGCCGCCGTAGCGGATGGGCACCAGCACCACGTCCGCCGCCTCGTAGCAGGGCTCGACCCGCTCCACGCCGGCGGTGACGGTGACCTCGGGCAGTTGGGCCAGCGCCAGTACCTGCGGCGAAGGTCCGCGGCCGACCACGTCCACCGCGAAGGGCTGGCCGCAGCGCTGCCGCAACAGCGGCAGGATCTCGGCGCAGAAGTACAGGATGGCGTCCTCGTTCGGCTTGAAGGACAGGGTGCCGAGGAAGAGCAGCCGGGCGGGGCCGTCCTGCAGCGCCTCCGGCAACTGGGGGAGGGCGGGAAAGGAGTTGGGCAGGATGCTGATCGCCGCCTTCGTGCGCCGCCTGCCGAGCTTGGCCGCATCCACGCTTGAACACACGCCCACCGCGTCGGCGCGCTGCAGCGCGTCGTGCTCGCTGGCGCGGGCGCTGGCCGCGTCCGCCAGGATCAGCAGCCAGCGTTCCAGGCCGAAGTCGCCCCGGCGGGCGAGGAACTCGCGCCACAGCACTTGCGACTCGATGTCGTCCAGGTCCACGAAACGGCGCTGCCAGCGGAGCCCGGCACGGCGGCCGACTTCGTCAAGCAGGGCGTGGCTACGCAGGCGGAAGCAGAAGGCGAGGTCGTAGGCCGTGGGGGGCAGCAGGCTGTCGGTGGTGTCGTTCTCGATGTCGTACAGGGGGCCGGGGAACAGCGGCAGCCGGCGCAGCAACGTCAGCCCCGGCAGGCGGGCGGCGGCGCGGCGGGCGGAAGGGCGTATCGGCAGCACGGCAACATGGCGGCATAGCGCCGCCGCCGTCTGTAGTGCCCGCGGGTCGGTGGCGCGGCGCTGGGCGGGCAGCAGGCATAGCATCAGGTCGACCTCCGCCCCGGTGGACAGCGCCTGCAGGTGTGACCAGGAGCGCTTCTCCCAGCCGGAGCCGGTGGCGTTGGGGATGGCGGGGGAGAGGAAGAGGATGCGTTTCTTCGGGGGCTGCTCGGTCACGCGGCGGTCCGGCTCAAGAGTTGGTTGAATTCGCCGACGGCGTCCTCCAGCTGCGCCAGCTTGCTGTCGAACACCTGCGGGGAGGAGAGGAAGCGGCGCTTGCCGCCGGCAATGGCACGCAGGCGCTGCTCGATGAGCTTGCGCTTGAGGTAGCCGCGGGCGCTCGCCACCATGCCGCTGGCCGGCCAGATGGGCGGGAGCGGCGCGGGCTGGTACTCCAGGCCGACCGAGCGGCACCAGTCGGTCCATTTGAACTGGCGGGTCGCGCCTTCATGGCCGGTGTTGTGGGCGCATACCGGAAACCACGGGATGCGCAGGGCATCGGCGAGGATGGCGCCGTGCATCGCCTCGCTGATGATAAAGCTGCAGCGTGACATTTCGTCCAGGAAAGCTTCCACGTCCAGATGGGGGGAGATGAAGCGCATGCCGAGATTTTCGACGATTCGGCGCCAGCTGTCGCCGGGCGCGGTGAAGTAGGGGACGAAGCCGATCCCGTGCCGCTCCGTGGTCTGAGCCGTGTAGTACCTGACCAGTAGGGTGGCAGGATCGATTGCGGCATAGCGGTCCGCGGCGAGACCGAGCGCTTCGGCGGTCAGCGGTCCGCGGACCGCGAAGCAGTGCAGGCCGACATCGGGGGCGATGCCGGTGTCGCGCTGCCGGGCGCCGCTGCCGAGGACGTACTTCGCGCCGGGCGAGTTGAGGCGTTTGTCGAGGATGGAGCCGATACCGTAGAACGTTCCGTCCAGCGTGGAGGCGGCCAGATTGGGCAGTGCCCGCGGCCAGAGCCAGACATTCAGTGCATCGCCGACGTTGGGCGGGTCGGACTGGTACCAGTACAGCTCCATCTTGAATACCTCATGACATGGGTGGAGGTGTGGCGCGCGATTGGAGACGGGTCAGGGTGGCGAGGAGTGTCTTGATCAATTGCCCGGGCTGGATCTCGGCGCGGCTTGCATGGTTGCTTGCCGCCAGGGAGAGCGCCTGCTCGCGGGCGGGATCGTCCCAGATGCTGCGCAGGGCCTGGTGCCAGCTCTCCGCTCCTGCTCCCGCCGGGATGAGGATGCCGCCGCGACCAACGCTTTCCGGCAGGCCGCCGACCGCGCTCGCCAGCACCGGGATACCGCTGAACTGCGCCTCGGTGGCGACCCTGCCCCAGGCTTCCGGGAAAACGCTGGGGGCAATCAATAGGCGGGTGTCATGGTAAACGCTTTTCATGTCCAGGGTGGATCCGCGGACCTGCACGTTGGCCAAGGGCCGGCAGCGATTGACGAGCTGGCGGCGCCCCTCCTCCCCCAGCGGCCAGCTTTCCTGCAGGACGAAGGGGATGTCGGGGCAACGGTGCGCGAGTTCCAGCACGGTTTCCAGCCCCTTGGAAACCACCGGGTTAACGAACAGCACATGGCGTGGCCGCCTCGGTGTCGTGTAGGCCTCGGCGCGGACGAGTGGCGGAATGACGACCGCCTCGATGCCCAGGCTGCGTTCGACCTCCGCCGCGGTATAGCGGGAGTTGGCGATGAAGCCCAGCAGCGGGTGGTGGGGGATCTCCCCGCCAAGGCGGGCGAAATCGACGTCGCGGAAGTAGAGGACGGTGGGAATGCCTTCCGCCACCAGCGCGCGCGCCAGCGGAACCGGATGCCCAGCTTGCACGATGGCGGCATCGGGGGCGAATTCGCGCGCCACTTCCTTGATCGCGGCAGCGCCGATGCCGTAGCCCCGGAAGATGCGGTAGGGATGGCGTGTGTCCGCGGGGAAGGCCCTGTGGGTCAAGGTCTTGATGAGCCGGTTGCGCAGCCAGGTGCTGCCGCTGGTCGCCAGGCCGCACAGGACGGCTGGCTCGTGATCCTGGGTCAGCAGCGCTTTGGCAAGGTCGTGGGTGGAGGCTTCGGAACCGCCTACGCGTTGCGGTAGGTAGCTATGGGTAGTGGCAAACAGGATCCGCATGGGGGTGAAACAGAAAGGTTATCGGCGTGGCTTGAGGCGTAGCCGGCCAAGGATCAGGCCGAGCTCGGATTTCAATGGATGGTTGTGGAGGTGCACGCCGGCGAGCCAGCCGATGCCGGCCAAGGGCAGCGCCAGGCCAAGGAGCGGCAGCGGCTGCAGCGCCAGGCCGAGAAAATCGTCGGCGGCCAGCACCAGCCCCGGCCCGGCGAGGGACCACAGCACCAGATAGTAGGAGCTGCGGGTGGCCCGCCACAGCTGGCCGGCGCTGACGTCGAAGACCGCGTTCAGCGCCTTGAAGTACAGCAGCAGCTCGACCACGTAAGCCAAGCTGAAGGCCAGCACCACGCCTTCCAGCGGCCACCACAGTGAAGATGCCAGCGCGGCCATGCGCACGCCCTGCAGCCACAGCTGGGCGCGCATGACCACGTCGACCTTGCCGACAGCGGTGAGCGAGGTGCTGACCATGGAGGTGGAGGTGGACAGCACCGCGAAGCCGCACAGCAGGGAGGCGAGCGGCGCCGCCCTTTCCCACTGGTGGCCGAACAGGAAGAGGATCAGCGGCCCGGCGAGCAGCGCCAGCAGCGCCAGCGCCGGCGCGGTGAAGGCGATCATGTAGGGCATGGAGCTGCAGTACATCTCGCCGGGATGGCCGCCCTCGCGCACCCGCTTGGCGAAGGAGGGGAAATAGACCCCGCGCACCAGCACGAAGAGCTGGCCCAGCGTCATCTTGCGCAGCGCGTCGGCACGGCTGAAGAAGGCCACGTCGGCGAAACCCAGGGTGCGGCCGAGGATGAGGTCGGGCGCGCTGGAGCCCAGCTCGGTGAGCAGCGAGCTGGTGCTGGCCATGGAGCCGAAGCGCACCACCTCGCCCAGGCCGCGGGTGGTGGGCAGCATGAAGATCTGGCCGCGGCGGATGAAGTTGAGCAGCACCACGTTGGCGACGTTGCCGGCGATCGCGCCCCAGGCCATGCTCAGGTAGCTCTCGCCCAGGTAGGCGGTGATGACGGTCACCGTGCTGGCCACCAGCGCATTGGCGATGTTGACCAGGGCGATCTTGTCGAACTGCAGCTCCCGCCGCAGCAGGGACAGCAGCGGCGAGCCGAAGGGCAGGATGACGAAGTTGATCGAGATGAGGCCGAGCACGCCGGCCACGCCCGCGTTGTCGTAGAAGGCTGCGGCGGGATGGCGCAGCAGCAGCAGCAGCAGCGCGATGGTCCAGGAGATGGCCAGCGTCACCGTGAAGGCGGCGCGCAGCCGTTCGCGGGTGATCTCCTTGGCCTGGATCAGGAACTGGCCGACGCCGAATTCACGGAAGACGTGGGCGAAGGCGAGGATGGAGGCGGCCACCGAGAAGATGCCGATCTCGCTCGGTGTCAGCAGCCGCGAGACGATGATGACGCTGGCGAAATTGATCGCGAAGGTGGAGAACTGGGAGAACGCGCTGATTCCCAGCGAACGGCGGATGCTCATTGCGGACGTTGCGGTTCGCCGGCGGTCTTCTCGATGAAGTAGCGCGGGCGTTGCTTGGTTTCCAGGTAGATCTTGGCCAGGTACTCGCCGATGATGCCGACACACAGCAGCTGCACGCCGCCCAGCAGGTAGATGGGCACCACGGTGGACGCCCAGCCGGGCACCGCATGGTCGGAGAACAGTTTCACCCACAGCGCCCAGGCGGAGATGGCGAAGCTGCCCAGCGAGATCAGCAGGCCAAGGCCTGTGATCATGCGCAGCGGTGCCGCCGAGAAGGAGGTGATGCCCTGCCAGGCGAAGGCCAGCATCTTGCTCAGCGGGTACTTGGATTCGCCGGCGAAGCGTTCGGCGCGGTCGTAATACACCGTGGCGGAGGGAAAGCCCAGCTGCGGGATGATGCCGCGCAGGAAGAAGTTGCTCTCGCCATACTCGCGCAGCGCGGCAACGGCGCGCCGGCTGAGCAGGCGGTAGTCGGCGTGGTTGAAGACGATTTCCACCCCCATGCGCGCCAGCAGTTTGTAGTAGCCCTCGGCGCTGGCGCGCTTGAAGAAGGTGTCGGTTTCGCGGCGACGGCGCACGCCATAGACCACGTCCATGCCGGCGAGGTGGGCATCCACCATCTGGGCGATGGCTTCCAGGTCGTCCTGCAGGTCGGCGTCCACGCTGACCATGGCGTCGCCGTCGGCATGGAAGAGGCCGGCCAGCAAGGCGTTCTGGTGGCCGCGGTTGCGCGACAGCTTGATGCCGCGTATCCATTTCGATTGGGCAGAGAACTCCTCGATCAGCGCCCAGGTGCGGTCCTTGCTGCCGTCGTCCACCAGCAGCGCATGGCTGTCGGCGGCGATGCGGCCCTGGCCGCTCAGGCGCTCCAGCAGCTCGGCCAGGCGCTTGACGGTCTCGGGCAGGACCGCTTCCTCGTTGTAGCAGGGGACGACGATGGACAGTCTCATTGCAGCGCTTTTTCCTTGCTGGACGAGGAGGCCGAGCTGGCGCGGAAGGTCCACAGCCGGTTCAGCAGGAAGTTCCAGACCAGCGTGCCCAGGGTGGCACCGAACTGGGCGGGGACCGGATGCAGCCCGAGCTGGGTGAGGCCGGCCAGGATGGCGGCATTGAGCGCCAGCCCCACTGCCGCGGTGGCGATGAAGCGGGGCAGGGCCTCGGCGTGGCGGCGGCAGGAGGCGAAGGTGTAGCGCCGGTTGAGCTGGTAGTTGAAGCCGGCGCTGATGATGAAGCCAATGCTGCTGGCCGCCACCGGCGTCACCCCGGGCAGGAGCAATACCAGGTAGATGGCGTAGTGCAGCACGGTGGCGCCACCGCCGACGACGAGGAAGCGGAACAGCTGGCGGCGCAGCATCAACGAGCGTCCCGGCGGCCCAGGTGCGCGAGGTAGCTGCCCAGCAGCACCGGCAGCACCCACAGCATGGGCACGTGGTACTTGCCGGCGCTCTCGAACACGCTGTGCAGCGTGAAGAGGTAGAGCCACAGCCACAGCGGCAGCCGCGCCAGCGCAGGGAAAGAGGCGGCGCGATGGCGCAGCGCCAACGCAGCGGCGGCCAGCACCGCCCACATCGCCAGCCACCAGGCATTCGCCAGCGCTTTCAGCGCGGCGTACAGGCGGTCGTCATCGCTGGCGCCGCCTACCTTGAAGGTGCCGTAGACGCCAGCGGCATCGTCGCCCATGAAGCGGGCCTGCTTTTCCGGGATCAGCGCGGCGAAGTCCGCCGGAGCCGACTTGATCCACTCCATCGCCAGGCGCTTGCCCTCGCGGTCGCGCTCCAGTTCGCCGAGGTCCCCGAGGTCGATTTCGCCGCGCTTGGTGTAGCCGCCGGTGGCCTGTGGATTATTGGCGCGGTAGAAGTTGTCGCCGCCATTGGTGGAGACCAGCACGAACTGGCCGAACACCTGGTAGTTGCGCAGCGTCCAGGGCGCGACAGCGAGCGCGGCGCCCAGGCCGAGCAGCAGGCACAGCAGCAGCGCCCGCACGGTGGGGCGCAGGCCGACCAGCAGCAGTATCCAGAAGGTCGGCAGCAGGAATTGCAGCGCCGGCTGCACCAGCACGCAGGCGCCCAGCATCAGGCCAGCCGGAACGGCGTGCCAGCTCCGGCCGGTGCCGCGCAGGGCGCCGACGATGACGAGGCATACCCAGGGCAGCAGCGCGACCACCACCATTTCCTTCTCGGGCGTGGCGGTGTTGGTGAGCAGATTCGGCCAGACGGCGAACAGCAGCGCCGCCAGCCGGCCGGCCGCGGTGCCGCCGAGCTGGCCGGCAAGCCGGCCCACACCCCAGCAGGCGACGACGAAAAGCACCAGGTTGGAGACCAGCCAGGCGGCCTTGCCGGTGCCCAGCATGCTCATCCAGGCGGCCAGGAACAGCGGGTAGCCCACCGGCCAGTAGGCGCTGGTGCCGGAAATCTCGTAGGGCTGGCCTTCGACCAGCTGACGGGCGAGGGCGGTGTAGATGGCGCCGTCCGAACCGGGCTCGGCGGGGAATAGCAGGATCCAGCCCAGGCGCAGCAGCAGACCCAGCGCCAGGATGGCAGGCAGGGACAGGCGGGCGCAGCGCTCTGTCAGGCAGGCGGACCAGGCCGGCAAGCGCCGCGCCAGCCACAGCACGAAGACCGCGAACACCAGCGTGCAGGCGCCGGCCACCGCCGCCATGCGCGGCCCGCTCCAGCTGGTGGTGAGCCGCAGCGTCAGCAGCGGCGTGGCATAGGCCGCCAGCAGCGCCAGCGCGAACAGCGGGAGATCCAGCCAGCGGCCCGCGATCAAGGGCTGGACGGCGGCGCGGAAACTGCCCGTGTGCGGTTCCGGGGCGAGCGCGGTCGCGGGCGTGCTCATCGGTCGCTGCGATTCAGACCAGCACCTCGACCACCGCCGGGTGGCCGAGGAAGGCTTGCGGGCTGGCGCTGGCGCCGTAGGCGCCGGACTGGAAGACAGCGATCAGGTCGCCGGGGCCGGCGCAGGCCAGCTCCATGCGGTCGGCCAGCAGGTCCAGCGGGGTGCACAGCGGGCCGACCACCGAGACGGTCTCGGTGGGGCCGTCCGCGCTGCGGGTGCCGACGGCCACAGGGTAGTTCTTGCGGATCACCTGGCCGAAGTTGCCGGAGGCGGAAAGGTGGTGGTGCAGGCCGCCGTCGGTGACCAGGTAGACCTGGCCGCGCGACACCTTGCGATCCACCACCCGGCTCACATAGACGCCGGCTTCGCCCACCAGGTAGCGACCGAGCTCGATCACCAGCTCGGCTTCTGGCAGCTCGGCCGCCGCCCGCTCGGCGAGCTGGGTGAGGTTGGCGGCGATCGGCGCCAGGTCCAGCGCCTGTTCGCCGGGGAAGTAGGGAATGCCGAAGCCGCCGCCGAGGTTGAGGAAGCGCACCGGCGAAGGCGCATCGGCGGCCAGGCGCAGCGCCAGCTCGTAGCACTTGCACTGGGCCTCGACGATGGCCTCGGCCTTGAGGTTCTGCGAGCCGGCGAAGAGGTGGAAGCCTTCGAAGGCGAGGCCGGCCTTGCCAATGGCGGCGAGCAGGGCGGGCACTTCCTCCGCGTCCACGCCGAACTGCTTGGGGCCGCCGCCCATCTTCATGCCGGAGCTCTTCAGTTCGAAGTCCGGATTCACCCGCACGGCCACCCGCGCCGGCCAGCCGGTGTCGGCGCAGAGCGCGGCCAGCTCGTCCACTTCGCGGAAGGACTCGATGTTGATCAGGATGCCGGCGGCGATGGCCTGGCGCAGCTCGGCGGTCTGCTTGCCGGGGCCGGCGAAGCTGATTTCCCGCGGATCGCCGCCGGCGTCCAGCGCGATCTTCAATTCGCCGCCGGAGGCGACGTCCAGCCCATCGACCAGTCGCGCCATATGGCCGACCACCGCCGGCATCGGGTTGGCCTTGATGGCGTAGTGCAGCTTGATCGCCTGCGGCAGCGCGGCGCGCAGTTCGGCGACACGGGCGTCCAGCAGGCCGCGGTCGTAGGCGTAGAAGGGCGTGCGGCCGACTCGGTCGGCCAGGCGCGCCAGCGGGATGCCGCCGACGGTGAGCTGGCCTTCCCGCTCGGGGAAGCCGCTGCGCGGCGCGTGGCGGGGTGGCGTGCGGACGGCGTCGTTCATGCGCGGGATTCCGGAGCGTAGGTGGCGGACAGGGCCTTGCGGTCTATCTTGCCGTTGGGGTTGCGCGGCAGCGGGCCAGCGTGGACGGTGATCGCCGCCGGCACCATGTAGGCCGGCATGCGGGCGCGGCAGGCGGCCAGCAGTTCGGCCGGCTCCAGGCTGCCATCCTGCGGCGGCGTGGCGACCACGTGGATGGCCTGGCCCAGGGTGTCGTGGGCGACGCCGAAGGCAGCGCATTCGCCCACCAGCCGGGTGGCGTAGAGGATTTCCTCGACCTCTGTGGGGCTGACGCGGTAGCCGGAGGTCTTGATCATCTCGTCGCGGCGGCCGATGAAGTAGAGATAGCCCTCGTCGTCCATGCGCACGGTGTCGCCGGAGAACACCGCGATCTCCGGCAGCATCAGCCCGGCTTCGCGGCCGGGGGCCTTGCCGGGCAGCGGCTTGAAGCGCTCGGCGGTCTTCTCGGCGTCGTTCCAGTAGCCCATCGCCACCAGCGCGCCGCGCTGCACCAGTTCGCCGGGCTCGTTGGGCGCGCAGGGCGAGCCGTCCTCGCGCAGCACCATCACCTCGGCGTTGGGAATGGCTTTGCCGATGGAGTCCGGCCGGCGGTCGACTTCGGCGGGCGGCAGGAAGGTGGCGCGGAAGGCTTCGGTGAGGCCGTACATCAGGAAGGGACGGGTGCGGGGGAAGTGTTCCCGCAGCCGGGTCAGCGTCTCCAGCGGCATGCGGCCACCGGTGTTGGCGATGTAGCGCAGATGTCCGGTGACGGTCTCTGGCCATTTCAGCTGGGCGAGCTGTATCCACAGCGGCGGCACCGCGGTGAGGCCGGTGACCTGCTCGCGCACGACCGCGTTGAGCACGTCGCGCGGCATCAGGTAGTTCAGCAGCACCACGCGGGCGCCGCTGTGGAAGGCGGTGGTGAGCTGGGAGAAGCCGGCGTCGAAGGACAGCGGCAGCGCGGCCAGCAGGGTGTCCTCGGCGCAGTTCTCCAGGTAGCTGGCAACGCTCTTGGCGCCGGTGACCATGTTGCGGTGGGACAGCACCACGCCCTTCGGGCGGCCGGTGCTGCCGGAGGTGTAGAGGATGGCCGCCATGTCGGTGTCGATGACGCGGTGGCTGGCCGACGGCGCGCTGCCGGCGAGGTCGTCCCAGCGATGCACCGAGGCGCCGGCCACTTCCGGCAGCGCTTCCGGATTGCCGGTGAGCACGACGTGGCGCAGGTCGTGGCAGTCGGCCAGCACGGAAGCGAGGGCATCCAGCCGTTCCGGCGAGGTCACCAGCACGCGGACGTTGCAGTCGCGCAGGATGTAGCCCACCTGGTCCGGCTTGAGGATGGGATTCACCGGCACGAAGACGCCGCCGGCGGCGCTGGTGCCGAAGGTGGCGACGACGTTGGCGATGCTCTTGTCGAGGAAGATGCCGACGCGTTCGCCACGGTCCAGGTGCAGCCCGAGCAGGCCGCCGGCGAAGGCGGCGATGCGGGCGGCGAGTTCGGCGTAGGGCAGGTGTTCCGCCGCGGCCGTCAGCGCGACGCGCTCGGGGGCGCGGGCGGCGGAATCGGCGACGAGATGGTGAAGCAGGTAGGTAGCGTTCATCGGCGTCTTGTGCGGGGCATGCTGTCTACATGGCGGGCGCAAGTCTATACGAATGTGGATGCCGCTTTTGCGACATCCTTCTCCGCCGCGCCCATTCAGGGATGGGGGAAGCTCGGGGCTCAGCCTCTGCGCAAGGCCAGCCGGCCGGCCTTGCGCGCGGCCCGTAACGGCAGGGCGCCGAGGAAGCGGCCGAGGGCGAGGAGGAAGGGCTGGGGATCGGACAGGCTGGCGAACAGGCCGCGCACGCCGCGGGCGAGCAGGAAGCCCGGCTGGCGGGCGGCGAGCCAGAGCAGGGCGCCGGGGTCGCGCTCGCCGTTCATCCACACGCGGCGGTCCTGCTGGATGGCGGTGGGCAGCGGCAGTCCGGCCTGGTGGCAGTACTCGATCAGCGGCAGGTTGACGCCGTTGGCGACGCAGAGGTCGGCCCAGAAGTCGGTGCGGCCCACGGTCGGTTCGATGACCCACTGGGTGCCGTCCGGTGCCTGCTTGAGCTCCAGCGACACCGGGCCGGAGAACTCCAGCCCGTCGAAGAAGCGCAGCGCGAGGCGGTGAATGTCGTCGTCCACAGCGGAGACCGCGAGCGTGGTATGGCCCATCGGCCGGGAGCGCAGCTTGCGGCCTTCGAAGCGGGCGAGCGGCTTGCCGTGGTCCAGATAGAGCGCGCCGAAGCGGATGGCTTCGTCACCGCCGGGAATGAACTCCTGCACGATCACCGGCAGGCTGCCGCTGATGCGGCCGCGCGCGGCTGCCAGCGCCTCGGCGCTGTCGGCCACTACCGTCTTGAAGGCGGACACCGGCCGCGTCGGCTTGGCGATCACTGGGAAACGCAGGCCGGCCAGGTGCTCGTCGATGCGTTCCAGGTCTTCCAGCACCACGGTGCGGGGATAGTTGTGTCCGGTTTCGCGGCAGCGCCGCTCTATGCTGTCCTTGCCCAACAGGGGCAGCAAGCGCTCGGCGGCATCTCCCCAGGCCAGTTTGTAGTGCGGCAGGATGCGGCCGACATGGCGGCCCACCGTCTCCACCATGCGGTCGCTGGTCAGCAGCAGCACGGGTTTGGGCGAGGCGGGAAGCTCTGCAGCGAGGGCAATGAGTGAATCGATCAGCCCTTCGCGGTTGATGTCCGGCACAATTCGTACTTTGGCGCAGCGGGTGCGCACCCCGGGAAGCCGGGTGTCCGCCTCCAGCGCGATGACTGGAACGCCGTTGCGGTGCAGCGCGCGGACGATGCCGAGACCGTGGCCGCAGAGCCCCACGACGATGGCTGCAGGGCGATCCAGGGAAGGCGTCATGACGTTGGCGGAATGTTGGACCACCGCATTTTGTCACGAGAACGGGCTTCCCGCTTACATATAATCCCGGTTCTGCGGAGACAGTGCCGGTCTTCAGCCTGGAGATTGATTTTGAACGTGTTCAAGGAAGTAATCGCCATTCTCGACGACGTGCTCAGCCTGCAGGGGCGAGCGGCGTCGATGACGGCGGAAACCCCGCTGCTGGGCGCGGTGCCCGAACTGGATTCGATGGCGGTGGTGGGCATCATCGGGGCGCTGGAGGAGCGCTTCGAAATCGTCTTCGACGACGATGAAATCGACGGCCAGACCTTCGCCACCGTGGGTTCCCTGGTGGACGCCGTGGCCGGCAAGCTGGGCTGAAGTCCTTGGTCTCCCCGGTGCGGCGCGCCCAGCCGGAAGCCTTCCACCTTCCGGCGCCGGACGGCTTCCGTTTCTGCGTGGCATGGCAACCGCCCGCCGGCGTCGTGCGGCGCGGCGCGGTGGTGCACGTGCCGGCCTTCGCCGAGGAGATGAACAAGTCGCGCCGCATGGTGGCGCTGCAGGCCCGCGCCTGGGCTGAACAGGGCTGGACCGTGCTGGTGCCGGACCTGCGCGGCTGCGGCGACAGCGCTGGCGACAGCGGCGACGCCAGCTGGGACGACTGGCTGGAAGACGTGCGCCGTGCCTTCGACTGGGCCCGCGGCCAGGGTGACGGCCCGGTGTGGCTGTGGGGCCTGCGCCACGGCGCGCTGCTCGCTACCGCGGCGGCGATGCGTTTCGGGCTGGCTTGCGGGCTGTACCTGTGGCAGCCGGTTGCCAATGGCAAGCAGCATCTGCAGCAGTTCCTGCGGCTGCAGTCCATGGCGCATGTGGTCGGCAAGGCCAAGGACGAGCGCGCGCCCGGCCCGGACCAGATCCTGCAGGCGGGCGGCCTGGTCGAGATCGCCGGCTACCGCCTCTCCCCGGCGCTGGCCGAGGGGATGCGCGCCGCCACGCTGACGCTGCCGCCAACGGCGCGCAGCTTGTGCTGGCTGCAGTTGGGGCCGGGCGACGATGCCGGGCCTACGCCGGCGGCGGAGCGCCTGTCCAGGGCGTGCGAGGAGGCGGGGCGCGGCTTCATGTTCGAGCGCATCGCCACCCCTTCTTTCTGGCAGACGCAGGAGATCGAGGTGTCGGAGGCGCTGACGGTCGCCGGTTGCCGTCTGCTGGCGATGGAATCCGCGGAGGCGCTATGCCCGTGAACGAGACGCCGCTCAATTTCGACTGCGGTGAGGACAGGCTCATCGGCGTGCTGCATCGCCCGGAGGGGCCCGCGGCGCGTGGCGTGGTGGTGATCGTCGGCGGCCCGCAATACCGCGCCGGAAGCCATCGCCAGTTCGTCGAACTGGGACGGGGGCTGGCCGAGGGCGGCCACGCCTGCCTGCGTTTCGACTACCGTGGCATGGGCGACAGCAGTGGCGAGATGCGCGACTTCCGCCACATCGGCGAGGATGTGCGCGCCGCGGTGGATGCGCTGCTTTCCGCCTGTCCCGAGTTGCACGAGGTCGTGCTGTGGGGCTTGTGCGACGGCGCTTCCGCCGCACTGATGTATGCCCAGCAGGACGCCCGCATCGCCGGCGTGGTGGCGGTCAATCCCTGGGTGCGCAGTGCCGAGTCGCTGGCGGAGGCGCGGGTGCGCCACTATTACCTGCAGCGCCTGCTGCAACCGGAGATGTGGCGCAAGATCGCCAGCGGCCGCTTCGAGTGGCGGCGTTCGGTGTGGGGTGCGGTGGAGGCGGTGGCGCTGATCGCCGGCCGCATGCTGAGGCGCCGGCGCCCGCCGCCCGCCGCCGAACCCAGCTTCCAGCAGCGGATGGCCCATGGCTGGCAGGGGCTGCGCGACAGCACCCTGTTCGTGCTCAGCGGCCGCGACATCACCGCCCAGGAGTTCTTCGATCATGCCTGCAGCGACCCCGCCTGGCAGCCCTTCGACGGCAGCGAGGGGCCCTGCCTGCGTCGGGTGCCGGAGGCCGATCACACCTTCGCCGCGGCGGCCTGGAATCAGCAATTGATCGCCCACACCCTTGCCTGGCTGGATGCAGCCCCCTTCGCTTCTAGGAGTCTCCCATGAGCCAGCAGGCCGGCACCGCCGCCGAGCAGGGCCTCGTCTCGGTCGTCATCCCCGCTTACAACGTGGCCGAACACATCGGCGAAGCCATCGCCAGCGTGCGGGCGCAGAACTGCCCGCAACTGGAGATCATCGTGGTGGACGATGGCTCCAAGGATGGCAGCGCCGAACTGGTGGAGCGAGAGCATCCGGACGTGCGCCTGTTCCGCAAGGAGAACGGTGGCGCCGCGTCTGCCCGCAACCTGGGCATGCGGGAAGTCCGTGGCGAATACGTCGCCTTCCTTGATGCGGACGACGTCTGGTTGCCGGGCAAGCTGGAGGTGCAGATCGCCTACCTGCGCGCGCGGCCCCAGGTCGGCCTGGTCTGCTCCGGCTTTTCCCATTGGGAGGCGGATGCTGACGGCCACTTCCCAGATCCGCAGGCGCGCTACCCGGAACCGCCCGGCATGGCGGTGGACAGCCTCCGCTCCGGCTGGATCTACCACAAGCTGCTGCTGGACAACTTCGTGTGGACCTCCACCGTGCTGATGCGCCGCAGCCTGATCGAGAAGATTGGCTATTACGACGAATCCCTGCGCCTGGGTCAGGACTACGAGTACTGGCTGCGCGCCGCGCGCGACACCGAGATCCACCGCCTGGCCGGCATCATGGCGCTCTACCGCAAGCATCGTGGCAGCGCCACCGTGCGCGGTGCGGACGTGAACTACGCCGCGCGGGTCGTGGCCGGCGCGGTCGAGCGTTGGGGGCTGGCGAGCCCGAATGGCGAATCCATCACCCAGGAAGCCTTCCGCGAGCGTCTGTCACGCATCCATTTCATGATGGGCTACGGCCACTACCAGCGCGGCAACGCCTCCACCGCGCTGCGGGAGTTCCTCGCCTGCGCCAAGCTCCGGCCAGCTCATGTGAAGTCCTGGGCCTACGTGCTGCTGGCAGGCGCCCGCTCGCTGACCAGGTCGGCAGACCGCTAGTCTGCGGGCGGCGTTTTCAGCTGCCGGACAGCTTGCGGGGCCTCTATTTCAGCCAGCTGCAACCCGCGCGGCCACCCGGTTTGCGCGCCATCGCTGGAGGGCGTAGAAAGGCGGTCGCCCCCTTCCGCCCGGAGTACCGGACATGGCTTTCCCCCGCCCCGCCCACCGCCCCGTAATCTTCCTCCGCTGGCTGGCGTGCCTGTTGTCCAGTGTGCTGCTGACGGCGACCGCGCTAGCCGGCTACCGGGTCGAAGGCACGCCGATGGCCGAACTGGCGGGACGGCTGGAGCCGGGGCAGTTCGCCGAGTTGCAGACCACGCTGCCGCTTGGCTACAAGCGCTTCTACGACGTGCTGCGGGTGAGGCTGGACGACGGCCGCGGCATCGAGATCGACGGCTGGACCGACTCCGCCGGCTGGGATCCCGGCCGCGCCAGCACGTATTTCATCGGCGAGCGCCAGTACAAGAAGTTCATTTCCTACGACGCCGTCGCCAACACCTGGCGCGAGCTGGGCTGGGAGGGCGAGCCGCCGCCCAAGTACGAGCAGTACGGCCACACCTATGGCCGCACCGCGCTGGACAGCAAGCGCGGCGACTACTACCTGCTGTCCGGCGCCAGCCTGTTCCGCTACCACATCGACAGTGCCCGCTGGAGCGCGCTGGGCGAGGTGCCGATCAAGGGCTTCCTGTCGATGGAATGGCACGAGAAGCTGGACAAGCTGGTCGCCGTCAGCCCCGGCCACCAGGTCTATGCCTTCCGCGACGGCGAGTGGACCACGCTGGGCAAGTCGGCGGTGGACGGCTACCACTCCCTCGGCCGCTACAACCGAAAGCGCGGCGACATGCTGGTCGCAGGCGGCAACGAAAGCCTGCGCAAGGTCGACCTCATCGACGGCCAGGGCCACATCAAGTCCATGCCGGACGCGCCCTTCGACATCGCCATCAAGGACACCGCCCTCACCTACGACCCCATCAGCGGCAACTACCTGGTGTTCCGCCGCAACCAGCGTCAGCTCTACGAGTTGAACCCCGATCGCGGCGAATGGCGTCTCGCCGAAGACTGGAACAAGGGCGGCTGGCCCTTCGGCCAGTACGGCTACCACGTACCCATCGTCATCGACGAACTCGGCGTGATCCTGTGGCAGCACGAAGGCGGCCCGCGTCTCTACCGCCACCGCAGTGCCTTTGCTGCCGGCGCGCCCATCGCGCCGGCAGCCGACAAGGCCGACAAGGCCGACAAGGCCGACAAGGCCGACAAGGCCGACAAGGCCGACAAGGCGGAGAAGGCGGAGAAGGCGGAGAAGGCGGAGAAGGCGGAGAAGGCGGAGAAGGCGGAGAAGGCGGAGAAGGCGGAGAAGGCGGAGAAGGCGGAGAAGGCGGAGAAGGCGGAGAAGGTGGCCACTGCGGCTCCCCGGCCGGCCGCGCATGCGCCGCAGGAGGGCGAGCCGCGCGGCCTGCCGGTGCCGGAGGCGTTCGCGCTGCCTGATCCCAAGCCCTATGCCCTGCCCGGCATGAAGGCCGAGACGACGGAAGCGGTTTCATCCAAGGCGCCCGTCAAATCCAGTGGCAGCGCCCGCATGGCCGAGCATGAGCCGGCTGCCCCGCCTGCGCCCAAGGCCACGCCTGAGGTCAAAGCCGAGAAGGCGGAGAAGGCAGAGAAGGCGGAGAAGGCGGAGAAGGCGCCGCCGGCCGCCTCGCCCCAGTCCGCCGCTGGCCACGCCGCCCAAGGTCCGCTGGTGCGGGGCGGCCCGCCGCCGGCACCGGTGCCCCCGGCCCGCATGGCCGCGTTGCTGAAGCAGATGAAACCGGGGGAGTGGAAGCTGGTGCCGACCACGTTGCCGCAGGGCTACAACAAGCTCTCCGAAGTCTTCTTCGTCCGCTTCTGCCCGCTGGAGTCCGGCCAGGGCACCTATGGCAACGGCTGGATGGACGCCTTCGTCTACGACCCCTCGACCCAGGCCTTCTTCGCCATGCTGATGCGGGACAAGAGCGAGAAGCGGCTGGTGTGGCTGGATGCCGAACTGCGCTGGCACCTGGCCTCCAACCCGGAAGGCGTGGGCGACTGCTCCTACAACCGCCGCGCCTTCAACCGCCTTTCCATCGTCGATGGCCAGCTCTACTGGCCGCCCGCCTTCTGGGGCAACGACCGCAAGCGGGTGGGCGAATTCCGCCGCGCACCGACCCGTGCCTTCATCGAGCACGGCAATGCCCGCTTCGACGACTACGGCGTTGGCATCGGCATCACCAGCCTGGGCCAGGCGGGCGACCACGCCGCCGAGTGGTTCCCGGAACTGGGCGGCTGGATCATGCACATCGCCGGCAGCGACACCCGCAACGCCGACGATGCCCACTGGCCGGCGCGCGGCGGCCACACCGAACAGGGCGCGGCGGAGAACAAGGTCTTCGCCGGCCGCATCTTCCTTTACCACCCGGGCGACGCCGGCTGGACCTACCTGGACCGCACCTACAGCCAGGGTTTCCGCGGCCGCCTGGTGTACAACCCGATACGCCACGAGATGCTGGTCGCTCCCGGCGGCTACGGCCCGGACGACGAGTTCGCCCGCGTCACCGCCGAGGGCAAGGTGGAAAAGCTGGACCGGGCCCGGCTGGAGAACGGCGAGGTGTTGCACTACCACACCAGCAACAACAACCTCACCTACGACCCGGTAACCGGTGACTACCTGTGGTGGAGCTACAACCACCAGCGCATCTGGCGCAGCAAGGACGGCCGGGTGTGGTCGGAGTACGAGGATTTCGCCAACTACCGCTTCAACGGCGAAGGCGGCCTGTTCGGCGCCAGCAGCTTCATCCAGGTGGCGCCGATAGCGGGCACGGATGGGCTGGCGTGGTTTGATCCGAACCGCGGGCTGATCTTGCATCGGCTGCGCCACTGAGGGCGGTGCTTGTCATTGCCTGCCGCGGCTGAGCCCGCTTGGCAGCAAGGTGGGCAGCAAGGTGGTCAGGCAGACAACGGAGGCGGCTTTTTCCCCGGCGAGGAGCAGGGGTTGAGGGAGAGGGGCTCCGTGGGGCTGAAACGCAGCCGCCCCTTTGGGGCGCCCCTTCTCCCCTTTCATGCGAGAGGAGGGAGAGTAAACCCCGGCCACTCCCTTGCGATTCCATCTATGCGCCTAGCGCCGTAGGATCAAGCGCAGCAAGGTCGCCGGACCACTCAGCAACAGCCCGGCATCCTGCCTCAGCAACTCGAAGAACTCACCCGGCACCGCCTCGCGCCGGCGCAGGCAGGCGAACAGCCCTTGCCAGACGTCGCGGCGCCCCACCGCGATGCGCTCTCCCAGGCGCTCGGCCGCCACCGGAAAACCCTGCACCAGCGGTTTCATGGCGATGCGCGATTTCAGGTAGTAGAGGCTGCGCAGGAAGGCGGCGCGGGAGTTCCAGCCGCCTTCGGAGAAGATGTTCACCCCGCGGCCACGCACGGTATCCACCCGGCTGGAGATGAGCATGCGCGGCCGGCGCGCGGCCAGCATGGTGACGAAGAGGCCGTCTTCGCCGGAGGTGCGCAGCCGGCTGTCGAAGCGGATGTCGGCGATGAGTTCGCGGCGCACCGTCAGCACGCTCAACTGGCCGATGGGGCCGCACACCGAGTAATTGATCAACTCGTCCGCCAGCGCCCGCGCCCAGGGTGGGTCCTGCAGCGGCGTCAGTCGCAGGCGGTCGCCGTAGAAGCGGGCGTGGGCCAGCTTGTCGCCGCCATCCACCTGCCAGTCCGAGGTGTAGGCGTCGTAGCCCAGCTCGAAGGCACGCAGCGCGGCGCTGAGGTGGTCCGGCTGCCAGCTGTCATCCGAGTCCAGGAAGGCGACGTAGCTTTCCTCACCCAGTGCATCCAGCGCCAGATTGCGCGCCGCGCCGGGGCCGCCATTGGGCTGCTTGAGGATGCGGACCTGGAAGTTGGCCGGCCAGGAAACCTCGGCGAGCTCCGGTTCCGGTGGCGCGGGCGACGCATCGTCGGCGACATAGACGTGCACCGGCAGGGCCACATCCTGGGCGGCGACCGAGCGCAGCGCGGCGGCGAGGATGCCGGGCTGGCGCTGGTAGTAGGGAATGATGACGGCGAACACGGTGGGCGGCTCGGGGGCTTACTGGTCTGGAGAAGGCGGCAGCGCAAGAACCAGCCGCCAGCGGTGGGTGCCGGCGGCGAGCCGGCGGCGTGGCAGGCAGTGGCCGAGGCCGCCGGGCAGCGTGGCAGGCAAGGCGGTCTCCTGCCAGTTTTCGTCGCCCGCGAGCTCCGGCTCGATTTCCACCCTCTGCCAGCCGATGTCGGCCATCAGCGCATGGCCCTGGGGATTCAGGTACTCGATGGTGCCCTGCGCGCCCACCTCCAGCTGCAGCTCGCGGCTAATGCGCGGCGGCTCCAGGCCCAGCTCCATCACCAGCCGGGCTTTCAGGCCGGGTAGGCGCTGGCGGCGCAGGGATTCGCTGCGGCCTAGGCGGCCGCCGAGGAAGCGCCAGTCGAAGGCGGCGATCAGCCGGCGCCAGGTGGTGTCGGGCGGCGTGCGGGTCAGCGTGCGGGCGCTGCCGTTCAGGACGATGCGGTGGCCTTCGGCCTGGGGCTCGATGGCCACTTCGTCGAAGTCGCTCAGTGCATACAGCCGGCCGCCGGCGCGGAACAGCGGCGTCCACCCGGCGAGGGCGGGCTGGGCGAGCAGTTCGGCGAGTGGGCGGCGCAGCGGCGGCGGCAGCAAGGGCCGGCCCAGGGTGGAGACGAAATGGAAGGGCTGGCCGCCGGCGTAGCGCAGTTCGGCTTCGTTGAGGCTGAAGGCCTGCGGTAGCTGGCCACGGGTGCCCAGGGCGAGGCTGGTGCCGCTGGCGCTGCGCAGGCACAGCAGGCCGGCGCTGCCGTCATGGAAATGGGCGGGGCATTGATCGCCTTGCCAGCGGATTCCATGCAGGGCGGCCGGGGCTTCGGTGCGCTTGCGCAGATGCAGAGCGAAGGCGACGACGCCGGCGGTCCAGGCGTTGTACACCGACAGGTGCATGTAGTTGTCCCAGCCGGCATCGGCGGCGCTGGCGCCGGCGGGCGTCAGCCACAGCAGGCCGTCGGCGCGGAACTGGTGACTCAGCCGGGTTGCGAGAGCGGCTGCCGGGGCGACGCCATCGCAGGTGGGAGAGAGCAGCAGCAGGGCGGCGAGCAGACAGCCATCGCCGAACAGGGCGTGGCTGCTGCGGCCCAGACCGCCGGCGAGGGCGGTCGCGTCCCAGTAGCGGGCAGTCCAGTCCAGCAGGCGCCGGGCCTGGGCGGCGAGTGCCGCATCGCCATCCAGCCGGGCGAGCAGGGCGATGAGGAAGAGCGCCTTGTGGTGATAGGCCTGCGGCGTGGCGACGCGGCCGGCCGGCTGGGCGGGGAAGTCGATGAAGCCGCCGTCGCTGGTGGTCCAGCGCTGCAGCAGGGCGAGGAATTCGTCGCGTTTGGCGGCGCGCTCCTGGCTGCCGGCTTCGGTTTCCAGCACCTGGGTGGCGGTGGCCAGCAGGCTCCAGTTGTTGGACGGGTAGGGCGGCCGCAGCGGGCAGCGGGCGAGGCCAGCGGCGAGCTTGGGGGCGAGGGCTGCGTCGTCTGTCTGCAGCTGGCGCAGCAGCAGGAGCAGCAGGCGGTTGAAGGGCAGGTGGCCGAGCCGCTCGGCTGGCGTGGCCAGCCAGGCGTCCAGCGCGATCGTCGCGGCTGCGGTTTGGCCGGCGGCGGACAGGGCCAGCGCGGCGCTGAGGTTGCCGTAGTGGTCCGGCGGCGTGGGTGCGTCCAGCAGCGGATCGTGCAGGCCGCCGGTGGGCCGCAGCTGTGCGGCGAGCGCCGGCAGCAGGCGGGCGAGCAGGGCCTCGGCCGCGGCGATGGCGCGGTCCATCAGTGGTAGAGGTTGCGCAGCAGGCGCAGGGCGAAGCGGCCGGGCGTCTTGTCCCACGGGGTGAAGCGCGGCAGCTGGTAGGGGTCGCTGTCCGCGCTGGCGGCACCGTAGTTGGTGGAGACGGCGGCGTCGAAGCCGCAGGCGCGGGCCAGCGCGACGTGTTCCTCGGTGTAGTCCTTGCCCTTGCGGCCGTTGGGGTAGGCGAAGAGGCGCGGCGATTCGCCGAGGATCTCTTCCAGCCTGGCCTTGCCGAGGCGGATCTCCTGCTCGGCGGCGGCGAGGTCCTGGCGCGCCAGGATGGGGTGGCTGTTGGTGTGGCCGCCGATCTCCATGCCCAGGGCACGCAGTTCGCGCAGCTGGGCGCTGCTCATCATCAGGTCGTCCGGCAGGGTGACGCCGAAGCTGGCGGCCAGCGCTTCCGCGGCCTGCAGCCGGGTTCCCGGCGGCTGGTACTTGAAGTGGGAGACGAGCACGCCGACCAGTTTGTGGCGGTCCGCCGCGCTGGCGAGCGGATGGCTGCCGAGGCCGAGCGCGGACAGGTCGCACTGTTCGCCGGGCAGGCGTCGGGCGAGCTCGATCAGGGTGTCGTTGAACATGCGGCCGCCATCCAGGTAGCCGGTGGCGATGAAGAAGGTGGCCGGCAGGCCCAGTTCGCGCAGGATGGGCGCGGCGATGGTGAGGTTGTCGGCGTAGCCGTCGTCGAAGGTGACGCAGGCGGCGCGCGGCGGCAGGCTGCCCTCGCGCAGGTGTCGTACCGCCTCGCCCAGCGGCAGGACGTTGAAGTGTCGTGCCAGGGTGCGCATCTGCCAGCGGAAGGTGGCAGCGTCCGGGTCGCCGGGCAGCAGCGGGTCGGGCGCTGGCAGCACGCGGTGGAAGATCAGGGTGCTGAGGCGGGCGCGGCGGCCGCCGGGGGAGGCGAGGCCGAGGGCGGCGCGTACCGCCGGGGTGAGCAGGGCGTCGGCGTTCATGCGGGCAGTTCTTCGCGGGCGTGGGGCGGGGCAGGCTGGGCGGTGTCGACCAGGCAGACGATGTGGCGGAACTTGCCGTTGGGCATGGGCGGGATCTCGTCGACAGCGTCTACCGCGACCGCGACAGCCTCGCCCAGGCGGGCGCGAAAGGCGGTGGCCAGCGCGTCGGCGACGCCGTCCGGCACGCCGCCCTGCATGCGCAGCAGCAGGCGCACCTGGTCGCGACGCTCCTGCACGATGCGGTAGGCCTCCAGACCGGCGAGCTCGCGCAGCAGGTGGTTGAAGGCGCTGCCGTGCACCCAGGCGCCGTCGCTGGCGATCAGGCCGTCGTTGGCGCGGCCGCCGATCTCGGCCAGCAGCGGCAGGCCGCGGCCGCAGGCGCAGGGCGTGGCGGACAGGCGGCCGCGATCGCCGGTGCGGTAGCGGATGAAGGGGAATTCCGGGCCGGCGAGGTTGGTGACGAGGATGTCGCCTTCTTCGCCAGCCGGCAGGCGGTGCCCGGCTTCGTCCACCACTTCGACGATGACCTCCTCCGCCGTCAGGTGCAGGCTGCCCTGCGGGCATTCGCGGGCGAGGAAGCCGGCGTCGCGTGCGCCGTATTCATTGGCGACGCCGCAGCCGAAGGCCTGGGCGATGGCCTCGCGCCATTCCGGCCGCAGTACTTCCGAGGTGCAGAAGGCGACGCGGATGCCGAGGTCGTCCATGCGCAGGCCGCGGGTGCGGGCATGGAAGGCGAGGCGGGACAGCGCCGAGGGATAGCCGAACAGCATGCGCGGCCGGCTGCGGCGCAGGTCGGCGAGGATGGCGTCCATGCGCGCCGGGGTGAGGTCGTGGGTGGGAATCAGCCGGGAGCGCAGCAGGCGGTCGCGCCACTCGCGCAGTCTGTCCTGGGCGCCATGCTCGATGGCCGAGCCCCACAGCACCGCTTCCGGATCGCCGATGTCCACGCCCCACCAGCGCATCGCCCGCCACTTGGCGGCGATGTCGAAGCTGACGCGATGGCGGCCGAGCAGGAAGCGCAGCGGCTCGCCGGAGGAGCCGCTGGTCTGCTGCCAGGCGGCGTCGACCGCGCCTTCGGCCTGCCAGGCGCTGCCCTGGCTGCGGATCAGCGCCTTGTCGGTAACGGGCAGCAGGGCGAGATCGTCGAGCGAGCGGAAATCCGCCGCGGTCAGCTTCGCCTGGGCGAACAGCTCGCGGTAATAGGGCACGCGGGCGGCGGCCCGGGCCAGCAAGCGGCGCAGCCGCTCCAGCTGCAGGGCCTGCAGGCCGGCGGTGTCCAGCCACTGGCTGCGCTCCAGTTCGCGCAGGATGGCGACGGTGTCGTGGCGCTTCAGGCGCTCGTGCAGCGGGAACAGCAGCCGCGAAGCGAACAGGGTGTAGGCGCTCATGGACGGGCTGGCGGCCTTACTTGGCGCCATCGGCCAGACTGCTGTCGGCGGTGGCCGGTGCGGCGGCAGACTTGGGCGCGGTGATGGCCTGGAAGGCGGCGAGCAGCTGCGGGATGCGCGTCTGCCAGGCGTTGATGCGGGCGTGTTCCAGAATGGCCTCCCGCTTCCATTCGCGCTCGAAGGCTGTGCGCAGGGCGTCGCGCAGCGCCTCGGCATCGCCATAAGGCACCAGCAGGCCGACATCGTCAGAGCTGACCACCTCGGCGTTGCCACCGACCCGGGTGGTGACGATGGGCAGGCCGCAGGCGGAGGCTTCGAGGAAGACGTTGGCCCAGCCCTCGAAGCGGGTGGCAAGGACGAAGACGTCGCCTGCGGAATAGACGTAGCGCAGCTCGTCCGGCGACTTCGCGCCTATCAGGTGCACGCAGTCCTGCAGCCCGAGGGCGGTGATCTGCGCCTCCAGATCGGCGCGGTTGTTGCCCTCGGGGCTGGCGCCGCCGGCGACCACGAAGTGGATGTCGCCATGGCTCTGGCGCAGCTGCGGCAGCACCTCGATGACGCGGTGGAAGCCCTTGCGCTCGGTGAGGCCGCCGACGGACACCAGCATGCGCACGCCTTCCGGCAGGCCGAGGCGGCGGCGACTCTCCGCCTGGTCCTCGGGGCGGAAGCGCTCCAGGTCCACGCCGTTGCCGACCACCTGCAGGTGGTCCGGGGCGTGCCCCCAGGAGATGGCGTCCTGGCGCAGGGAGTCGGCCACCGAGAACACCCGGGCGGCATCGTGGATGGCCTGGTCTATCTGGCGCTTCTGCGCCTTGCTGCGGCCGAAGCGCAGCAGGCTGCCGCGCAGGGTGATGGTGTAGGGCACGCCCAGCCAGCGCGACAGCAGGCGGGCGGCGGCGCCGTCCGGATAGACGAAGTGGGAGTCGATCAACTCGTAGTCGAATTCCCGCTTCAGCCGGCGCATCAGCGGAAGACTGCCCAGCGCCTGCAGCCAGGCGTCACTCCACTTCAGGATGCCGGGGAAGCAGAAGAAGCGCGGGTGATAGACGCGGATGCCGTCCTGCTCCTCGTAGGCCGGCACCGCCGGCCGGTAGTGCGGACGCAGGCGGCGCAGCAGACCCTGGAAGGGGAACCAGGGCACCGGCGCCACCACTACCAGGTCCAGTTCGGCGGCCACGCGGCGCATGCGTTCGCGCACGAACAGGCCGTAGTTCGGCTGGGCGCTGTTGGGATAGACGCGGGTGTAGACCACCAGGCGCGGGCGCGGATGGGTCACGCTCCGGGAACTCCTGCAAGATGTACATGGGGGACGGCAAGCGCGCTGCCGGCCGGAACAGTAGCAGATTATCCCGGCTTTCCCAGCGTCATGTCTCGGAGATATTTCCCACCGGCGGCCACCGCGAAGGCTTGCAGTATCATCATGGGCCGGCAGCGCGGGCGGCCGGGCCTTGCGGCCTTATCGAGGAACACGGGATGCAGATGGGCAACAGAATTCGGAGCGTGGCGCTGGCCGGCTGGGCCTTGCTGGCGAGCGGGAGCGCGCTGGCGCTGGGCAGCGAGTGCGGCGACCCTTTCCACAACGCCACCGGGCCGTTCGACTACCGCTATCCCGAAGGCAAGATGCTGGGCATGGTGGAGCACCGTCACTACACCGAAGACATCCGCCAGCTGCGACGCGGTACCACCGGCGCCCTGGCGGGCGACCTGGCTTACACGCTGCGTGTTTTCCCCAACCACTACCGTGCGCTGCAGACGATGAGCGAATGGTCGTTCAAGACCAAGAGCAAGAAGCCGGAGGGCCAGCCCTATGTGGTGGAGTGCTGGTTCGAGCGCGGTCTGCACTACGCGCCTGACGACCCGATGGTGAAGCTGGTGTATGGCATCCACCTGATCAAGGCGGGGCGGCCGCAGGACGCGGTGAAGCAGCTGGAAGCGGCCATCGCCGAAGACCCGAACAATGCCAGCAGCTACTACAACCTGGGCTTGGCGTATGCTGACCAGAAGAACTATGAGAAGGCGCTGCCGAATGCGCAGCGGGCTTACGAGCTGGGCTTTCCGCTGCCAGGGCTGCGCCAGCGTCTGGTGAAGGCCGGCGTATGGCGCGAGCCCGAGCCGAAGGCGCCTGAGCAGGGCGCATCGGGGGAGAACAAGGAAACTCCGGAGGCCCGCCCGCCGGTTGAGGATGCGCCTGCCGCCGGCGCGCCCGCCCCGGCGCAGTAAGGCGGGCAAGGCCCCGCTCCGGCCCTGGGGCCGGAGCGGGCGGCTTTCTTACTTGCTCTTGATCATGGTGCCGACACCGTGGTCGGTCAGGATCTCCAGCAACAGGCAGTGTTCGACGCGGCCGTCGATGATGTGCACCGACTTCACGCCGTTGCGCGCCGCGTCCAGCGCGGAGCTGATCTTGGGCAGCATGCCGCCGGACAGCGTGCCGTCGGCCACCAGATCGTCGATCTGGCGCGGGGTGAGCCCGGTCAGCAGGGTGCCGGCCTTGTCCAGCACGCCCGGCGTGTTGGTCAGCAGCACCAGCTTCTCCGCCTTCAGGATCTCGGCCAGCTTGCCGGCGACCACGTCGGCGTTGATGTTGTAGGTTTCGCCTTCCTCGCCGACGCCGATGGGCGCGATCACCGGGATGAAATCGCCCTGGTCGAGGAAGGAGATCAGGCTGGGGTCGATCTGGGTGATCTCGCCGACCTGGCCGACGTCCACCGTGTCTCCCGGCGGCGCGTCCTTCTTCTGCATCAGCAGCTTCTTGGCGCGGATGAAGCTGGCGTCCTTGCCGGTGAGGCCGACGGCCTTGCCGCCGTGCTGGTTGATCAGGTTGACGATCTCCTTGTTCACCTGGCCGCCCAGCACCATCTCCACCACTTCCATGGTCTCGGCATCGGTCACCCGCATGCCCTGGATGAACTCGCCCTTCTTGCCGACGCGGTTCAGCAGGCTCTCGATCTGCGGTCCGCCGCCGTGCACCACGACCGGGTTCATGCCGACCAGCTTGAGCAGTACCACGTCGCGCGCGAAGCTGTCCTTCAGCTTGGCGTCGGTCATGGCGTTGCCGCCGTACTTGATGACGATGGTCTTGTCGAAGAAGCGCTTGATGTAGGGCAGGGCTTCGGCCAGGATTTCGGCCTTCAGGCCGGGGGTGACCGGGAGGGGCGTAGCCGGGGCGGTGCTCATGTCGTGGGTCCGTCTTGGGGTGGTGGGGCGAATTCTAGGCGATACGCCGGCGGGGCGTCGAACCGCCGCCGCGGCGTGCCGGCACGGCGCTGCGGCTGCGGGCGAAGGCAAAAGCCAGGCACAGCGCCAGCAGGGGATCGGTGATCTCGGCGGTGCGGCCGGGCACCCACAGCTGCAGGAACTCGATCACCGCCAGCCACAGCGCGGCGGTGAAGGCGGCCGCGCCGGGGCGCGAGCCGTTCTGCTGCAGCAGGAAGAGCAGGGCGCCGTAGAGGTAGCACTTCTCGATCAGGTTCAGGGTGTTGCGCGCCATATTGCCTTCGAGGAAGCCGTTGAACGGCAGCCATTCGAAACGCCCGGGTGTGGAAACGAAATCGTAGGGCGCGATGCCGCTCAGCAGCAGTGCCAGGAACAGGCCGGCGCAGGCGAGCGCGGCTGCGTGCGGGCGGCGCGCCAGCGGCAGGGCGAGCAGGGCCACGGCCAGGCCGAGCAGATTGTTCAGCGCCAGCTGGTTGCCGACGAAGAAGGGCTGCAGCGCGGTTGCCGCCAGCGCCGCGGCGCCCAGCAGCCAAAGCGGCCAGCGCCGCAGCGGCGTCGCGCCGGCGATGACGAACCAGGCGAACCAGGCCACCGCGGTGTGGAAGATGCGGGTGGGGTCGATCTGCGGTGACAGGAACACCGGTTTCACCGCGTTGCGCACGTTCTGCAGGTCCAGCGTCGGCACCAGCGGGAACCAGCGGTAGGCCAGCCACAGCAGCAGCAGGGTGAGCGGCACCAGCATCGCGGTGTCGGCGGAGAGGCCGAGCGACAGCAGGCGCTTTCCCGCCAGTGCGCCGATGGCGAAGCCGATGGCCAGGCCCACGGTGTTGACGATGGCATCGCCGATGGCAGGCACCCGTGCCGGCAGCCACACCTGCGCCACCTGCAGCGCGACCGCCAGCAGGATGCCCAGCAGGGCGATGACCCAGCCGCTGAACGCCGGCCGCGGCGAGTGCTGCGCCGCCAGGTGGCCGACGATGCCGTAGGGCAGGAAGAGCAGGATGTTGCCGACGATGTCGCCGCGGGTGGTGGGGATGTCCAGGTCTGCGAGCAGACCCAGCAGCTCGGCCACGCTGCCCTCGTGGGCGGCGAACTGGAAGGGATAGAGCGAGCCGTAGGAGATCAGGAAGGCAACGAGCAGGAGCAGGGCGCGCATGCGGCTATTCGGAGGAAGGAGTTTGAACGGCGCCGGGCGCGAGCGGTTGCGCCGGATCGAGCTGGCGCGAGCCGCGTGGGGGAATGAACTCCCAGCGCGGCGTCAGTTCGCCATAAGGGGTGGCGGGGCCGTCGAAGCGCTGGCCGCGCAGGGGCGAGTCGGCCGGCAGGCGGAAGTCCGGCGCGGCGGGCGTGCCGGCCTGGCCGGCGCGCAGGCGGTGGTTGCCGCCGGAATGCTCGTCGTCGGCAATGTCGAAAGCGCCGTTGCCGATCAGCAGGTTGTTGCGTGCCACCACAGCTATGCCGTTGGCGAAGCTCTCGCTCCAGATGCGGACGAAGCGGCCGCCGGCGGGCAACTCGTCCAGCAGGGTGTTGTGGGCGAGGTAGAGGCCGTTGTCCGGCCAGAAAGCCTTCTCCGCGCCGTAGGCGATCAGCGAGATGTTCTGGGTGTTGCGCGACTGGCCGATGATGTTGCCCACCACCACCGCGCGGCCGCCCTGGGGAAACTCCAGTTCGTAGGAGGCGCCGCCATCGCTGCCATCCACCAGGCGGTTGTAGAGGATGAAGTTTTCCCGCGCGCGGGATTTCAACAGATGGCCGCGATAGCCGCCGTGGAAGCTGCTGCCTATCACCGTCAGCCGCGCCATGCGGCCCGCGTAGAGCAGGTGGGGCAGCCACAGGTCGTTGTGCGGCGCGTTGCCGAACTCGCTGCCGATGACGATGAGCTCGGACACGCCGTCGTTGGAGCTCATGATGCCGGTCTGGTTGTCGAGGAAGCGGCAGTTCACCACCCGCAGCCGGCCATGCTCGAAGCGGATGCCGGCGCCGTTGTTGTTCCTCACCCGCGTGCCGCGGAAGGTGAGGTTGTGGATGTCGAAGTCGCCGTTGCGTATCACCCAGATGGCCTTGTTCTCGGCGCTGGCGCCGTCGGCGATGAGTACCGCGCCGCCACCCATGCCACGAATGGTGAGGCGGCGCTGCGTCCACACCGCGACGTCGCCGCGGTACTCGCCAGCGGCGATCTCTATCGTGTCGCCATCGGCGGCCACCCGTGCGGCGTCGCTGATGCGGGTGTAGGCCTCGCCCGGCCCGACGCGCAGCGTGGCCGCCCAGGCCGGCAGGCTGGTGAGGGCGCAGAGCAGGAGGGCAGCGATCCAGCGCGGCATGGCGAGTGGTGGCGAGTGCGGCGGGTGGCGGAAGCGGAGGGATGAAACGCCCGCGGGATTGTCACCGCTACCGCCGCCATGTTCAATCGCTGAAAGACAAAGGCCGCCCGGATTGCTCCGGGGCGGCCTCTTCTTCGGCTGGCTGCGTGGCCGCCCGAAGGCGGCGGGGCATCAGGAGATGCTCAGACGCTTGGCCTGGGCGGTCGGCTTGCGCGGCAGCTTCAGCGTCAGCACGCCATCGACGAAGCTGGCCGAGGACTGGCCTTCGTCGATCTCCTGGCCGAGCTGGAAGCTGCGCGACACCTTGCCGAAGTAGCGCTCGGTGCGCAGCACCCGCTCACCGTTCTTCACTTCCTTTTCCTGCTTGCGTTCGGCCGAGATGGAAACCACAGGGCCATCGATATGGACGTGGATGTCGTCCTTGGCGATGCCGGGCAGTTCGGCCAGCACTTCATAGCCCTCCGCGTTCTCCTTGACGTCCACCCGCATCTGCGGGGCGTCGGCCGCGGCGTTGGAGCCGAACTCCACCGGCCGCACGAAGAAGCCACGGAAGAAGTCTTCCAGAGGGTCATGACGGGTCAGGTTGCTCATTTTCGCTCTCCTTTTCGGACCATGCCGGTATTCCCGGCCTCGGTGGAAATATGGGTTCGGGCTGCCGGGTTTCAATACCCCTGTGTGCGGGATTCCGATGCATGGCGAGTGATGCCGGCAGCTATGATTGGTTCGGGACGATTGCCGGCGGGGAAGCAGCGGTGGAAGAGAAGAAGGAGCGCGGTGCCAGTGTTTGCGCCCGTTGCGGGCAGCGCTTCGTCTGCGGCATGAACGCGGGCGCGGAGAAATGCTGGTGCGCCGCGTTTCCGCCCCTCTTCGCCGTGCCGGACGAGGGTGGCGCGCAGGCCGGCTGTTACTGTCCGGCCTGTCTGGAAGCGCTGGTGGCGGAGCGCCTGGGGAGCGCCGCCTGGCCTTGATGGCGGCCTGATCAGCGGGCGTCGAGTTCGGCGCCCAGGGCCAGGATGGCGTCGCGGTTGGTCCAGGAACTGGCCTGGGCGGCGGCTGTGCGCCAGTCCAGCCAGCGCAGGTCGCGGTGCTCTGTGGGCGACAGCCGGATCGGCAGTTGCCGGGGCAGCCGCAGGCTGAACCAGTGCTCGGTGTTCTCCCGCACGTCGGCCGCGTAGCGGTGCCGCCACGCCGGCAGGATGGGGAAGCGCACGCAGTGCTGGTGATCGCGGAACTGGCCGGCAGCGGCGGACAGGCCGGTTTCTTCCTCGAGTTCCCTGCGCGCGGCTTGCTGTGGCGTTTCGCCCGGCTCGAGGCTGCCGGTGACCGATTGCCAGAAACCGGGCGGGGCGACACGCTCGAGCAGCAACACCTCGCCAGCGCTGGTGTGGACGACGACCAGTACCGAAACCGGTGTCTTGTAGCTGGCGGTTTGCGTCATGCCGCGGCGGCGGTGAGGAAGACGTGGAAGGGCGTGCCTTGCTCCCGCCACAGTCCGGCTGCCTCGGCGAGGATTTCGAGCAGGGTTTCCCAGCTGGAGGGGTCGGCAGCGCGCAGTTGCCGGCTGTGAGCCAGCACGATGAGGTAGCCCTCGGCGGCCAGCCAGGAGAGATCGCCCAGGCAGTCGGCGAGGGCGTCCCAGTTGTGGCCGAACCAGTCCGGGAATTCCAGGGCGCGGGCGAGCTGGGCCATGAGTCCGGCTTTGTCGGCGCAGCCATCCAGGTCGATGGTGAAAGCGCTCAGGCCCGCGGCCTGGCATTGCGCCAGCGGCGGCAGCGGGGCGCCTTCGGGGTGGATGCCGTTGTGGCGGGCAGAGAGTATCGGGTCGGTCATGGCGCGGGGGTGATGCGGCGGAAGCTGCGGTAATGGTCTTCGGTGTAATAAAAGACCTCGGGCGGCGTGCCGCCGGTGACGATGCGCCGGGCTCCGCGGTCCTGTGCGCTGGGTGTTGGAACGGTGAATTCACGGTAGTAGCCGCGCTCCGCCCTGGGCAGCAGGCCCTCGCGGTTCTGGAAGACGGTGCCGTCCTTGCGGTACGGGTAGGGGCCGCCGCGGGCAATCAGGGCCAGCGTGGCATGAGCCTCCGGCGGCAGGTCGGCGTGGGCGCGCCCGGCGTCGGAGGGGGCCGGGCCGCAACCGGTAAGGCCGAGACAGAGCAGAAGCAGGGCGAAGAGGCGGAGCAGCATTGCGAGTCGCAAGGGGAGGGCGTGGGGGCTTAAGCCGGCCGGCGCGGAATGCCCTGCGGGCGGATGCCGTAGCGTTGCAGCAGGCTGTGCATGAACTCGCTGATGGCCGACAGTTTGGGATAGGCCGGCGCCAGCCGGCGGGCGCGCTCGATCAGGCCGCGTGCCTGGGCGGCGAAGCGTTCGTTCCAGCCGCGGTGCTCGATGTGCCGCAGCAGGGCAAGGGCGGCGTTGAACAGCACATGCGGGTTGCCGGGCATCTTGCGGGCGGCGTTCATCATCTCGGCGACCGCGCCGTCGTAGTCGCCGGCCCGCGCTTTCTCGGCGCCGGTGCTGATCAGGCCCTTCACCTCGGCCTGGATGCGCTGCTCGATCTGGCGCGAGAGTTCTTCCAGGCCGCGGGAGCGCAGCACCGCGCGGGTGCTTTCCACCGTCTGTTCGTCCGCGGCGTTGCGCAGGATGTCCATGACGACTTCGGTACCCTGGTCGCCCAGCTGGTTATCGAAGCAGGCTTTGACCAGTTCCTGCTTCAGGCCGACCGACAGGCGGCCGGCGGCGGCACTGTTCCTGGCGGCCTCCAGCAGCGCTTCCTGGGCGCGCGGCACGTCGCCGCTGCGGGCGTGCAGCAAGGCGCTGGACAAGGCCTTGCACAGCCTGGCCTTGGGTATCTCGCCCATGGTCTTGTCCAGGTCGGCGATGGTGGCCTCGGCGCTTTCGGTCTTGCCTTGCTCCAGTTGCGCCTGCACCAGCCGCACATGGTCTTCCGGATCGCGGAAGTCGGAATACTTGCCCTTGCGCACCACCTCGGCCATGGTGCTTTCGGCGGTGGCGGCGTCACCCAGGGTGAGGGCGAGTTCGCCCAGGTGGCGCAGGCGGTTCAGGCGGTGCGGCGACCGCTTGGCGGCGGCTTCCACCACGTCGCGGGCCTCGCCGGTGCGGCCGTTCTCTTCGCGGCAGCGGGCGAGCAGATCGTAGGCATCCAGGTAGAGGTCGTTCTCGGCGATGAGGTCGGTGAGGAATTCCTCCGCCTCGTCGTAGCGCTTGCGGGTGTAGAGCATGCGCGCCAGCCCCAGCCGCGCCCAGGGCGTGGTGCGGGATTCGAGGATGAGGCGGTAGAGGGTCTCCGCTTGTTCCACATGGCCCATGGCGGCATGCAGCTCGGCCTGCAGGCGCAGGAAATCGATCAGGTACTGCGGATATTCGTCCTGCGCCTGCTCGCAGTAGGCCACCGCTTCCACCGAGTCGCCCATCTCGATCAGCTTCCAGGCCGGCAGGAAGGCCTCCCGCTTGTCGAAGGCGCGTTGCAGCCGGGTACGCAGGGTCTCGGCGGTGAGGGGCTTGAGGATGTAGTCATTGGGGGCGAGTTCGGCGGCGCTGACGACGCGCTCGTAGTTGCGCTCGCCCGTGATCATGATGAACAGCGTGTCCAGCGGAATGATCTCGTGGTTGCGCAGATCCTCGAGCAGGTGCTGGCCATCCTGCCCCTCGCCGAGGTGGTACTCGCACAGCAGCAGGTTGTAGCGGCGCTCGCGCAGCCGGCGCACCGCCATGCCGGCGGAAGCGGCGAACTGCACCTGTTCCAGGCCGATGGAGGTCAGCATGGTGCGCAGCTGCGCGCGCATATTGGGCTGGCTTTCTATGACCAGGACGGAGATACCGGCAAGGGAGGCCATGTTCTTGGTCGTATCGGGCGTAAGCGGGCCGGGGCTGGCTGGAAAAGCTTACGGCAAATCCGGGGGCGGGCTGAAGGCCCGCCGGGCGAAAAAAAAGCGGATGGGATTCATCCGCTTTTTATCCGGGGGCCGGCAAGGATCAGTCGCGGGCGACTTCCACCTGGGTTTCCACCTTCTGGCGCAGGCGGATGTGCAACTCGCGCAGCTGCTTCTCGTCCACCTCACCCGGGGCGTTGGTGAGCAGGCACTGGGCGCGCTGGGTCTTGGGGAAGGCGATGACGTCGCGGATGGACTCGGCGCCGGCCATCATGGTGACCACACGGTCCAGGCCGAAGGCCAGGCCGCCGTGCGGCGGCGCGCCGTACTTCAGCGCGTCCAGCAGGAAGCCGAACTTGAGCTGCTGCTCCTCGGCGCCGATGTTGAGTGCCTCGAACACCTTGGCCTGCACGTCGGCGCGGTGGATACGCACCGAGCCGCCGCCGATCTCCCAGCCGTTTAGGGCGAGGTCGTAGGCCTTGGCCACGCAGGCGCCCGGGTCGGTGGCGAGCAGGTCCACATGCTCGTCCTTCGGGCTGGTGAAGGGGTGGTGGCAGGCGGTCCAGCGCTTGTCGTCCTCGTCGTACTCGAACATCGGGAAGTCCACCACCCACAGCGGGCGCCAGGCTTCACCGGTGACA
Organism: Azoarcus sp. TTM-91; assembly: GCF_012911025.1. GTDB lineage: Bacteria > Pseudomonadota > Gammaproteobacteria > Burkholderiales > Rhodocyclaceae > Azoarcus. Next base: position 53,714 of record NZ_WUEI01000002.1, on the reverse strand, counting down.
TAGCCCTTCTCATGGCCGAGCTTGGTGCGCAGCGCACCCATGGCGTCGTTCACCACCTTGGCCTTGTCGGCGCCGAAGAAGATGAGGTCGCCGGACTGGGCGCCGGTGCGCTCCAGCACGGTGCGCAGGGCGGTTTCGTTCAGGTTCTTGACGATGGGCGACTGCAGGCCTTCCTCATTCACCTTGGTGACATCGTTCACCTTGATGTAGGCCAAGCCCTTGGCGCCGTAGATGCCGACGAACTTGGTGTACTCGTCGATCTCGCCCCGGCTCAGGCTGGCGCCGCCAGGCACGCGCATGGCGGCGACGCGGCCGCCGCTGTTGGCCGGACCCGAGAAGACCTTGAAGGCGACATCCTGCATGGCGTCGGTGACTTCGGTCAGCTCCAGGGTGACGCGCAGGTCGGGCTTGTCCGAGCCGAAGCGGCGCATGGCTTCGGCGTAGGTCATGCGCGGGAAGGGGCTGGGCAGCTCCACCGCCAGGGCTTCCTTGAACACGAAGCGGATCATTTCTTCCATGATCGCGGTGATCTCGGTTTCGTTCAGGAAGGAGGTCTCGATATCGACCTGGGTGAATTCCGGCTGGCGGTCGGCGCGCAGGTCTTCGTCACGGAAACACTTGGTGATCTGGTAGTAGCGGTCGAAGCCGGCGACCATCAGCAACTGCTTGAAGAGCTGCGGCGACTGCGGCAGGGCGAAGAACTGGCCCGGGTGCACCCGGGAGGGCACCAGGTAGTCGCGCGCACCTTCCGGGGTGCTCTTGGTCAGCATCGGCGTTTCGATGTCAATGAAGCCGGCGCCATCCAGGAAGCGGCGGAAGGCCATCGCGACCTTGTAGCGCAGCATCAGGTTCTTCTGCATCTGCGGGCGGCGCAGGTCGATCACCCGGTTGGCCAGGCGCACCGTTTCCGACAGGTTTTCGTCGTCGAGCTGGAACGGCGGGGTGACCGAGGCGTTCAGGATCTGGATGTCGTGGCACAGCACCTCGATCTCGCCGGAGGTGAGGTTGACGTTCTCGGTGCCAGCCGGACGGCGGCGCACTTTTCCGCTCATCTGCAGTACGAACTCGTTGCGCACCGACTCGGCGATCTTGAACATCTCGGCGCGGTCGGGGTCGCAGACGACCTGGACCAGGCCTTCGCGGTCGCGCAGGTCGATGAAGATGACGCCGCCGTGGTCGCGGCGGCGATGCACCCAGCCGTTCAGCGTGACGATCTGGTCAAGGTCGGCGGCGGTGACTTTTCCGCAGTAATGAGTTCGCATGGTGTGGAGTTCCGGCAATTCAGAAGGCGGCGCAGGCCGCCGGGGAAGGCAAGGAGCGTTATTCGTTCAGCAGCGCGGGCCGCTCGTTCAAGCGGCGCGGCGCGGGGGCGACGACGCCCATCGAGATGATGTACTTCAGGGCCTCGTCCACGCTCATTTCCAGCTCGATGACGTCCGCCGCCGGCATCATCAGGAAGAAGCCCGAGGTCGGGTTGGGCGTGGTCGGCACGTAGACGCTGACGTAGTCGCCGGGCAGATGCTGCGCCGCATCGCCGCCGGGCTTGCCGGTGAGGAAGGCAATGGTCCAGGCGCCCTGGCGCGGGTACTGCACCAGCAAGGCCTTGCGGAAAGCCTGGCCGTTGCTGGAGAACAGCGTGTCGGAAACCTGCTTGACGCTGTAGTAGATGGATTTGACCACCGGGATCCGGGCCAGCACCGCCTCCCACACCTGGACCAGCTTCTGCCCCAGTACATTGGCCGCCACCAGGCCGGTGGAGAGCACGATGAGCACGCTGAGGACCAGCCCGACGCCGGGAATGTTGAAGCCGAACATCACCTTGGGCTGTACGCCCTCCGGCAGCCACAGGATGATTTGGTCCAGGGTATTTACGATCCAGGCCAGCACCATGAAGGTGATGGCCAGCGGAATCCAGATCAGCAGTCCGGTGATCAGATACTTTTTCACGGGTGGCCGGCGCTGCCTGTCAGGAAGGATGACAGGCGCAGCCACCGCCGCAGCCGGCTGCCGGCGCGCTGTCGCTGGACGACGAAGCAGAAGACGAACTGGCAGATTTGCCGCCGCCGTTCTTGAAGTCGGTGGCATACCAACCGCTGCCCTTCAGCTGGAAGCCGGCGGCAGACAACAGCTTGGTATAGCTCGCCTTGCCGCAGGACGGGCAGGTGGAGAGCGGGGCGTCGCTCATCTTCTGCAGATGTTCTTTCTGGTACCCGCAGCTCTCGCAACGATATTCATAGATAGGCATGATGACCTCCGAAAAGGCAAGCGTGTAAGTCTAACGCAACGCAGCATCGGGAAGAAGGGAAGCTGCAGCCCCGCAGCAGGCCGGTAAGGGCGGGCCATGGGAGAGAGGCAGCTTCGCCCGGATGTGAGGGGCGACCGCCGGTTTTTCAAGGGCTGGCGCTACAGGTGGCCGAGGTAGTAGGCCGTGATCGCATTGCCCCAGAACAGCGCCAGCACGCCGGCTGCAGCCAGATAGGGGCCGAAGGGGATGGGGACGTTGCGCCCGTGACGGGCGAAAAGGATGAGCGCAATGCCGACTACGGCGCCTACCACCGAGGAGAACAGGATGGTGAGCGGCAGCATCTGCCAGCCCAGCCAGGCACCGATTGCCGCCAGCAGCTTGAAGTCGCCGTAGCCCATGCCTTCACGGCCGGTGAGCAGCTTGAACAGCCAGTACACCGACCACAGGGTGAGATAGCCAGCGGCTGCGCCGACCACCGAGTCGCCGAGCGAGGCATAGGTGGAGCCGAGATTCAGCAGCAGCCCCGCCCATAGCAAGGGCAGCGTCAGGCTGTCCGGCAGCAGCTGGGTATCCAGGTCGATGAAGGCGAGCGCGATCATTGCCCAGACGAAGAGCAGGGCGCCGATGCCAGCGGCTCCCCAGCCGAAATGCCAAGCGGCATAACCGGAGAGCACCGCGCTCAGCAGTTCGACGATGGGGTAGCGGAGGCCGATGCGGGCCCCGCAGTGACGGCAGCGCCCACGCAGCACCAGATAGCTCACCACGGGGACGTTCTCGATGGCGCCGATCTGGTGGCCGCAATGCGGGCAACTGGAGCGGGGCGTGGCCAGGTTGTAGCGGGCGGCGGCGGGCGGCTCTTCGCCCCGCAGTTCTGCAGCCTGCGCATGCCACTCCTGTTCCAGCATGCGCGGAAGGCGGTGGATGACGACGTTGAGGAAGCTGCCGACGAACAGGCCGAGCAGGGCGGCCAGCGGGGCGAAGACGGAAGGCTCGTGCAGGATTTCTAGCATTGACGCGTCGTGGTGAGCCGCAGAGCGGCGGGCCGGGTCAGACCACCGAGCCGAGTTTGAAAATGGGCAGGTACATGGCGACCACCAGGCCGCCGATGACCGTGCCGAGGAAGACCATGATGATGGGCTCCAGCAGCTGGGACAGGCCAGCGACCGCGTCATCCACTTCCTGCTCGAAGAAATCGGCAACCTTGCCCAGCATGGAGTCGAGCTGGCCGGACTCTTCGCCGATGGACACCATCTGCACGACCATGGTGGGGAACACGTTGGCGTTCTGCATCGAGACCGTGAGGCTGGTGCCGGTGCTGACCTCGTTCTGGATCTGCTTGGTGGCGGTGAGATAGACGTAGTTGCCCGATGCCCCGCCCACCGAGTCCAGCGCTTCCACCAGCGGGACGCCGGCAGCGAACATGGTGGACAGCGTGCGCGCCCAGCGTGCGACGGTGGCCTTGCGGATGATTTCGCCGATCACCGGCATCTTCAGCACCAGCCTGTCCACCGCGATCTGCATGGCGGAAGATCGCCGGTAGGCGTAGGCGATACCGACGACGGTGCCGATGATGATGCCGAACACCAGGTACCAGTACGAGACGAAGAAGTCGGACATCGCGATCACCAATTGCGTCGGCGCCGGAAGATCCGCGCCAAAGCTGGTGAACACGTTCTTGAACTCCGGGATGACGAACAGCATCATTACCGCGACCACCAGCGCGGCGACCACCACCACCGCGATCGGGTAGAACAGGGCGGACTTGATCTTGCTCTTGATCGCCAGGATCTTCTCTTTGTAGGTGGCGATGCGGTCCAGCAAGTTGTCCAGGATGCCGGCCTGTTCCCCGGCGGCGACCAGGTTGCAGAATAGCTTGTCGAAATGGACCGGATGGCGGCTGAAGGCCTGGGACAGGTTGGAGCCGGTCTCCACATCGGTGCGCACCTCGTTCAGCAGGCGGGCGAGGCTGGGGTTGCCCGAGCCCTTGATGCCGATGTCGAAGGCCTGCAGCAGCGGGACACCGGACTTCATCATCGTCGCCAGCTGGCGGGTGAAGAGGGCGATGTCCTTGTCGCTGATTTTGTGGCCGCGGGATAGCTTCTGTTTCTTGACCTTGGTGACGAGGATGCCTTGCCGACGCAGGGTGGCCTGGACCACCGCTTCTCCGGTAGCGCGCATCTCGCCGCGAACGATCTTGCCGGTCTTGTCCTTGCCTTCCCAGCTGTAGAGGTCTTCCTTGGGGCCGGTGGCCGCGGGGCGGCGGGGGGCACGGCTTGCTGTGGCCATGATGCGCTTCCTGTTTCCTTATTCGTTGGTCGAAGCCAGCACTTCTTCCAGGGAAGTCACCCCCTGCCTGACCTTGAGCAGGCCGGACTGGCGCAGGTCGCGTATGCCCTCGCGCTGCGCCTGTGCGGCGATGTCCATCGAGTTGCCGTTGGTCATGATGATGTGGGCAATGTCCTCGCTGATCGGCATCACCTGATAGATGCCGACGCGGCCCTTGTAGCCGCTGCCCTTGCAGCGCTCGCAGCCATTGGGTGCATACGGTTGCCAGCTGCCGTCGAGGTCTTCTTCGCTGAAGCCGGCTTCGAGCAGGGCCTCGATCGGGATATCCGCCGGCTTCTTGCAGGAACACAGGCGGCGCGCCAGGCGCTGGGCGGTGATCATGATCACCGACGAGGCGATGTTGAAGGGCGCGACGCCCATGTTCTTGAGGCGCTCCAGCGTAGTCGGGGCGTCGTTGGTGTGCAGGGTGGACAGCACCAGGTGACCGGTCTGAGCGGCCTTGACCGAAATCTCAGCGGTCTCCAGGTCGCGGATTTCGCCGACCATGATGACGTCCGGATCCTGGCGGAGGAAGGCGCGCAATGCAGTGGCGAAGGTGAGGCCGGCCTTGTCGTTAACATTGACTTGGTTCACCCCCGGGAGATTGATTTCCGCCGGATCCTCGGCGGTGGAGATATTCACGCCCGCCTTGTTCAGGATGTTGAGACAGGTGTAGAGCGAAACCGTCTTGCCCGAGCCAGTGGGGCCGGTGACCAGGATCATGCCGTAGGGACGCTGCACCGCGTCCAGCAGGACCTTCTTCTGCTCGGGCTCATAGCCCAGTGCGTCCACGCCCAGCATGGCGGAGCTGGGGTCCAGGATACGCATGACGATCTTCTCGCCATACAGCGTGGGCAGGGTGGAGACGCGGAAGTCGATGGCCTTGCTCTTGGAGAGCACCAGTTTCATCCGGCCGTCCTGGGGAACCCGCTTCTCGGAGATGTCCAGGCGGGAGATGACCTTGATACGGGCGGCGATCTTTTCTTTCAGCACCAGCGGCGGCTGGGCGATTTCACGCAGCACGCCATCGGTGCGTACCCGGATCCGGTAATACTTCTCATAGGGCTCGAAGTGGATATCGGAGGCGCCTTCGTTGATGGCGTCGATCAGTACCTTCTGGATGAATTTGACGACTGGGGCGTCGTCCACTTCGTTGCTGCTGTCTTCCGTCGTTGCCTGTTCGCCGGGGGCCTCCTGTTGCAGGAGGTCCATGTCGAATTCGTCGCCGGTGAGGTCCTTCAGCGTCTGCTCGGTGGATTCGGACAGGGCTTCCGCCAGCTTGGCGAGCTTGTCCGCCTCCACGACCACCAGGTCCACCTGCAGGCCGGTCTGGAAGCGGATTTCGTCCAGGACCCGCATGTTCGAGGGGTCCGCCACCGCGAGCAGCAAGCGGTTCTGGCGCCGACCCAGGGCGACCACCTGATGCTTGCTCATCAGCTTGCGGTCCACCGCGTCGCGGGGAAGGGTGCTGCGATCTACTGCGGCGAGGTCGAGCTGGGGATAGCCGAAAGTCTCGGCAGCGAAGCGGGCGACTTCCCGAGGCGCGAGCAGGCCGCGTTGGGCGACTTCGAGAAGAAAACCGTTGGTGGAACCGCTGGCATTGGGGGCACAGGCTAGGGCGTCGGCCTCGGAAAGCCGGCCATGCTGGATCAGCGCCCGTGCAAGTCCGCTCAGCGCGGTCTGGGGGTTTGCGGCCATGTCCCGCTCTTAACTAACTGACATTCGATCTTGCACGCCGGGCCGATTCTTGTAAAGGGCGGTGCTTCCTGGCTGTGCGGGGCATCATGTCAGCCAGCGCGGTGGAGCAGGACTTCGATGACGAAGCGGCTGCCGATGTAGGCCAGCATCAGGGCGATGAAGCCGGCCAGCGTCCATCGTAGCGCGACCCGGCCACGCCAGCCCCACACCCTGCGGCCGAAAAGCAGGGCGCCGAACAGGAGCCACGAAATCATGGCGAACACCGTCTTGTGGTCCACCCGGAAGGCGGTGCCGAACAGGCTTTCGGAGAACACCACGCCTGAGGCCAGCGTCAGCGTCAGTAATACGAAAGCAATGCTGATCAGGCGGAACAGCAAGGCTTCCATCGTCAGCAGCGGAGGAAGGTTGACCATCGTGCGGGTGAGCCGGGCGTTATGCAGCCGGCGTTCGGCAACCGCCATCAGCATCGCGTGCAAGGCGGCCAGGGTGAACAGGCTGTAGGCCAGCATCGCGACGATGAAGTGGGCGCGGAAGGCCGGTGAGCCGGCGTTGGCCAGGATGTGCTGTCCGGGAAAGAAGGCCGGGATCAGGCTGGCGACCGCGCCGGCCGGCATTGCAAGCGCATGTAGCCCCTCCAGCCGGGTGTACAGCGTTTCCACCCAATAGAAGCAAATGGCCAGCCACACCATCAGTGAGATGGCGACGCCGAAACCGAAGCGCATTTCCTGTCCTGGAAACAGGGCCTCATGCAATGCCAGCCCATGCGCCAATAGCGCCACCAGCAGGACGAGGCGTTCCCGGGACGACATGCCTTGCCGCGGCTCGGCTTTCTGCCGCAACACGCAACCGCGCCAGAACCAGGCGCAAAGGCCCGCGTAGAGCGAGGCGGGGAGGAGATGAAGTAGAATCGGGGGCATAGATTCCAGCAGTTTACTCCAAGTCATCCCAGGCCGAAGGTCCCGTACATGCTAGATAATCTCACCCAGCGCCTGTCCAAGGTCGTCAAGACCCTGCGCGGGCAGGCCCGCCTGACCGAGGACAACATCCAGGAGGCAATGCGTGAAGTGCGCATGGCCTTGCTGGAGGCCGACGTCGCCTTGCCAGTGGTGAAGGATTTCATTGGCAAGGTCAAGGAAAAGGCGCTTGGGCAGGAAGTGGTCGGCTCGCTGACGCCGGGGCAGGCGCTGGTGGGTGTGGTCCATGACGAACTGAAGCTGCTGATGGGGGGGGCTCACCAGGGGCTGGATCTGGCGGCTCAGCCGCCGGCCGTGATCCTGATGGCCGGTCTGCAGGGCGCCGGCAAGACCACTACCACCGGCAAGCTGGCCAAGCTCCTCAAGGAGCAGATGAAGAAGAAGGTGTTGGTGGTGTCGGCGGACGTCTATCGCCCGGCGGCCATCGAGCAGCTGAAGACGGTTGCGGCTCAGGCCGGCGTCGACTTCTTCCCTTCCACTGCCGTGCAGAAGCCGGTGGACATCGCGCTTTCGGCGCTCGACTACGCGCGCAAACATCACATGGATGTGCTATTGGTCGATACCGCCGGCCGGCTGGCGGTGGACGAAGCCATGATGGCTGAAATCAAGGCGCTGCATGCCGCGGTGGATCCGGTGGAAACCCTGTTCGTGGTGGACGCCATGCTCGGCCAGGACGCGGTGAACACCGCCCGCGCCTTCAACGAGGCGCTTCCGCTGACCGGCGTGGTGCTGACCAAGCTGGACGGCGACTCCCGCGGTGGCGCGGCGCTGTCGGTGCGGCATGTGACCGGCAAGCCGCTGAAGTTTGCCGGCGTCGGCGAGAAGCTCAGCGGCCTGGAGCCTTTTCACCCGGATCGCATGGCCAGCCGCATCCTTGGCATGGGCGACATTCTTGGCCTGGTGGAAGAGGCGCGCCGTGGGGTCGATGAGGAGAAGGCCAAGGCCTTTGCGCAGAAGCTCAAGGCCGGCAAGGGCTTCGACCTCAACGACTTCAAGGAGCAGATCGCCCAGATGCGCAAGATGGGTGGCCTGTCCTCCATGCTGGACAAGCTGCCGGCACAGTTTGCCCAGGCCGCAGGCCAATTGCAGGGCGGCGTGGAAGAGAAGGCGATAGGCCGCATCGAGGGCATCATCAACTCGATGACGCCCCTGGAGCGCGCCAAGCCCGAACTGCTCAAGGCCAGCCGCAAGCGGCGCATCGCTGCCGGGGCGGGAGTGACGGTGCAGGAGGTTAATCGCCTGCTGAACCAGTTCGAGCAGACGCAGAAGGTCATGAAGCAGTTCTCCAAGGGCGGCATGCAGAAGCTGATGCGGGGCATGAAGGGCATGCTGCCGGGAATGCCGCGCTAAGCGATGCGCGACATCCTGCTCGCCTTCGGTCGGGGGCTGCGCAGTCTGGCGCGGCGCGACATCTTCTGGCACCTGGTGTGGCCGGGGGTGGTGGCGGCGCTAGTGTGGCTTGTGGCGGCGATCTTCTCGTGGACCGCGCTGGTCACTGCGGCCATGGGCTGGATAGAGGGCTGGGCACTGGTCGGCGGCTGGCTGGATAGTTCGGAGGTGTTTGCCGCGGTCACGCTGATCATGGTGAAGCTCGCGATCGCGCTGGCTTTCGTTCCCTTGATCTATCTCACTGCGGCGATATTGGTTGCGGCGATTGCCTTGCCGATGATGTTGGAGCGGGTAGCGCAGCGGGACTACACCGACCTCGAGTTACGGCGGGGCGGCAGCAACCTCGGCAGCGCCTGGAACGCGATTGCGGCCTCCGTGCTTTTCCTGGCGGGCTTGCTGGTCTCCCTGCCATTCTGGTTGATTCCCGGCGTGGGGCTGGTGGCCTCGGTGCTGCTTACCGGCTGGTTGAACCAGCGCGCCTTTGGCTACGACGCGCTGATGCTGCATGCCGATGCCCAGGAAATGCGCCGCCTGCGCGCGGCCCAGCGCATGCCCATGTTGGTGCTGGGCGGGTGCTGCGCCCTGCTGGCCTACATTCCGCTGGTGAATCTGGTGGCGCCAGCGTTCTCTGGCCTAGCCTTCGTCCATTTCATGCTGGAGACCTTGAGGCGTGAGCGTCAGCGCAATGGGGTGACCCTGCTGGACCCCGAGCCTGAGGTTTCCACTCTCCCGGAGCGCTTGTGATGAATTTTGGTGCCTTGATCATTGGCGACGAGATCCTGTCCGGCCGGCGCAGCGACAAGCATCTGGCCAAGCTGATCGAGCTGCTGGCGGCGCGCGGGCTGAAGCTGTCCTGGGCACGCTACGCCGGCGATGATGGTCCGTGCCTGGTCGAGACCCTGCGGCAGACTTTCGCTACCGGCGACGTCGTCTTCAGCTTCGGCGGCATCGGTGCCACGCCGGACGACCGCACCCGCCAATCGGCGGCCGAGGCCTTGGGGCTGGAGCTGGCATTGCATCCCGAGGCGGAGGTGGAGATCCGGGCACGCTTCGGCGATGAGGTGACGCCGGAGCGGCTGCAGATGGGCGTCTATCCCGTCGGCAGCGAGATCATCCCCAACGGCTACAACAGGATTCCGGGTTTTTCCATCCGCCAGCATCACTTCGTTCCCGGCTTCCCGGTCATGGCCTGGCAGATGGTGGAGTGGGTGCTGGACGCGCGTTATGGCCACCTGCACCATGTCGAAGACTATGTGGAGGCGGCGGTCACGGTGTGGGATGCCCATGAGGGGCAGCTCATCCCGCTGATGCGCGAGCTGACGGCAGCGTTTCCGGGCGCCACGCTTTTCAGCCTCCCTACCATCGCTGGCGAGGGCGAGCGCCGCTCGATCGAGCTTGGCATGAAGGGGCGGGCGCAGGATGTCGAGGCTGCCATGATCAGGCTGAAGGCTGGCGTGGCCGCGCAAGGCTATGTTTGGGAAGACAAGGCTTAGTCCGCCGAAGCTGAAGTCGGCCGCTCGCCAGCCGAGCGAAACCCCCTGCCGCCTGATGCTGGAAGGCCGGGAGGTGGTGCTGACCCTGCGTCGTTCCGCCCGGCGTTCCCTGGCGCTGCAGATCGATCACCGCGGGCCAAGGGTCTCGGTGCCTTACGGGCTGGCGCAGAGTGAGGTCGAGCGCTTCGTTCGCAGTCACACCCGCTGGTTGCTCGACAAGCTGGATGCGCGTCGCGAGCGCACGCTTCCCGAGCCGATGTTGCTGCAGGATGGGGAGGAATTTCCCCTGCTGGGTGAAAACATCCGCCTGCGCATCGGGCCGGCATCTCCACGGCAAGCCCGCTGGCGGTTAGGGGGCGACGGCTGCGAAGAGTTGTGGTTGCCCGCTAGTGCTGCGCTGGACAAGGCGTTGGTGAAGGCGTTGCGAGCGAGGGCGCTGGCCTGGTTTGGTGGACGGGTGGAGGAGTTCTGTTTCCGCCTTGACCAGAAGGTGCCCGCGGTGCGCCTGACCAGTGCGAATACCCGCTGGGGGAGTTGCAGCCGCCACAGCGGCATCCGTCTGCATTGGCGTTTGATCCATCTGCCGCCGGCGCTGTCCGACTACGTGGTGGCCCACGAGGTGGCCCACCTTGAAGAGATGAACCATTCACCGCGTTTCTGGGCGGTTGTCGAAGCGCTCTACCCGGATTGGCGGGCAGCCCGGCAAGCGCTGAGGAAGGCGGCGGAAACCTTGCCGCTTATCGGCGGCGAGCCCGACCCCACTCCACAAGAGGACTGAATCATGCGACTGCTTCACACCATGCTGCGCGTCGGCAATCTCGACCGCTCGCTGAGCTTCTACACCGAGGTGCTGGGCATGCGGCTGCTGCGTCGGCAAGACTATCCAGAGGGCAAGTTCACTCTGGCTTTCGTTGGCTATCAGGACGAAGCAGAGGGCGCGGTAATCGAGTTGACCCACAACTGGGATACCGACCGCTACGACCTGGGTAATGCCTACGGCCACATCGCGCTGGAGGTGCCGGATGCCCGGAAGGCCTGTGATGAGATCCGCAATCGGGGTGGTAAGGTGGTGCGGGAGGCGGGGCCGATGAAGCATGGCGCCACGGTGATTGCCTTCGTCGAAGATCCGGACGGCTACAAGGTGGAGTTGATAGAGCGCCGGCCGGCCTGAGGGCCTCTTTGCTCCAGGTGCAGACTATGCTGCGGGACTGAGCTCCAAAAAAGAAACGCCGATCCAGAGGATCGGCGTTTTTCTTGAACGCTGGTGGGCCCTGCGGGACTCGAACCCGCAACCAAAGGATTATGAGTCCTCTGCTCTAACCGATTGAGCTAAAGGCCCGGAAATCTGGCCGCCCGGTGTTCTGGGCGGCGGGCCTTCAGGCGTCGCTGTCGAGGAAGCTGCGCAGCTTCTCGGAGCGGCTGGGGTGGCGCAGCTTGCGCAGCGCCTTGGCTTCGATCTGACGGATGCGCTCGCGGGTGACGTCGAACTGCTTGCCGACTTCCTCCAGCGTGTGATCGGTATTCATCTCGATGCCGAAGCGCATGCGCAGCACCTTGGCTTCACGCGGTGTGAGGGAGTCCAGCACTTCCGCGGTGGCGTCGCGCAGACCGGAGTACATCGCAGCCTCCGCCGGAGCGAGAGTGGCGGTGTCCTCGATGAAATCGCCCAGATGGGAGTCGTCGTCGTCCCCGATCGGCGTCTCCATGGAGATGGGCTCCTTGGAGATCTTCATGATCTTGCGGATCTTCTCCTCGGGCATCTCCATCTTCTCCGCCAGCGTCGCGGGATCCGGCTCCTGGCCGGTTTCCTGCAGGATCTGGCGGCTGATGCGGTTCATCTTGTTGATCGTTTCGATCATGTGCACCGGGATACGGATGGTGCGCGCCTGGTCGGCGATCGAACGGGTGATGGCCTGCCGGATCCACCAGGTGGCATAGGTGGAGAATTTGTAGCCGCGGCGGTATTCGAACTTGTCCACCGCCTTCATCAGGCCGATGTTGCCTTCCTGGATGAGGTCGAGGAATTGCAGGCCGCGGTTGGTATACTTCTTGGCGATGGAGATCACCAAGCGCAGGTTGGCCTCGGTCATCTCGCGTTTGGCGCGGCGCATCTTGGCTTCGCCGGTGGACATCTGGCGGTTGATGTCCTTCAGCTCCTTCAGGGAGATGCCGATGCGCTCCTGCAGGTCGATCAGCTTCTGCTGCTCTTCCAGCACGGCCGGATGCACCCGCATCAGTCCTTCGACATAGCCCTTGCCGCCGGCGATCTCCTGCTTCAGCCAATCGAGATCAGCTTCGTGGCCGGGGAAGCTCTTGATGAAATGCTGGCGCGGCATGCCGGCCCGATCCACGCAGAGCTGCAGGATCTGACGTTCATGGGCGCGCACCTGCTCCACCATGTGACGTACCGAGTCGCACAGGCGCTCGATGGACTTGGCGGTGAAGCGGATGTTGAGCAGTTCGTCCGAGATCTGCTGCTGGCTGTCGAGGTAGGCTTTGTCCTGCGAGCCCTTCTTGGCCAGGCTGGCCATCATCTTCTCGTAGTGGCCGCGGATGGTCTCGAAGCGCGCCAGCGCGTCGGTCTTCAGTTGCAGCAGGGACGCCGCGTTGGCGCTGTCGCTGCCGTCGCCGTCGCCGTCGTCCTCGTCGCTGTCGTCTTCCGCGTCATCGGCGGAGGCGCTTGCGGAGTCATCCTCGGACTCGGCGAGGGCCGCCTCTTCCGTAGCGGCGTTCGGATCGATTAGGCCGTCGACCAGTTCGTCGATCCGCATCTCCTCACGGCTGACCTTGTCAGCTGTGTCCAGCATCTCGGCGATGGTGGTCGGACAAGCGGAGATGGCCTGCACCATGTGCTTCAGGCCGTCTTCGATCCGTTTGGCGATCTCGATCTCGCCCTCGCGGGTGAGCAGTTCGACGGTGCCCATCTCGCGCATGTACATGCGCACCGGGTCGGTCGTACGGCCGAACTCGGAGTCTACGGAGGACAGCGCCTGCTCGGCTTCTTCCTCAGCTACGTCTTCGTCGACCGGATTGGCGACGTTGTCCGACATCAACAGGTCTTCGGCGGCCGGAGCCTCGTCGAAAACCTGGATGCCCATGTTGTTGAAGGTAGCAATGATGCCTTCGATCTGCTCGGCGTCGGCGACGTCATCCGGAAGGTGGTCGCTGATCTCGGCGTACGTGAGGTAGCCGCGCTCTTTGCCGAGCGTGATCAGGGTCTTCAGACGGGTACGGCGAACTTCGGCGTCGAGGGGGGCGACTTCCGGGCTGTCGACAACCAGTGCAGCCTTGTCCTTCGCCTTGGAGGCACGCCCCTTGGGGCTGTCCTTGCGCGAATCCTTGGCTTTTTCGCGTGCCATGGCACTCCTCAGTCAGGCCAGAAGAGAATGGGAAACAGGAAATTATACTATAAATCTGAGACTTTTCCCGCCGTGACGAGGTTCCGCTTTTCCATGAGCAGTTCCGCGAGGCGGTGGGCGAGTTGGCGGCTCTCGTCGGATGAGAGGCCGCCTTCGCGGATGCGGTTTTCCAGTTGCGCGATGTCCCGCGTGACGGTGTCGGCGTGCAGTTTGCGCAGAGTGTCCTCGAACAAGGTCTCGACGATGGCTTCGTCGAACTCGGTTTCGACCTGCTCGCTGGCTACGCGGGCGAAGGTTTCGCTGTGCGGGGTTTCGCGGAAGCGCTCGATGAGTGCTCCGAGTCCGCCCGCCGGAATCGGTTCCCCGAGGCTGACCAGGTCCACGATGGCGATCAGGGCGCGGCCTTCGTCACTGTCGTTGGGCAGGAGGTCCACTGGCAGGCGTGCAGCCCAGGTGGGATGCTGAAGCACGAGGCGCAGCAGGGTGCCCGAGGTTGAGGGTGGTTTGCGCCGGCCTTGGTGTTTCGTAGTGCGTTGGGCTGAGGATGGAAAGAAGCCATCTCGACGGCCCGGTTTTCTCTCTTCCTGCTGGCGTTGCTGGCCCTGGGGCTGAAAGCCGAAGGCGTGCTCGACCTCTTGCTGGCTCAGCTCGCTGGCGTCGGCGAGGCTTTTCACCAGTTGCAGGCGCAGCAGTGGTGCGGCGACGCGGGTGATCAGCGGACGTGCTTCATGTACCAGCCGGGCGCGCCCTTCCGGGGTGTCCAGTGGGCAGCGCTGGATGAGTTCCTGCATGAGGAAGCCGGTCAGTGGAAGCGCGGCTTTTGCGGCGCTGCGGAAGGCGTCGGCGCCCTCGGCGCGGACGAAGGAGTCCGGGTCGTGCTCCGCCGGCAGGAAGAGGAAGGCTAGGGCGGCGTCGTCGCGCAACGCCTCCAGCGAATTCTCAAGCGCGCGCCAGGCGGCGCGGCGGCCGGCAGTGTCGCCGTCGAAACAGAAGACGATGCGATCCGTCTGCCGCAGCAAGGTGTTGATGTGATGGGGGGTAGTCGCTGTGCCCAAGGTGGCGACCGCATTCTCGACGCCGTACTGCGCCAGCGCGACGACGTCCATATAGCCTTCGACGACCAGCGCAAAGCCGTTGTCCCGAATTGGCTTCTGCGCGAGGAAGAGGCCATACAACTCGCGCCCCTTCTCGAACAGTGGGGTTTCGGGAGAGTTCAGGTACTTGGGCTCGCCGCTGTCCAGCACTCGTCCGCCGAACGCGATGACTCGGCCGCGTCTGTCGTGGATCGGGAAGATGATGCGGTTGCGGAAGCGGTCGTAGCGCCGGCCGGCGTCGTTGTCGATGACCAGCCCGGCATCGGAAAGCGCCTTGTCTTGGTAATCCTTGAAGATCTGCTGCAGCGCCTGCCAGTCATCGGGCGCGAAGCCGATGCCGAAACGGGCGGCGATTTCGCCGCTGAGGCCGCGGCGTTTCAGATAGTCGATCGCGACCGGGGCGTGCTTCAGCTGCTCACGATAGAAGCGGGCGGCGGCGGCGGTGGCTTCGAGAAGCTGGTCGTGGCCATCGTCCTGGTGCTGCGCGTGCTTGCCGTCGTCCGGGACCTGAAGGCCGACCTGGCCGGCGAGCTCCTTTACGGCTTCGACGAAGCCGAGGCCGCTGTACTCCATCAGGAAGCCGATCGCGCTGCCATGGGCCCCGCAGCCGAAGCAGTGATAGAACTGCTTGCTCGGGCTGACCGAGAAGGAGGCGGACTTTTCCCCATGGAACGGGCAGCAGGCGAAGTAGTTCGCACCGCCTTTTTTCAAGGGGAGGTGGCGTTCGATGACGTCGACGATGTCGACTCGGGCGAGGAGGTCCTGGACGAAGGACTGAGGAATCATCGCGCAGAAAAACGCGGCGCCGGGCGGAACCCTCTAAGGGGTTTCCGCCCGGCGCGCGAGCAACCGGACTGGCCGGAAGAAAATCAGTAAAGCTTCGGCGGCAGCATCTGGCTGCGGAGGCGCTTGTGATTGCGCTTCACGGCGGCAGCCAGCTTGCGCTTGCGCTCGGCGGTGGGCTTCTCGTAGAACTCGCGAGAGCGAAGCTCAGTCAGCACACCGGTCTTCTCGATGGTGCGCTTGAAGCGGCGGATCGCAACTTCAAACGGCTCATTTTCCTTGACGCGAATACCCGGCATTGCTACTTCCTCGGATGTCTGGTGGACAGAAAGGTCGCGAATATAACCGCTCGGCCCCGTCGTGGCAAGCGCCGTTGGTCCCGAAGTCGGCGGCGGGTGGTTAGAATGTGCGCCCGAATCAACTGGATGGTTCTTATGAAGGTGCTGGGCATCGAAACGTCTTGCGATGAAACCGGCGTTGCGGTGTATGACACCGAGGCCGGGCTTCTCTGCCACCGGCTGCATTCGCAGATTGAACTGCACGCCGAGTACGGTGGCGTTGTGCCCGAGCTGGCTTCGCGCGACCACATCCGGCGGTTGCCCTTGCTGATCCGGCAGACGCTGGCCGAGGCTGCACTCGAGGTGGGCGATATCGATGGCGTTGCCTATACGGCAGGGCCGGGCTTGGCGGGGGCCCTGCTGGTGGGGGCGAGCGTGGCCGAGTCACTCGGGCTGGCTGCGGGCATTCCCGTCCTGCCGGTGCACCATCTGGAGGGGCACTTGCTCTCGCCGCTCCTGTCCGCGGATCCTCCCGCCTTCCCTTTCATCGCTCTGCTGGTTTCCGGCGGACATACCCAGTTGATGCGTGTGGCTGGCGTGGGGGACTACACGCTCCTGGGAGAGTCCCTGGATGATGCCGCCGGCGAGGCTTTCGACAAGACGGCCAAGCTGCTTGGCCTGGGTTACCCCGGGGGCCCGCAACTTGCCCGCCTTGCGGAACAGGGGCAGGCAGGCCGATTCCGTTTGCCGCGGCCCATGCTGCATTCGCCTGATCTGGACTTCAGCTTCAGCGGCCTGAAAACGGCGGTGCTGAACGTGGTGTCGTCAGAGGCGTGGCAACCCGGGGATGCGGCGGATCTGGCTGCGGATTTCCAGTTGGCCGTGGTGGAGGTCTTGTGTGCTAAGGCGCTTTCAGCGATGAAAGCTGAGGGGCTGAGAACCCTGGTTGTCGCTGGGGGCGTCGGGGCGAACCGGGCGCTGCGCCAGCAACTGAACGCGGCCACGGCGAAGCGCGGGTGGCGGGTGCATTATCCGGAGCCCGAGTTGTGTACCGATAACGGAGCGATGATCGCTTTCGCCGGCGGGCTGCGTTTCGCGGCGGGAGAGCGGCCGCCGCAGATGCCGGCGCTGCGGGTGAGGCCGCGCTGGCCGCTGATGGAGTTGAAGCCGCCGCTGGGGGCCTGAGCCCGTGCGGGCCCGCGAGCTCTTTACCCCTTCTTGGCGCCTATCCGGCTCTCGGTGCCGGCCATCAGGCGCTTGATGTTCGCGCTGTGGCGCCATAGCAGGACGGCGCTCATAACCAGCACGGCCAGGCTCGTGGCCTGGGGGCCGAATACCAGCAATGACGCTGCCGGAGCGGCGACTGCCGCCGCCACCGCGGCAGCAGAGGAGTAGCGGCTGAAGTAGGCGGTGGCGATCCAGATTGCCAGGCAGGAGAGCGCAATGCGGTAGTCCAGCGCAGCGAGTACGCCCAGGGCGGTAGCAACCCCTTTGCCGCCGTTGAAGCGCAGGAAAATGGTGAACACATGGCCAAGGAAGGCGGCAAGGCCGGCGAGGGCGCACCAGGTGGGGTCGAAGCCGAGCATGCCGGCAAGCCAGACTGCCAACAAGCCCTTCAGGCAGTCTCCCAGCAGGGTCAGCGCGGCAGCCTTCTTGTTGCCGCTGCGCAATACGTTGGTTGCGCCCGGATTGCCGGAACCATAGCGACGCGGGTCTTCCAGGCCGAGCAAGCGGCTGCTGACGATGGCGAAAGGAATCGAGCCCAGCAGATAGGCTCCGATCAGCAGCAGGACATGATCCAGGGGCATTGTTTCTCCAGATTGCGCGTTGGCGGCGCCGGCGAGATCAAGGTGTTTGGAGGCGCTACAGCAACGCCCAAGCTAAAATCGCGGCGATTCTAATCGGGAACGAGCATGGATTTCATCTTCATCGAAGAACTCAGGGTGCAGGCTTGGGTGGGAATATATTCGCGGGAAAAGGCTGCCCCCCAGACGGTGGAGCTAAACCTGACCTTCGGTGTGCCGGACAGTGCGGCGCAGCGCGACGACATCGCCGATACGATCAATTATGCGGATGTTATCGAGCGTATTAGGGCGGAGTTGTCGGCCAGGCATTTCAACCTGATCGAAACGCTCGGAGAGTTCGTGGTCGGCCTGCTGTTCGAGGAGTTCGGGGCGCCTTGGGTGAAAATCCGGATCGCGAAGATCGGGGTAATGAAAGGCGTTCGCCGCGTTGGGGTTTTTATTCAGCGTGGCCGTGAAGGAATTCCTTTGCCGGATTCAGGGCTGATTGTTGGAGCTGAGGGAAAACCCTAGTCCTGGAAAATGAAAAACCGCCAAGCAGGCGGTTTTTCATTTCGACGAGGTGGGAATCAGGCGGCCAGTTCGTCCAGCGATTTTCCCTGTGCCAGCCAGTCCAGGGCCCATTGCGGTTTGCGACCGCGGCCGCTCCAGCCGACATCCGGATTCTCGGGATGGCGATACTTGATCACGGACGGGCTGGCCTTCTTCGGGCCCGCACGCCGACCACGTTTTGCCGCGGGTGCAGCCTTGTCTGTGTCCTGGCTGTTGCCGAGAAGATCGTCCAGAGACAAGCCTTCTTCCGCGGCCATTTTTTGCATCCGCTTCAGCAAATCGCGGCGGGTGGAATCGCTCCGGCGACGGATTTCGGACTCCACCTTAGACTGCAGGCGGCGCAGTTCGGTCAGCGACATTTTGCCAAGATCCATGATTTCTCCACTTGTTTGGTCTTCCCGGATTTCTGGACTTAATTCGGCGCGGGAAATGACCTTGTATAACGTGCTCCCGATTCTGCCATCAATATCCGGAAAAATGAAATACCCGCTATGCGTGTATCCGGAAATTGACGGAATTCAGTGGCTTTTCATTGCGCCACCGTAACCAGAGTGGGTTGCAGGGTGCGGAGAATGTCTTGTGGATGGAGGCCGACGAGATAGCCACGCCTGCCTCCATTGATATAGATCAATGGGAGGTCAAGTATCGTCCTCTCCATGAAAACAGGCATTTTTTTCTTTGTTCCGAAGGGGGATGTGCCGCCGACGAGATATCCGGAATGCCGGTTTGCGGTTTCCGGCTTGCAGGGTTCGATGCGCTTGCATCCCGCCTGGCGCGCCAGTTCCTTGGTCGAGACTTTACGGTCTCCGTGCATCAGCACGATGAGTGGGCCACCATTCTCGTCTTCCATGATCAGGGTTTTCACCACCGCATGTTCGGGCACATTCAATGAGCGGGACGAAACCGCCGTGCCGCCATGTTCCTCGTATTCATAGAGATGGTCGGAATGCGAGATTCCGTGATCCTTCAGGAAACGGGTGGCGGGCGTTTCAGGGGCGTTCTTGCCGGGCTTGCTCATGATTGCAGGAATGTAATCGGGATGGGGAGGGTTCAGGTTGGGGCTTTTTACGCGCGTGGATGGTGCGCGGTATGCAATTGCTTCAGGCGTTCGCGGGCAACATGGGTATAGACCTGAGTGGTCGAGATGTCAGCGTGGCCGAGCAGCATTTGCACAACGCGTAGATCCGCACCGTGGTTCAGGAGATGAGTTGCAAAAGCGTGGCGCAATGTGTGGGGCGATATCCTGTCGGTCGGAATGCCGGCTTGAAGAGCGTGCTGTTTGACGATACGCCAGAACATCTGCCGGGTCATCGCTTGCCCACGGCGGGTCAAGAATATTTCATCCGCGCGCTGGGCTCCCAGTAATTCGCTTCGCGCCTCACGCACATATCGCTGTATCCATTCCGCGGCGATATCGCCCAGTGGCACCAGGCGCTCCTTGCTGCCTTTGCCGATGACACGAACCAGGCCTTCATTGAGAGAGATGGCGAATGTCTTGAGGCCAATCAGCTCGGAAACCCGCAGGCCTGTCGCGTACAGCACCTCCAGCATGCAGCGGTCGCGGAGGCCAAGCGGTGAGTCGGTATCCGGGGCGGACAGGAGTGCCTCCACTTGCTTCTCCGATAGCGTGCGTGGAAAGCGCTGCGTGGGCAGCGGGGAATCCAGAATGAGAGTGGGATCCTCGCTTATCTCCCCCTGGGTAAGTTGCATACGGTAATAGCGCCGCCAGGCGGATAACAGCCTGCGTTGGCTGGCGGGTTTTGCGCGGAGGCTGAATTCGGCGAGATAGGCGGCGAGCTCATGACCGTTTGCCCGCTTCAATTCGCCGCCGCGTTTCTCGAGCCAGGCAGCGAATAATGCGAGATCGCTGCGATAGCCCGCCAAGGTATTGCGGGCCAGGCCGTGCTCGAGCCAGAGCGTGTCGGTGAAGCGATCCAGTTCGCTCCGGGTGGCCGTATCCAGCCCGCTTTCGGTGGCGTTCAAATCGCGCCCTCGTTATGCAATAGCCAGCGTTTGGCGGAGAGCAGGTAACCGTCGGAGGCGTTGGCGAATCCGCCCAGCCCTTGTCGCGATACCACTCGATGGCAGGGCGTGAACAAGGGAAAAGGATTTGCCCCGCAGGCCTGGCCGACCGCGCGCGGACTGCCGCCAATCAGCCGGGCGAGTTCGCCATAGGTGCGGGTTTGGCCGCAAGGGATGGCCCTGATGGCGTTCCACACGGCCCGTTGGAACGGCGTACCGCGTTCGGCCAGCGGCGGGGCGGCCCCAGTGTGGGGGGCGGCCAGCCAAGCCAGTATCTGCGCCGTTACCTGCCGGGCGTGCGGCGTGTCCGGCGGCAGAGGCGCTGCCTCGGGTGGCAGAAAGCGCAATTCAATGAGCTGGTCGCCCGCAAAGCGCAGGCCGAAGCCGCCGAAAGGCAACTGGAGGATGGCGCTAAAGCTGGAGAGGTTGGGGGAGGAAGGGGGCATGACCATGCTCGCTCGTGTTGCCGGCGCGGTCTGCTGAGAGGTGGGTGCGGCGGAATCCGAGGATTCCGCCGACCCGATTGCTCTACCCCAGAGCAAAACTGCGGGCCAGGAAACAGCCCTTGGGGTGGATTATGCCACGGGCCGGTTACTCAACGCATACAGAAGGCTACGTAATTATTCGGATAACGTTGACGTCAGCGTAAGTCATGGAGGCTGACGAACAGTGGGTGAAAATGCTGGAGATGCGCGTTTAGCCGTGTTCTGCGCGAGGCAGCGGCGCGCTGGCCGCCATGCTTGCGTCGGGCGTGCCGAGCAGGGGGATGCGACGAAAGGCAAATGCCCACCGAAGTGGGCATTCTCGTTGAGGCGCTCGCTCGGCTGAGATAGGTCGCGTCCGGTCGCCTTTCGGTTTTCACCCGTCCTGCCTCAGCGGCGTACTTCACCGTTGCCGAACACGATCCACTTCTGGCTGGTCAGCCCCTCAAGGCCGACCGGGCCGCGGGCGTGGATCTTGTCGGTGGAAATGCCGATTTCCGCTCCCAGTCCGTACTCGAAACCGTCGGCGAAGCGGGTGGAGGCATTCACCATCACCGAGGCAGAGTCCACCTCGCGCAGGAAGCGCATCGCGCTGCTGTAGTTCTCGGTGATGATGGCTTCGGTGTGCTGCGAGCTGTAGGTGTTGATGTGCTCGATGGCGGCGTCCAGTCCATCGACGATCTTCACCGCGATGATGGGCGCCAGGTATTCCTCTCGCCAGTCCTGCTCGGTGGCCTCCCGCAGGTAGTGTTGGTCGATGCCGGCTTCGCGCAGGATCGCCAGGCTCTCCGGGCAGCCACGCATTTCCACGCCCTTGCCGGCCAGCATGCGGCCGATTTCCGGCAGGAAGCGCTGCGCAGCGCCCCGGGCGATAACGAGGCTTTCCGTGGTGTTGCAGGGGGCGTAGCGCTGCGTCTTGGCGTTCTCGACGATGGGGACGACCTTGGCGGGATCGGCATCGTCGTCCACGTACACATGGCAGTTGCCGTCCAGGTGCTTGATCACCGGCACGCGGGCGTCGCGGGAGATGCGCTCGATCAGGCCCTTGCCGCCGCGGGGGACGATCACGTCCACATACTCCGGCATGGTGATCATGGCGCCGACGGCGGCGCGGTCCGCGGTTTCCACCACTTGGACCGCGCTCTCCGGCAAGCCGGCTTCGGCCAGGCCGGCGCGCACGCAGGCGGCGATGGCCTGGTTGCTGTGCAGCGCTTCCTTGCCGCCGCGCAGGATGGCGGCGTTGCCGGACTTGAGGCAGAGCGCGGCGGCGTCCGCCGTCACGTTGGGGCGAGATTCATAGATGATGCCGATCACGCCCAGCGGCACCCGCATCTTGCCGACCTGGATGCCGCTGGGGCGGCGCTTCATGTCGGTGATCTCGCCGACCGGGTCCGGCAGCGCGGCAACCTGCTCCAGGCCTTCGGCCATGGTGGCGATGACCTTGTCGGTGAGCGCCAGGCGGTCGATCAGCGCGGCGTCCAGGCCGGCGGCGCGGGCGGCTTCCAGGTCGCGCGCGTTGGCAGCGAGCAGGGATTCGCGCTGGGCGCGGACGGCGGCGGCCATGGCCCGCAGGGCGCGGTTCTTGGCGTCGGTGGAGGCGGCGGCGAGTTGGCGGGAAGCGGCGCGGGCTTGGCGGCCCAGGGCTTCCATATAGGCTTGGGTGTCCATCGGCTTCTTCGGTGCTGAGACGCAAACGTCAATTAAAGCACCGAACCGGGCTGGCCGGCGAGCGCGGGCAGGCGCAGTGGGCTTAGCGGGAGCGGCTCAGGCGCAGCGACAGGAGCAGGAATTCGTCCCAGATGTCGCCGGGCACCAGGCCCTTGATCATGCGGTCTATGCGGGCGGCGTGCATCAGCGCGGCGCGCAGCGTGCCGATGGAAAGCCGGCCCACCGCTTTGCCCAGCGCCTGGCGGCGGCGTTCGTCGAACACCCGTTCCGCCTTCATCAGCGCCTGCAGCGACTGGCCTTCATCTTGGCCACTGCGCAGTGCTGCCAGCGTGCGGGTTTCGTTCGCCAGCGCCCACAGCACCAAGGGCGGCGCGGCGCCTTCGCCGCGCAGGCCATCGAGCAGACGGGCGCAGCGTGCCGGGTCGCCTTCCAGGATGGCATGGCGGAGTTTGTCGATGTCGTAGCGGGCAACGTTCAGTACGGCGTCTTGCACCTGCTCCAGCGTTAGCGCGCCTTCCGGATGCAGCAGGCCAAGTTTGCGGATTTCCTGGTGGGCCGCAAGGAGGTTGCCTTCCACGTGGTCGGCGATGAAGGCGAGTGCTTCCGGCGCTGCGGTCTGTTTCTGCGCGGCCAGCCTGTGGGCGATCCAGTCGGGCAGGCGCTCGCGCTCCGGGGCGTTCAGCTCCAGCACATTGCCCTGGTCTGACAGGGCCTTGAACCAGCTGGTCTTGCGCGCCTGCCAGTCGATTTCCGGCAGCGTGAGCAGGGTGATGGTGCCGGCCGGCAGATTGGCGGCGTGGCGCTGCAGGGCTTCGCCGCCGTCGCGGCCGGGCTTGCCGGTGGGAATGCGCAGGTCGATGAGCTTGGAGCCGCCGAACAGCGACATGTTGCCGGCGGCCAGCGTCAGGCTGTCCCAGCGGAAGCCTTGGCCGACGACCAGGGTTTCGCGCTCTTCGTAGCCTTGTTTCTTCGCCGCCGCGCGGATGGCGTCGGCGGCCTCCAGGACTAGCAAGGGCTCGTTGCCGTGCACCGTCCACAACGGCGCCAGCGCCTTGCCGAGCTGGGCCTGGAGCTGGTCGGGACGCAGGATCACGGGTTGCGATGGACTGCCGCGAGGCGGCGCATGATCTGCATCACCAGATCGCTCTGCATGTCGTTGTAGAGCAGGTTCTCTTCCTGTTCCTTGCCCAGCACCTGGGAGTCGTCGAAGGTGTATTCGCGACGGGCCAGGATGGTGGTGGGGGGGATGAGATCGCTGCCGTTCTTGTCCGCCAGCCGGAAGCGGATGCGCTGGATGAGCTGGTATTCGCGCACCTTGCCGGCGCCGGTCAGGCTGAGGATCTCGCGTTCGCGTTCGTTGGCGAGGATCTGCAGCTTGACGTCGGCGGTGGCCGGATCATCCACCACGGTGGTGCTGCCGCTGGTGGCGATGTGCCGGCGCAGCGAGATGCCGAGGTCGGAATACTGGCTCGCGCCGACATGGATGGTGGCGAAGTCCAGCGGCTGCGGCCCGCGCAGGCGGAAGCCGCAACTGGCCAGCAGCGCGGCGGCCAGACCGGTGGTGGCGCCGGTGAGGAGGCGGCGCCGGGTGAGGGAGGAAGGCATCAGGGGTGTCCTCAGACCACGATGTTGACGAGACGGCCGGGGACGACCACCACCTTCTTCGGCGGCTTCCCTTCCATGAACTTCTGCGCGGCTTCGGAGGCGAGCGCCTGGGCCTCGATGGTGCTTTTGCTGGCGTCGGCCGCCACCTTCAAGCTGCCGCGCAGCTTGCCGTTCACCTGCAGCACCAGTTCCAGTTCGTCCTGCTTCAGCGCCGCCGCCAGCGGCTCCGGCCAGGTGGTGGCGAGCAGGTCGCCGGCGAAGCCGCAGTCCTGCCACAGCGCATGGGCAATGTGCGGGGTGATGGGCGACAGCAGGCGCACGAGGATGGAGAAACCCTCTTCGACCACTTCGGCGTGGGCGGCCGCATCGTCGCGCGGCGCCTTTTCCAGCGCGTTCAGGATCTTCATCGCGGCGGATACCACGGTGTTGAACTGATGCTTGCCGAAGTCGTAATTTGCCTGCTTCAGGTGGGTGTGGATTTCGCGGCGCACGTCGGCCAGCGCGGCCGGCAACTCGCCGGCCACCAGCTTGCGTACCGCCGGCAGCGCCGGGCGGATCTCGCTGGCGAAGGCGTGGCCGAGGTTCCAGACGCGGCGCAGGAAGCGGGAGGCGCCTTCGACGCCGGAATCGGACCACTCCAGTTGCTGGTCAGGCGGCGCGGCGAAGATGATGAACAGGCGGGCGGTATCGGCGCCGTACTGGTCGACCAGGGCCTGCGGGTCTACGCCGTTGTTCTTCGACTTGGACATCTTCTCGGTGCCGCCGATGACCACCGGCCTGCCGTCGCTGGCCAGCCGGGCGGCGGCGATGCGGCCACGCTCGTCGCGCTCGACCTGGACGTCCGCCGGGTTCAGCCACTGCTTCTTGCCGCCTTCGGCTTCGCGGTAGTAGGTTTCGGCCACCACCATGCCCTGGGTGAGCAGGTTGGTGAAGGGCTCGGAAACCTGCACCAGCCCGCAGTCGCGCATCGCGCGGGTGAAGAAGCGGGAGTAGAGCAGATGCAGGATGGCGTGCTCGATGCCGCCGATGTACTGGTCGGCGGGCGCCCAGTAGTTCACCCGCTCATCCACCATGGCCCCGGCGTTGTCGGCGCAGGCGTAGCGCAGGAAGTACCAGGACGACTCGACGAAGGTGTCCATGGTGTCGGTTTCGCGCCGTGCCGGCTTGCCACACTTGGGGCAGCTGCATTCGTAGAAGGAGGGCATCTTGGCCAGCGGCGAGCCGCGGCCGGTGACCTCCACATCCTCCGGCAGCACCACCGGCAACTGCTCGTCCGGCACCGGCACGTCACCGCAATCGCTGCAATGGACCATTGGAATCGGACAGCCCCAGTAGCGCTGGCGGGAAATGCCCCAGTCGCGCAGGCGGTACTGGACGCGCTTGGCTCCCAGGCCCTTGGCGCCGAGGTCGGCGGCGATGGCGTCTACCGCATCCTGGAAGTGCAGGCCATCGTACTTGCCGGAGTTCACCAGCTTGCCGTGCTCGGCGTAGGCGTCCTGCCATGGCGCGGCCACGTTCTCGTAGGCGTCGTGGGTGGAGCGCACCACCATCTTGATCGGCAGGCGGTATTTGTTGGCGAAGGCGAAATCGCGTTCGTCGTGCGCCGGCACCGCCATTACCGCGCCTTCGCCATAGCCCATCAGCACGTAGTTGGCGACCCATACCGGCAGATATTCGCCGGTGATCGGATGCACCACCCGCAGGCCGGTGGGCATGCCCTTCTTCTCCATGGTGGCGAGATCGGCCTCGGCCACGCCGCCCTGCTTGCATTCCTCGATGAAGGCGGCCAGTTCCGGGTTGCCGGCGGCGGCCTGGGTGGCGAGCGGGTGCTCGGCGGCCACCGCCACGTAGGTCGCACCCATCAGCGTATCGCCGCGGGTGGTGAAGACCTTGAGCACGCCGGACTTGCCGATGGTGGAGAGGTCGTAGGGAAAGTGGACTTCCAGTCCTTCCGAGCGGCCGATCCAGTTCTTTTGCATCAGCTTGACCTGCTCCGGCCAGCCGGAGAGGTCGTCCAGTGCTTCCAGCAACTCGTCGGCGTAAGCGGTGATCTTCATGTAGTACATGGGGATCTCGCGCTTCTCCACCAGCGCGCCGGAGCGCCAGCCGCGGCCGTCGATCACCTGCTCGTTGGCGAGCACGGTTTCATCCACAGGGTCCCAGTTCACCGTGCCCAGCTTCTTGTAGATCAGGCCCTTCTCATACAGGCGGGTGAAGAGCCATTGTTCCCAGCGGTAGTACTCAGGCGTGCAGGTGGCCAGCTCGCGCGACCAGTCGATGGCGAAGCCCAGGCGCTTCAGTTGCGCCTTCATGTACTCGATGTTGGCGTAAGTCCATTTCGCCGGCGGTACATTGTTCTGGATCGCGGCGTTCTCAGCCGGCATGCCGAAGGCGTCCCAGCCCATGGGCTGCAGCACGTTGTAGCCGCGCATGCGGTGGTAGCGCGCCAGCACGTCGCCGATGGTGTAGTTGCGCACGTGGCCCATGTGCAGCTTGCCCGAGGGGTAGGGGAACATCGACAGGCAGTAGTACTTCGGGCGGGCGGTGTCCTCCACGACGCGGAAGGCCGAGGTGGATTCCCAGTGCTGCTGGGCGGCCGTTTCCACGGCTGCGGGCTGGTATTTGTCCTGCATGGGCGAGGGGCGCGAATTCAAGGCGTTGAAAACGCGGAAGTATATCCCGAAGCCGCCGGAGGGCGCGTGGCGGTTGGGAAAGCGGCTCCGTGGGCAAGGCAAAAAAAACGGCATCCAGTGGGAACTGGATGCCGAACTCCATTAAGGAGAGGGAGGGAGACGGTTTTCCCGCGAGCGGGAAGGAAATCTGCGGGAGAGAGGCGTGCGGCGTTCAGGCCGCTTCGCGGCTGCGCCCGGTGGCGCGCGGAAAGCTCTTCTGCCACTCGGCCGAAACGGCGCTCACCACGTCTTCCATGGCGAGGAGGGGCAGGCGCCACATCAGATTCTGGCTGCGCAGCAGGGGCGTTACGCGCGGGGTGCAGCGGCTGTTCTTCTCTTCCTCCAACTGGCGAAGGAAGCTGTCCATGGCTGCGCCCCAGTATTCGGAGTTGCCGACCCAGCCGGTATCGGCGGTGGCCTGGCGGACGGCGCGGCGCCACAGGATGGCGGCGCGCTCGGTCGAGACGCCAGCCTTGCTGGCGTACCAAGGAAGGAGCTTGGGCGTTTGCATCTGGTGTTTCTCCTGGGGGCTCCGGTAGAGCCCATTGCAGGGCGGCGCTCTTTTGAAGCGGCCGTCATGCGTGTTCTTGTTGTACTGCAAAATCCGTTGCCGGAGCTTATTTTTGCTCGATTCTACGGATTCTTCGACTGTTGGGGCGTGATCAAGTTCATGCTTTTGCTGCTATGCACAAATCCAAGATATTTCAGAGCTGAAGCGATTTCAAGTTTCTTGTTGCAATGGCGCAACAGTTGTGGCGATGGTTTCCGGCGGCGGGCGAGGCGCGCATGGCGGGTAGAATGCGGCCCCTGGAAAGGAAGCTCCCATGTCGAATCTGCTAGCGAATCTCAACAACGAACAGATGCAGGCGGTCACGTTGCCGCCCCAGCATGCGCTGATCCTGGCGGGGGCCGGCTCGGGCAAGACGCGAGTGCTGACCACGCGCATCGCCTGGCTGATACAGACCGGCCAGGTCGATCCCTCCGGGCTGTTGGCGGTGACCTTCACCAATAAGGCGGCGAAGGAGATGCTGGCGCGGCTGTCGGCCATGCTCCCGGTGAGTCCGCGTGGCATGTGGATAGGGACCTTCCATGGCCTGTGCAACCGCCTGCTGCGGGCGCACTACCGCGATGCCGGCCTGCCCCAGCTGTTCCAGATCCTGGACTCCGGTGATCAGCTGGCGGCGATCAAGCGCCTGCTGAAGACGCTGAACATCGATGATGAGAAGTATCCGCCGCGTGATTTGCAGCACTTCATCAACGGCCAGAAGGACGCGGGCAACCGGCCGGCAGCGGTCGAGGCCTGGGATGACCACACCCGCCAGCGCGTCATGCTCTACACCGAGTACGAAGCCCAGTGCCAGCGCGAAGGCGTGGTCGATTTCGCCGAGCTGCTGCTGCGCTCCTACGAGCTGCTGGAGCGCAACGAACCGCTGCGGCGCCATTACCAGCGGCGCTTCCGCCACATTCTGGTGGACGAGTTCCAGGACACCAACCGCCTGCAGTACCGCTGGCTGAAGCTGCTGGCAGACGACGGCCGTGAGGGCGGGGCGGCGCTGTTCTGCGTTGGCGACGACGACCAATCCATTTACCGCTTCCGCGGCGCCGAGGTCGGCAACATGCTCGACTTCGAGCGCGAGTTCCGCGTCGCCAACGTGATCCGGCTGGAGCAGAACTACCGCTCCGGCGGCAACATCCTGGACGCGGCCAACGCCATCATCCGCTACAACGCCAACCGCCTCGGCAAGAACCTGTGGACCGACCAGGGCGCCGGCGAGCCCATCCGGGTGTTCGAGGCTTTCTCGGATGGCGACGAAGCACGCTGGATCGTCGAGGAAATCCAGTCGCTGGTGCGCGATGGAGCCTCGCGCGGCGAGATCGCGCTGCTCTACCGTTCCAACGCCCAATCGCGCGTGCTGGAGCACCAGCTCTTCAGCGCCGGCATTCCCTATCGCGTCTATGGCGGGCTGCGCTTCTTCGAACGGCAGGAGATCAAGCACGCGCTGGCCTACCTGCGGTTGATCGCCAACGCGGATGACGATACCGCCTTCGCCCGGGTAGTGAATTTCCCTGCGCGCGGCATCGGCGCCCGCTCGCTGGAGTCGTTGCAGGACGCGGCGCGCACCTTCAACGCCAGCCTCTACGCCACCGTGCCTCATCTGAGTGGCAAGCCGGGCACCGTGCTGGCGCAGTTCGTCCGGCTGGTGGAGACGCTGCGGGCCGAGACCGCGCCCCTGCCGCTACCGGAGCTGGTGGATCATGTGCTGCACGGCTCCGGCCTGCGCGACCATTACCTCGCCGAGAAGGAAGGCCGCGAGCGCTTGGAGAACCTGGACGAATTGCTCAATGCCGCGGCCAACTTCGTCGCTGAGTCCGACGCCGATGTCGAAACCCTTAAGCAGCCGCACGCGTTGCTGGCCGACTTCCTCGCCCACGCTTCACTGGAAGCCGGCGACCATCAGGCGGAGCAGGGTGCCGAAGCGGTGCAGTTGATGACAGTGCATTCGGCCAAGGGCCTGGAGTTCAACGCCGTCTTCCTGTCCGGCCTGGAAGAAGGCCTGTTCCCGCACGAGAACAGCATTCTCGAAACCGAAGGCCTGGAGGAGGAGCGCCGCCTGATGTACGTGGCGGTGACGCGGGCGCGGGAGCGGCTCTACATCACCTGCGCCCAGAGCCGCATGCTGCACGGGCAGACGCGCTACCACCCGCGCTCCCGCTTCCTCGAGGAGATTCCCGCCGGCCTGCTGAAGTGGCTGACGCCGCCCAAGCCGCGCGCCAGCGCCTCAACCTCCGGCTCCTCCGGCTATTCGTCTTCCGGCTACCGCGCCAACGCGGCACCGCCGAGCCGGCCGGAGCTGGGCGGGCTGCGCATCGGCCAAGGCGTGAGGCACGCCCGTTTCGGCCAGGGCGTGATCGTTGCCGCCGAAGGCAGCGGCTCGGACGCCCGGGTGCAGGTGAATTTCGGTCCGGCTGGCATCAAGTGGCTGCTGCTGGGAGTGGCCAAGCTGGATCCGATCTGACTCCCGCCACTTGAGCGCGGCGGGGGCCGAAGGCGGGCTGAGCTGCCTCAGGTGCCGTAGCGTGCAGCCAGTGTGTCGTGCAGGGCGACGAATTCCTGCGCCAGCTTGTGGCGGGCGTCCAGGTGAATCATCGGCCGCGCCTGTTCGTGGGATTCCTTGATCTTCACCGAGGCGGAGAGATAAGGCGACAGCACCGGCAGGCCCTCGTCTATCAGCTCTTGCACCACCTTCTGCGGCAGGCTGGCGCGCGGCTGGAACTGGTTGACCACGATGCCTTCCACTTCGAGGTGGCGATTGTGGTCGGCCTTGATCTCCTCCACGTTCTCCAGCAGGGAGTACAGCGCCCGGCGGGAGAAGTCGTCGCAGTCGAAGGGGATCAGGCAGGCGTCGGCGGCAATCAGCGCCGAGCGGGTGTAGAAGTTGAGGGCCGGCGGCGTGTCGATATAGACCTCGTCGTAGTCCTCCGCCAGTTCTTGCAGCGCGTCGCGCAGCTTGTAGATCTTGTAGCGCGACTCCAGTTTGCTCTGCAGCTCTTCCAGCAGTGGATGCGAGGGCATCACGTGCAGCCCTTCGTAGGGCGAGGCGACGATGAACTCCTCGGTGCCCTTGGGGTTCAGCTTGAAGTTCAGCGTCTGGTCGAAGAAGCCGGCCAGGGTCAGCGCCTGGTCGGTATCGGCGTTGCCGAGCAGGTACTGGGTGGAGTTGCCCTGCGGGTCCAGGTCCACCACCAGCGTGCGCTTGCCGCGATGGGCGCTGATGGCCGCCAGGTTGCAGGTAATGGTGGATTTCCCGACGCCGCCCTTCTGATTGAATACCACACGCCGCATAGTTTCCCCCTCGAGTCGTGTGCCCATTGTGCCAAAAAGCCCTTGCCGGCGGGATAAGGCTGCCGTGGCCGGGGAGCGCGCCGCCGGCCCTGCCGCCCAAGGTTACGCGCCTTGAGCTAAACTGCCGCCTCGTCAGTCATGCCCGTTCTGGCTGTTTTTTCAGT
The DNA here is from genome assembly GCF_012911025.1 of Azoarcus sp. TTM-91. Lineage (GTDB taxonomy): Bacteria > Pseudomonadota > Gammaproteobacteria > Burkholderiales > Rhodocyclaceae > Azoarcus. The sequence continues at coordinate 23,265 of NZ_WUEI01000002.1, read as the reverse complement.
CGGATGGCATGCGGGTTCCGGTCGGAGCCCGCTCTGCGGCACGGCGTTGTCGGCGCCGACATCAACAATACAGGCTGCGGATGGTCGCAATTGGCGAGGCGACGGCGCGCGCCTATTGTTGCGCCCCACATTACTCATACAAACACCTCACCGTTCCGAGAGGGATAACAATGGATCAGGATTTCATCGCCGCGGCGCTGGATTATCACCGTGCACCGACGCGCGGCAAGATTTCGGTTGTGCCGACCAAGGGCCTCACCAATCAACGCGACCTGGCGCTCGCCTATTCGCCCGGCGTGGCCGCCGCCTGCGATGCCATCGTCGCCGATCCGGCGGAAGCGCGTGAGCTGACCAGCCGCGGCAACTTGGTCGCGGTGGTGACCAACGGCACCGCGGTGCTGGGTCTGGGCAACATCGGCCCGCTGGCGTCCAAGCCGGTGATGGAGGGCAAGGGCTGCCTGTTCAAGAAGTTTGCCGGCATCGACGTGTTCGACATCGAACTGGCCGAGAACGACCCGGACAAGCTGATCGACATCATCGCCGCGCTGGAACCCACGCTGGGCGGCGTGAACCTGGAAGACATCAAGGCGCCGGAGTGCTTCTACATCGAGCAGAAGCTGCGCGAGCGCATGCACATCCCGGTGTTCCACGATGACCAGCACGGCACCGCCATCATCTCCGCCGCCGGCCTGATCAACGGCCTGAAGGTGGTCGGCAAGGACATCGCCAAGGTAAAGCTGGTGTGTTCCGGCGCCGGTGCTGCCGCCATCGCCTGCCTGGACCTGATGGTGGGCCTGGGGTTGAAGCGCGAGAACGTCTATGTGTGCGACTCCAAGGGCGTGATCTTCCACGGCCGCGACGAGAAGATGGAGGCGAACAAGGCCCGCTACGCGCAGACCACCGAAGCCCGCAGCCTGGGCGACGTGATCGAGGGCGCCGACGTCTTCCTCGGCCTGTCCACCGCGGGCGTGCTGAAGAAGGAAATGGTCGCGAAGATGGCCGACAAGCCGCTGATCTTCGCGCTGGCCAATCCGAATCCGGAAATCCTGCCGGCCGACGCCAAGGAAGTTCGCCCGGACTGCATCATCGCCACCGGCCGCTCCGACTTTCCCAACCAGGTCAACAACGTCCTCTGCTTCCCCTTCATCTTCCGCGGTGCGCTGGACGTGGGCGCGACCAAGATCAACGAAGAGATGAAGCTCGCCTGCGTGAAGGCCATCGCCGAGCTGGCCCAGGCCGAGCAGAACGACGTGGTGGCCTCCGCCTACGGCGGCGCCGAGCTGTCCTTCGGGCCGGACTACATCATCCCGCGCCCCTTCGATCCCCGCCTCATCGTCAAGATCGCGCCGGCGGTGGCCCGTGCGGCCATGGAGTCCGGCGTGGCGACCAAGCCGATCGAGGACTTCGACGCCTACGTCGCCAGCCTGACCGACTTTGTCTACACCACCGGCATCGTGATGAAGCCGGTGTTCTCCGCCGCCAAGCGGGTGCCGATGGAGCAGAAGCGGGTGATCTACGCCGAAGGCGAGGATGAACGCGTGCTGCACGCGGCCCGCGTGGTGGTGGACGAGGGCCTGGCGCGTCCCATCCTGGTCGGCCGCCCCAGCGTGATCGAGATGCGGATCAAGAAGATCGGCCTCAACCTGGTGCCGGAGCGCGATTTCGACATCGTCAACCCGGAGTCTGACCCGCGCTACCGCGACCTCTGGAACGAGTATTACCGCTTGATGGGGCGCGATGGCGTGACGCCGGAAATCGCCAAGGCCAAGATGCGCCGCGACACCACGCTGATCGGTGCCATGCTGCTGCGCACCGGTGACGCCGACGCGCTGGTCTGCGGCACTTTCGGCACCTACGACTACCACATGCAGCACGTGGTCGACGTCATCGGCCTCAAGGCCGGCGCCAAGCAGTTCGCGGCGATGAACCTGCTGCTGCTGCCCAAGCGCACGCTGGCCATCACCGATACCTATGTGAACGAGAACCCGAGCGCGGCAGAGGTGGCGGAAATCGCCCGCATGGCGGCGGAAGAACTGCGCCGCTTCGGCATCGAGCCGCGGCTGGCACTGCTGTCCCACTCCAATTTCGGCAGCTCGCGCTCCACTTCCGCGCGCAAGATGCGCGAGGCGGTCGGTTTGCTGAAGCAACTCGCGCCGGACCTGGAATGCGATGGCGAGATGCACGGCGACGCCGCGCTGTCGCCGGAAATCCGCGCCAAGGTACATCCGGACTCCACGCTGGTCGGCGAGGCCAACCTGCTGGTGATGCCTAACCTGGACGCGGCCAACATCTCCTTCAACCTGATGAAGATGGCCAACGGCGACGGCGTGTCGGTCGGCCCCATCTTGCTGGGCGCGGCCAAGCCGGTGCACATCCTCACCCCGTCGGCCACCGTGCGCCGCCTGGTGAACATCACCGCCCTGGCGGTGGTGGATGCACAGGAAGTGCGGGCCAGCGCCGCCCGCTGAGCGTAGGCGCTCCGCAATAGCGGAAAACCCCGCGCCGCGTCCTGCGGCGCGGGGTTTTTTTGCGCTGCGGAAACCTGCTGTCACGCCCGTTCCGGGGAGCGCCTGCTACGCTATCGCACCCCCAACTAAAGAGAATTCTCGTGAAAGATCCGCGAGTTCCCCTCCGCGTGGCCAGCGCCTTGGCCATGACCTTCGCCTTACTGTTCGCCCCCTCGGCCTCCGCCGCCGACTGGTTGCTCGCCACGCATGAGCCGCGCGTCGTGCCAGGCGAGGTCTTCGCTGTCACCGTCGTCGGTGACGGCGCCAACCCCTTGCCGGACACGCTGGGGGCGGTGGTGGAGCTGCCCGGCAATACGCCGCGCATCGCGGTGCCGCTGGTGGCGAGCGCTGCCGAGGCGGGCGGGCGCCGCACCTACACCGCGCGCTGGCCGCGGGAGGTGACCGGCATGGCGGTGCTGGCGCTGCAGGACGCGGCGGCGGCGCGGCTCATCATCGATGCCTCGCTCGCCAGCGAGGCGCAGTCGCAACTGGCGGCCAAGAGCGCAGCGCCGGCGGGGGAATTCATGCGCCAGCCGGCCTCGGCAGAACCGGTGGAGTCCGCGCCGCTGGGCTTCCATGAGCCGATGTACTTCCTGGTCGGCGGCAACCCCAACACCGCCCGCTTCCAGTTCAGCTTCCGCTATCGCCTGTTCGACTCCCACGGCGTCGTCGGCGAGACCTTCCCGGTGGTGCGCGGGCTTTACTTCGGCTTCACCCAGACCTCGATGTGGGATCTGGCTGCCGACTCCAAACCCTTCCACGACACCAGCTTCCGCCCTTCGCTGTTCTACCAGTGGCGCGTCTCCAACCCGCTGGATGGCAACTCGGTGAACCTGCAGGGCGGCTACGAGCACGAGTCCAACGGCAAGGACGGGCTGGAGTCGCGCAGCATAGACACCCTGTTCCTGCGTGCCGACGCCCGCTACTACTTCGCCGACGGCCGCACCTATCTTGGCGTCGCGCCCAAGGTCTGGACCTATCTGGACAAGGACGACAACCCGGACATCACCGGCTATCGCGGCTACGGCGAGCTCGGTCTGCGCTTCGGCCGCGACGACGGCCTGTTGCTGAACGCCCAGCTGCGCCGCGGCACCAAGGGCAAGGGCAGCACCCAGCTGGACTTGTCCTACCCGATACGCCTGAGCATCTTCTCCGGCGTCGGCGCTTTCGCCCACCTGCAGTACTTCAACGGCTACGGCGAGACGCTGCTGGACTACAACGAGCCGAAGACCGGGCAGTTTAGAATCGGCGTTTCCATCGTCCGCTGAGCCACCGGGCCGCAGAGCCGGTGCTTACCCAGGAGGCAGCCATGACCCACGCGATCCGATTCCACCGTACCGGCGGCCCGGAGGTATTGCAGTGGGAGGCGGTCGAACTGCCGCCGCCGGCGGCCGGTGAAGTGCGGCTGCGCCAGCATGCGGTGGGCCTCAATTTCGTCGATACCTACTACCGCAGCGGCCTCTATCCGACACCGCTGCCGTCCGGCATCGGTGCCGAAGCCGCCGGCGTGGTCGAGGCGCTGGGCGAGGGCGTCACCGACCTGCAGGTGGGCGACCGGGTGGCTTACGCCGGCGGGCCGCAGGGCGCCTACGCCGAGGCGCGCAACATGCCGGCGGACCGGCTCGTCTGCCTGCCCGCGGCGCTGAGCTTCGAGCAGGGCGCCGCGATGATGCTGCAGGGGCTCACCGCCCAGTACCTGTTGCGGCGCACTTACCGGGTGCAGCCCGGCGACACCGTGCTGATCCATGCCGCGGCCGGCGGTGTCGGCCTGCTCATGTGCCAGTGGGCGAAGGTGCTGGGGGCCACCGTGATAGGCACCGTCGGCTCCGACGCCAAGGCGGAACTGGCTGCCGCCCACGGCTGTGATCACCCCATCGTCTACACCCGCGAGTCTTTCCCGGCGCGGGTCAGGGAGCTCACTGGCGGCGAGGGCGTGCCAGTGGTGTACGACTCCATCGGCAAGGACACTTTCATGGACTCGCTCTCCTGCCTGCGGCCGCTGGGCATGATGGTGAGCTTCGGCAACGCCTCCGGCCCGGTCGGCGATGTGGACGTCGGCCTGCTCGCCCGCATGGGTTCGCTGTTCCTGACCCGCCCCAGCCTGTTCACCTATGCCGCCAGGCGCAGCGACCTGCTGGACATGGCCGGTGAGCTGTTCGAGGTGGTGCTGTCCGGCAAGGTGAAGCTGCAGATCAATCAGCGCTATGCCTTGAAGGATGCCGCCAGGGCGCAGGCCGACTTGGAGGCCCGGCGCACCACCGGCACTTCGCTGCTGCTGCCCTGAACGCGGCTTGCGGCAAGGCCCGGCGTGGGTATGCGTGATTATATGTTTGTTGCAAAGTAGTTTGCGCTGGCATAAGTTCGGTCCCTGATCGCGCTGGCGGGGCGGCTGCGCCCGGGGCCGGCGTGGTGACCTCAACCATGCACCGGAGATCAGCACCGATGGAACCGAACACCCTCACCGGCAGCCTGCAGGCCACCCTGGGCGGCCAGCTGCCCGCCATCCTCGCCGCGGTCGCGGTACTCGCACTGGGCTGGTTCGCCGCCGTCGCGGTGCGCGCCGGCAGCCGTCGGCTGCTGCGCCTGGGCGCGCTCAACGACCGCCTGCGCAACGGCACCGGCCATGCGCTGGACGTGGAAACGCCGATCGCCCTCGGCCTCTTCGGTCTGGTCATGCTGGTGACCATTGTCGCCGTGCTCAACATCCTCAGCCTGGAAATGCTGTCGGCGCCCTTTGCCGCGCTGCTCGCCCAGATCACCAGCTACCTGCCGCACCTGCTCGCCGGCGTAGTGCTGGCGGTGGTGGCGTGGACGGTGGCCACCGTGCTGCGCGCGCTCACCGCCCGGGTGCTCGCCGCCACCACGCTGGATGACCGCCTCGCCGCCGAGGCCGGCATGGAGCCGATGAGCCGCAACCTCGCCAACGTCGCCTTCTGGCTGGTGATGCTGCTGTTCCTGCCGGCCATCCTCGGCGCCTTCCAGCTGGATGGCCTGCTGCAGCCGGTGCAGGGCATGGTGGACCGAGCGCTGGCGATGGTGCCCAACATCTTCGCCGCTGGCATGATCGGTTTCGTCGGCTGGCTGGTGGCCAGCGTGCTGCGCGGCCTGGTCGCCAACCTGCTGGCCGCGGTGGGCGCCGACCGCCTCGGTGCCCGGCTGGGGCTGGACGCCAGCGTCAGCCTGTCGCAGCTGGCAGGCACGCTGGTGTTCATCTTCGTCTTCGTGCCCAGCCTGATCGCCGCGCTGGACGCGCTGCGCATCGAGGCCATCTCGGCGCCGGCCATCGGCATGCTGGACCAGTTCTTCGCCGCGGTGCCGGAGATTTTCGCGGCCGCGCTCATCCTGGTGATCACCTGGTTCGTCGCCCGTTTCGCCGGTGCGCTGGTCGCCCGCCTGCTGGGCGGCATCGGCTTCGACCTGCTGCCGGCCAAGCTCGGCCTGGACCACGCCTTCGGCCTGGGCCACGCAGCCGGCCCGGAGCTGACGCCTTCGGTGCTGGCGGGCCGCCTGGTGGTGTTCTTCGCCATGCTGTTCGCGGTGGTGGAAGCGGCCGGCCGGCTGGGTTTCGAGCAGGTGAGCGGGCTGGTTGAAGTCTTCATCCGCTTCGGCGGCGACATCCTCTTGGGCAGCGTGATCCTGATCGCCGGTTTCTGGTTGGCCAATATCGCCGCCGAGGCCATCGCCCGTGCCAGCGGTGCCCAGGCCGGTGGCCGTTCCGTCGGTCTGGCCCGCATCGCCCGCGTCGCCATCCTCGGCCTGGTCATCGCAATGGGGTTGCGGGCGATGGGCATCGCCGACGATATCGTCAATCTCGCCTTCGGTCTGGGCTTCGGCGCGGTAGCGGTGGCGGTGGCGCTGTCCTTCGGCCTGGGCGGCCGTGAGGCGGCGGGACGGCAGATGGAGTACTGGCTGGCCAAGCTGCGCAAGGACGAGGCCGGCCGCGACTGAGCCAGCCTTGCCGGGCCCCGGCATGGTCCGATGGTCGGGCCGGCCGGGGTGGGGTCGGGTAAAATCCCGCCCCATGAATGCCCCACATCAGCCCCGTTTCGTCCATCTCCGCCTGCACTCCGAATACTCGATCACCGACGGCATCGTCCAGATCGATCAGGCGATTTCCGCCGCCGCCGCCGACGGCATGCCGGCGCTCGGCATCTCCGACCTCGCCAACCTCTTCGGCATGGTCAAGTTCTACAAGGGCGCGCGCGGCAAGGGCGTGAAGCCGGTGATCGGCGTGGACGCCTGGGTCCAGAACGAGGTCGAGCGCGACAAACCCTACCGCGTGCTGCTGGTCTGCCGTGACCGTGCCGGCTACGGCCAGCTGTGCGAACTGCTCACTCGCGCCTACCTGGAGAACAAGTACCGCGGGCGCGCCGAGTTGCGCCGCGAATGGTTCGAGGGTGGCGCTGCCAGCGGCCTGCTGTGCCTGTCTGGCGCTATGGATGGCGACATCGGTCACGCCCTCGCCAACGGCAACGCCGACCTCGCCGAACGCCTGGCCGCCGACTGGGCCCGGCTGTTCCCGGATGCCTTCTACATCGAGGTGCAGCGCGCCGGCCACCCCGGCACCGAGACCTACATCCGCCACGCGCTGCAGATCGCCTCCCGGCTGGATCTGCCGGTGGTGGCGACCCACCCGGTGCAGTTCCTCAAGCGCGAAGATTTCCGGGCCCACGAGGCGCGCGTCTGCATCGCCCAAGGCTATGTGCTGGCCGACAAGCGCCGGCCGCGCGACTTTACCGAGGAGCAGTACCTCAAGAGCCAGGACGAGATGTGCGCACTGTTCGCCGACATCCCGGAGGCGCTCGAGAACGCGGTGGAGATCGCCAAGCGCTGCTCGCTCACCGTGCAGCTGGGCAAGAACTTCCTGCCGCTGTTCCCGACGCCGGATGGCATGAGCCTGGACGACTTCCTGGTGCTGGAGGCGAAGAAAGGTCTGGAGCAGCGGCTGATCGAGCTCTACCCGCATCCGGAGGAGCGCGAGAAGCAGCGCCCGCGCTACGAGGAGCGGCTGAAGTTCGAGACCGACACCATCATCCAGATGGGCTTCCCAGGCTACTTCCTCATCGTTGCCGATTTCATCCAGTGGGGTAAGAACAACGGCGTGCCGGTCGGCCCCGGGCGGGGCTCGGGCGCCGGTTCGCTGGTGGCCTACTCGCTGAAGATCACCGACCTCGATCCGCTGGAGTACGCGCTGCTGTTCGAACGCTTCCTGAATCCGGAGCGGGTGTCCATGCCCGACTTCGACATCGACTTCTGCCAGGACAACCGCTACCGCGTCATCGAGTACGTGCGCGAGCGCTACGGCAAGGACGCGGTAAGCCAGATCGCCACCTTCGGCACCCTGGCCTCCAAGGCGGTGGTGCGCGACGTCGGCCGCGTGCTCGACATGCCCTACGGTCTGTGCGACCGCTTGTCCAAGCTGGTTCCCATCGAAGGCGCCAAGCCGGTGTCGCTGGCGCGCGCCTACGAAATGGAGCCGCAGATCGGCGAGATGATGAAGGACGGCAACGACGGCGAGGCCGTCCAGACCCTGTGGGGGCTGGCTGAGCCGCTGGAAGGCCTGACCCGCGGCGTCGGCATGCACGCCGGCGGTGTGCTGATCGCGCCCGGCAAGCTCACCGACTTCTGCCCGCTCTACATCGCCGACGGCGACGACGCCACGCCGGTGTCGCAGTTCGACAAGGACGACGTCGAAGCCGTCGGCCTGGTGAAGTTCGACTTCCTCGGCCTGCGCAACCTGACGATTATCGAACTGGCGCTGGACTACGTGGAGCGCCTCACCGGCGAGCGCGTCGACCTGATGAGCCTGGGCTTCCAGGACCCCGCCGCCTACCAGATCCTGAAGGACGCCAACACCACCGCGATCTTCCAGGTGGAATCGGACGGGATGAAGAAGCTGCTGAAAAAGCTCGCCCCCGACCGTTTCGAAGACATCATCGCGGTGCTCGCGCTCTACCGCCCCGGCCCGCTGGGCTCGGGCATGGTGGACGACTTCATCCTGCGGAAGAAAGGCCAGCAGGAGATCGATTACTTCCACCCCGACCTCAAAGCCTGCCTGGAGCCGACCTACGGCGTCATCGTGTACCAGGAACAGGTGATGCAGATCTCGCAGATCATCGGCGGCTACACCCTGGGTGGTGCCGACATGCTGCGCCGCGCGATGGGCAAGAAGAAAGCCGACGAGATGGCGAAGCACCGCGCCACCATCGCCGACGGCGCCAAGCAGAAGGGCTACGACCCGGCGCTGGCCGAACAGCTGTTCGACCTGATGACCAAGTTCGCGGAGTACGGCTTCAACAAGTCGCACACCGCCGCCTACGCGGTGGTCACCTACCACACCGCCTGGCTGAAATCCCACCACTGCGCCGCTTTCATGGCGGCCACCATGTCCTCGGACCTGGACAACACCGACACCGTCAAGATCTTCTACGAGGACACCCTCGCCAACAAGATCGCCATCCTGCCGCCGGATGTGAACGAGTCCGAGTACCGCTTCGTGCCGGTGGACCGCAAGACCATCCGCTACGGCCTGGGCGCGGTGAAGGGCTGCGGCGAGCCGGCGGTGCGCGCCATCATCGCCGCCCGCGGCAGGAAGCCCTTCCACGACCTGTTCGATTTCTGCGAGCGGGTGGACCGCCGCCTGGTGAACCGCCGGGTGGTCGAAGCGCTGATCCGCGCCGGCGCCATGGACCCGCTGGAAGGCCACAAGGGCCGCGACCGCGCCCAGCTCATGGCCACCGTGCCGCTGGCGATGGAGGCCGCCGAGCAGGCCGCCGCCAATGCCATGCAGGGCGGCCTGTTCGACATGGTGCCGGAGGCGGCCGGCGCGGCGGTGGAGTTCGTCAGCGTCCGCCCCTGGAGCGAGCGCGAGCGGCTGAAGGAAGAGAAGATCGCCATCGGCTTCTTCCTTTCGGGCCATCCGTTCAACGCCTTCAAGGCCGAGGTGCGCCGCTTCGTCCGCCGTACCCTGGCGCAGATCGAGCCCTCGCGCGACCTGGTGATGATGGCGGGCGTGGTAATGGAAGCGCGGACCAAGATGGGCAGCCGCGGCAAGATGACCTTCGTGCAGCTGGACGACGGCACCACGCCGCGGGAGATCGCGGTGTATTCGGAGGTGCTGGAGGCCAACCGCGGCAAGATCGTCACCGACGAAGTGCTGGTGGTGGAAGGCAAGGTCAGTAACGACGAGTTCTCCGGCGGCTACCGCATCATCGCCGACAAGCTGCTGACCCTGGGCGAGGCACGCAGCCGCTTCGCCCGCGCCCTTAACCTCAGGCTGAACGGCGAGGTGGGCGAGGCCGGCGGCCCGGCCGCGGCGGCGGACCGGCTGCAAAACCTGCTGGCGCCTTTCCGCGACGGCACCTGCCCGGTGCAGGTGCGCTACCGCAATGCCCACGCCGAAGCGGATCTGCCGCTGGGGCGGGCGTGGCGGGTGCGGCTGGAGGAGAACCTGCTCGACAGCCTGCGCGAATGGCTGCCGCCTAACGCGGTCGAGATCGACTATCCGTCCTGAGGCTTGCGGCTCGCTTTTCAGTGGGTGGGGCGCACGCCGAAAGGCCCGGCGGGCGCCTCCTCGGCGGCCGGGCTGCAGGCCACCTCGGCCACCCTCGCCGCAGGCGGGCCGCAGCGGCTCCATTCCACGAAGCGCTCCACCGCCTCTTCGTTGCCGGCAATCAGCGCTTCCACGCTGCCATCGGCGCGGTTGCGCACCCAGCCCTGCAGGCCCAGCCGCAGGGCCTCGGCCTGGGCGGCGGCACGGTAGCCCACGCCCTGCACCTTGCCGCGGACTCTCAGCACCAGGCTGGTCGCAGGCTTGGGGTGATCAGGCATAGGAAACCTCGGCGGCGGGCGGCTGTACCTGCCGCGCGCGGGCAACGGCGGCGGTGAGATCGGCGGCGATGTTGTCTGCCCCCAGCCGTTCGCTGAAGCCGGAGCGCTGCACTAGCGAGCCGGGCTGGGGATTGAGGCCGCACAGGATCAGTTCCGCGCCGCGCTTGTGCAGGTTGCGATGCAGCGTCTGCAGGATATCCAGGCCGGTGGTGTCGATGTTGATCACCTTGTCCAGGTCCAGGATCACCACTGCCGGATGTCCCTCCTGCATCAGCAGCAGGTTCTCCAGTTTGTTGGCGGCACCGAAGAACAGGCTGCCGAACAGGCGGTAGGCGAGGATGCGCGGCGTGCCGTCGCTGGCGTTCCCGCCATCGATCTGGATGCGTTCGATGCGGGTGAGGTCGGACATGCGGTAGATGAAGAACAGGCTGGCCAGCACCATGCCCAGCTCCACGGCCAGCGTCAGGTCGAACACCACGGTGACGAAGAAGGTGCCGAGCAGGATGGTGCGGTACTGCACCGAGTAGCGGCGCAGCTCGGTGGGTGCGAAGGCGTGCCATTCGCCCATGTTGATCGCCACCACCACCACGATGGCCGACAGCGTGGCCAGCGGAATGGCGCTGGCCAGCGGCGCCAGCACCAGCACCACCGCCAGCAGCACCAGCGCGTGGATGGCGCCGGCCACCGGCGTGCGGCCGCCGGTGCGGATGTTGGTGGCGGTGCGGGCGATGGCGCCTGTGGCGGCGAAGCCGCCGAACAGCGGCGCGGCGATGTTGGCGATGCCTTGCGCCATCAACTCTTGGTTGGGATCGTGGCGGTCGTCGATCTGGCTGTCGGCTACCCGCGCTGACAGCAGCGATTCGATTGCCCCCAGCAGGGCGATGGTGAGCGCCGGCGCGATCAGCTTGCCCAGGGTGCCGAGGGAGAGCTCGGGCAGGGCGATGGCGGGCAGGTCGCGCGGGATGCCGCCGAAACGGCTGCCTATGGTGTCCACCGGCAGGCTGAACAGCGCGTTCAGCGCGGTCATGATCACCAGCGCCGCCAGCGGCCCCGGCATCCGGCGCATCCAGGGCGTGCGGGCGGCGCGCCGGTTCCAGGCCAGCAACAGCAGTAGCGAGGCGACGGCGACCGCCACCGTCGGCAGGTGCAGCGTCGGTAGCGCATCGATCAGCGCCTTCATCTTGCCGAAGAACTCGCCAGGCAGATTGGCGATCTGCAGGCCGAGGAAATCCTTGATCTGGGAGAGGAAGATCACCACCGCGATGCCGTTGGTGAAACCGATGACGACAGACAGCGGGATGAAGCGGATCATGCTGCCGAGGCGGAAGGCGCCCATGGCCAGAAGCATGGCGCCGGACATCATGGTGGCGATCAGCAGGTTCTGCACGCCGTAGTCGACGACAATGGCGTAGATAATGGGGATGAAGGCGCCGGTGGGGCCGCCGATCTGCACCCGCGAGCCGCCGAGCACCGAGATGAGGAAGCCGGCGACGATGGCGGTCCAGATGCCGGCCGCCGGGCTGAGGCCGGAGGCGATGGCGAAGGCCATGGCCAGCGGCAGTGCAAGTACGCCGACGGTGATGCCGGCCGATAGATCCTGGCTGAAGCTCGCCCTGCGGTAGCCGGGCAGGGTGTCAAGCAGTCTGGGGCGAAAGGAAATTTTCATGGCGTCTCCACAGCGGGTTTCCGGTTCGGCATGTGCCCAGGCGGGCGGCTGGCGGAAACGCCCGACCCGGTCGGGTTCGCTGCTGCACGATCCAGCGCTTGGAAGGCGTCAGTGGCATTGCCGGGTTCCGGGGAGACGGATGGGAAGGGGCGTGGAAAAGCGAGCGCCCATTGTTCGCCTCGCCGGCCGCCTTGTCCAGCGGCCGGCGGGTGCGGTTTACTTCACCCGCATGCCGGGCGTGGCGCCGCTGTCGGGTGACAGGATGTAGAGGCCGCCGGTGTTGCCTTCCGGGTCGGAGGCGGCCAGCACCATGCCTTCGCTCATGCCGAACTTCATCTTGCGCGGCGCGAGGTTGGCCACCATCACCGTCAGCCGGCCGACCAGCGTGGCCGGGTCGTAGGCGGACTTGATGCCGGCGAACACCTGGCGCGGTTTGGGCGCGCCGGCCTCGTCGGTTTCGCCGACGTCCAGCTGCAGGCGGATCAGCTTGTCGGCGCCTTCCACATGCTGGGCATCGACGATGCGGGCGATGCGCAGGTCCACCTTGGTGAAGTCGTCGATGCTGATGTGGCCGGCGTCTGCGGCGGCGGGGGCGACAGGTTTTTCCGCCCTGGCGGCCTTGTCGGCGTTTTCCGCATTCCCGGTCTTGGCCGTTGCGGCGGTGGCTGTGGGGGCGGCCGGAGCCAGCGAGTCGCGGTTGGCTTCCAGCAGGGCGTCGACCTGCTTGCGCTCGACCCGTGTCATCAGGTGCTGGTAAGGCTGGATGCGATGGCCCGCCGGCAGCGCCTGCCAGCCGGTCTCCCAGTTGAGCGGAGCGATGGCGAGGAAGGCTTCGACCTGGGCGGCCAGCGCCGGCAGCACCGGCTTGAGGTAGAGCGTGAGGTCGCGGAACAGCGTCAGCGCGGTGCTGCAGACGATGTGCAGCCTGGCTTCCTGGCCTTCCTGCTTGGCCAACTCCCACGGCTTGTGGTCGTTCACATACTGGTTGGCGACGTCGGCCAGCCGCATGATTTCGCGCAGGGCGCGGCCGTAGTCGCGCTCTTCATAGGCGCGGGCCACGGTCTCGGCTTCGAAGGCGGCCCGGAATTCGGCGGTGGCGGCGGCATCGCTGGCGCCCAGCGCGCCGTCGAAGCGCTTGGCGATGAAGCCGGCGCAGCGGCTGGCGATGTTGACGAACTTGCCGACGAGGTCGGAGTTGACCTTGGCGATCATGTCGTCGAGGTTGAGGTCCACGTCTTCCATCGTGCCGTTGGACTTGCTGGCGAAGTAGTAGCGCAACCACTCGGCGTTGAGGCCCTGGTCGATGTAGGAGCGGGCGGTGATGAAGGTGCCGCGGCTCTTGGACATCTTGGCGCCGTCCACCGTGAGGAAGCCGTTCACGCACAGCTGGCTGGGCGTGCGGTAGCCGGCGAATTGCAGCATGGCCGGCCAGAACAGGGCGTGGAAGTAGAGGATGTCCTTGCCGATGAAGTGCACCAGCTCGGTGCCGGCGGCCTCGGCGCGGGCGGCCTCGATGAAGTCCTCCACCGCGATGCCGCCCTTGCGGTCGGCGAGGTTGCGGAAGCTGGCGAAGTAGCCGATGGGCGCGTCCAGCCAGACATAGAAGTACTTGCCGGGTGCGCCGGGAATCTCGAAGCCGAAATAGGGCGCGTCGCGGGAAATGTCCCAATCGGACAGGCGGTTGTCGCCTTCCTCACCCAGCCATTCCTTCATCTTGTTGGCGGCTTCGGCCTGCAGGCGGCGCTGGCCGGCGGCGTTGCTGCCGCGTGTCCATTCGCGCAGGAAGCTGGCGGCACGGGGATCGGAGAGGCGGAAGAAGTAGTGTTCCGAAGTCTTCATCACCGGCTTGGCGCCGGACACCGCCGAGTAGGGGTTCTTCAACTCGGTGGGCGTGTAGGCGGCGCCACAGACTTCGCAGTTGTCGCCGTACTGGTCGGCCGCGCCGCACTTGGGGCACTCGCCCTTGATGAAGCGGTCCGGCAGGAACAGTTCCTTGACCGGGTCGTAGAACTGTTCGATGTCGCGGGTTTCGATCAGGCCTGCCTGCCGCAGCCGGCCGTAGATTTCTTCGGCATAGGCGCGGTTTTCCGGGCTGTGGGTGGAGTGGTAGTTGTCGAAGGCGACGCCGAAGTCGGTGAAGTCGCGCAGGTGCTGGGTATGCACCCGGGCGATCAGCTGTTCCGGTGTGATGCCTTCCTTTTCGGCCCGCAGCATGATGGGCGTGCCGTGGGTGTCATCCGCGCAGACGTAGTGCACCTCGCTGCCGCGCATGCGCTGGAAGCGAACCCAGATGTCGCCCTGGACGTAACCGACCAGGTGACCGAGGTGGATGTCGCCGTTGGCGTAGGGCAAGGCGTTGGTGACGAGGATCTTGCGGGACATGATGGGGCCGGGAAACGGGGAAAAGCGCGAGTTTAGCAAACGCGCCCGGGCCGCCGGCGGCAGTCGGGCGCGTTTTGTGCATCACCGTGCCCGCTGCGGCGCGGCCTTGACCGGCGCCGCAGCGGGCATGGACGCATCAGGGCATGGCACGCAGGTAGATCTCCACCCGACGGTTGCGGGCGCGGCCGGGCTCGCGGGCGTTGTCGGCGATCGGCTCGGCTTCGCCCTTGCCGTCGGAGCTCAGGCGTTCCAGCCCCAGGCCCTGGCTGCGCAGGTATTCGGTGACCGCCTCGGCGCGGGAAATGGAGAGCTTGAGGTTGTACATCTCGCTGCCGATGCTGTCGGTATGGCCGACGACATGGATGGCGACGCGCGGGTAGGCGGCCAGCGGGGCGACCACCGCGTCCAGCATGCGGGTGAGCGGCGGGCGCGGCACGGCCTTGCCGGAGTCGAAGCCGTTGCTCACCGGGAGCCGCAATTGCAGGCCTTCGGGTGCGGGGCTGATCTCCACGTCGGGCACGCCCTTGAGCGCGGTGGCGAGGTCGGTGCGCAGGGTGTTCCAGTTGACCGTGCTGGCGCCGTTGGCGGTTGTGGTGGCGGTGCGCGGTGCGTTGCCGGCGCCGGGCGCGGCGCCGCTGCCGCGTGCGGCTTGTGGGTTGCCGGCCGGCGGTGTGGCGGCGCAGGCGCAGAGCAGCATGGCGAGGCAGGCGGGAAGAAGCGTGGATCGGATCATGGTGTCTCGAGTGGTGTTGTGCGTACGGAACATTGGCGCGGAAGCCCTTTGCTTACCTTGGCGACCCTTTTTCAGGATAGGTAAAACCCCGCGGCGACGGTGGATGAGGCATGGGAAGCGGTCCGGTATGATGCGGTCCGTTCCCGCCTGCTTGCTCCCGGGCGGCGCGATTATCGAGGAAAACCGACATGAGCTTGTCTCAGGAAACCGTAACAGAAGCGCTGAAATCCGTAATTGATCCGAACACAGGCAAGGACCTGGTGAGCACGCGCTGCATCCGCAATCTCTCTGTGTCGGGCGCCGATGTGCGCTTCGAAGTCGAGCTGGGCTATCCGGCCAAGAGCCAGCATGAGCCCATCCGCGCCCAGTTGCAGCAGGCCCTGGCAGGCCTGCCAGGGCTGGGCAAGGTGGACATCGAGGTGCGCAGCCGGGTGGTGGCGCATGCGGTGCAGCAGGGCGTGAAGCTGCTGCCGGGGGTGAAGAACATCGTCGCGGTGTCGTCCGGCAAGGGCGGCGTCGGCAAGAGCACCACCGCCGCCAATTTGGCGCTGGCGCTGGCCGCCGAAGGCGCGAGCGTGGGCATCCTCGATGCGGACATCTATGGCCCTTCGCAGCCGCAGATGCTGGGTATAGGCGGTCGCCGGCCGGAAACCCGCGACGGCAAGACCATGGAGCCGCTGGAGGCGCTCGGCCTGCAGGCCATGTCCATCGGCTTCCTGATCGACACCGACACACCTATGGTCTGGCGTGGCCCGATGGCCACCCAGGCGCTGAACCAGATGCTGAAGGAAACCGCCTGGAAGGATCTGGACTACCTCGTCATCGACATGCCGCCGGGTACCGGCGACATCCAGCTGACCCTGTCGCAGAGTGTGCCGGTGACCGGCGCGGTGATCGTCACCACGCCGCAGGACATCGCCCTGCTGGATGCGCGCAAAGGCCTGAAGATGTTCGAGAAGGTGGGCGTGCCCATCCTCGGCGTGGTGGAGAACATGAGCATGCACATCTGCTCCAACTGCGGCCACGAAGAACACATCTTCGGCACCGGCGGCGGGCAGAAGCTGTGCGCCGACTACGGCATCCCCTTCCTCGGCGCGCTGCCGCTGGACATCCAGATCCGCCAGGAGGCGGATGGCGGTCTGCCGACGGTGGCGGCGGAGCCGGATGGCCGCATCGCCGCCATCTACAAGGAGATCGCGCGCAAGGTCGCGGTGCGCATCGCCGAGAAGGCGAAGGACATGACGCACAAGTTCCCCAGCATCGTGATCCAGAACACCTGATCAACCCCTGAGCGGGCAATGGCTGGCAGGCGCTTTCGGTCTGCCGGCCATTGCCCTACACTACGCCGATTTTTCGCGGCCGCCAGGCCGGTAAGTCAGGAAAGCGCGCCCGATGTCCATCAAGTCCGACAAGTGGATCCGCCGCATGGCGGAGCAGGAAGGCATGATCGAGCCCTTCGCTCCGGAACTGGTGCGCACCAGCGGGGGCGAGAAGATCGTTTCCTACGGCACTTCGAGCTACGGCTACGATGTGCGCTGCGCGAACGAATTCAAGATCTTCACCAACATCAACTCCACCATCGTGGACCCGAAGGCCTTCGACGAGCGCAACTTCGTCAATTTCACCGGCGACGTCTGCATCATCCCGCCGAACTCCTTCGCCTTGGCCCGTACGGTGGAGTACTTCCGCATCCCGCGCAGCATCCTCACCGTCTGCCTGGGCAAGAGCACCTACGCGCGCTGCGGCATCATCGTGAACGTCACGCCCCTGGAGCCCGAGTGGGAAGGCCATGTCACGCTGGAGTTCTCGAACACCACGCCGCTGCCGGCGAAGATCTACGCCAACGAGGGTGTGGCGCAGATGCTGTTCTTCGAGTCGGATGAAGTGTGCGACACCTCTTATCGTGACCGGGGCGGGAAATATCTCGGTCAGACCGGTGTCACCCTGCCCAAAATCTGACCGGGCAGAGGGGATCAGGAGACAGGATCGGGGGGCCGGGTATCCGGCCCCCTTGTGCTTTCCGGTAACGCGAAAGCAAACATGGGGCGGGTAACATGCCCGCCGGCCTGCAAGGGCACGCCGCTGGAGAACTGAAGGATGCGATTCCACTTTCCCATCATCATCATCGACGAGGACTTCCGCTCGGAGAACACCTCCGGGCTGGGTATCCGCGCGCTAGCGAAGGCCATCGGCGATGAAGGCATGGAAGTGCTGGGGGTGACGAGCTACGGCGACCTCACCTCGTTTGCCCAGCAGCAGAGCAGGGGCTCTGCCTTCATCCTGTCGATAGACGACGAGGAGTTCTCCTCGCCGGAGGCCTCGGCCAAGGCGATCGCCGACCTGCGCGCCTTCGTCGAAGAGATCCGCTTCCGCAACGCCGACATTCCCATCTTCCTCTACGGTGAAACGCGCACCAGCCGCCACATCCCCAACGATGTGCTGCGGGAGATGCACGGCTTCATCCACATGTTCGAGGACACACCGGAATTCGTCGCCCGCTACATCGTGCGCGAGGCCAAGAATTACCTCGAGTGCCTGCCGCCGCCGTTCTTCCGCGCGCTGACCCACTATGCCGCCGACGGCTCCTACTCCTGGCACTGCCCCGGTCACTCCGGCGGCGTCGCCTTCCTGAAGAGCCCGGTCGGCCACATGTTCCACCAGTTCTTCGGCGAGAACATGCTGCGGGCGGATGTCTGCAATGCGGTGGACGAGCTCGGCCAGCTGCTGGACCACACCGGCCCGGTGGCCGCCTCCGAGCGCAACGCAGCGCGCATCTTCAACTGCGACCACCTGTACTTTGTCACCAACGGCACCTCCACCTCAAACAAGATGGTGTGGCATACCACGGTGGCGCCGGGCGACATCGTGGTGGTGGACCGCAACTGCCACAAATCCATCCTCCACTCCATCATCATGACCGGCGCGGTGCCTGTGTTCCTGACGCCGACGCGCAACCACTACGGCATCATCGGCCCGATCCCGCTGCAGGAGTTCTCGATGGAGAACATCCAGAAGAAGATCGAGGCCAACCCCTTCGCCCGCGAGGCCAAGAGCAAGAAGCCGCGCATTCTCACCATCACCCAGTCCACTTACGACGGCGTGGTGTACAACGTCGAGACCATCAAGGAGATGCTCGACGGCCGGATAGACACCCTGCACTTCGATGAAGCCTGGTTGCCGCACGCCGCCTTCCACGACTTCTATGGCGACTACCACGCCATTGGCGCTGACCGCCCGCGCTGCAAGGAGTCCATGGTTTTCTCTACCCAGTCCACCCACAAGCTGCTGGCCGGTCTCAGCCAGGCCTCGCAGATACTGGTGCAGGACTCGCAGACCCGCATGCTGGACCGCGACATCTTCAACGAGGCCTACCTGATGCATACCTCGACCTCGCCGCAGTACGCGATCATCGCCTCCTGCGACGTGGCGGCGGCGATGATGGAGCCGCCGGGCGGCCCGGCGCTGGTGGAGGAGTCGCTGATGGAGGCGGTCGAGTTCCGCCGCGCCATGCGCAAGGTGGACGCCGAGTTCGGCTCGGAAGATTGGTGGTTCAAGGTCTGGGGGCCGGACTACCTAGCCGAGGAGGGCCTGGGCGAGCGTGAGGATTGGATGCTCAACGCCGGCGAGCGCTGGCACGGCTTTGGTGACCTCAGCCCCGGTTTCAACATGCTGGACCCGATCAAGGCGACCATCATCACCCCGGGGCTGGACATGGATGGCGACTTCGCCGACCACACCGGCATCCCGGCCGCCATCGTCACCAAATACCTGGCCGAGCACGGCATCATCGTCGAGAAGACCGGCCTGTACTCCTTCTTCATCATGTTCACCATCGGCATCACCAAGGGGCGCTGGAACACCCTGGTGACCGAGCTGCAGCAGTTCAAGGACGACTACGACCGCAACCAGCCGCTGTGGCGGGTGATGCCGGACTTCATCGCCAAGCATCCGCGCTATGAAAAGGTCGGCCTGAAGGATCTCTGCGCCCAGATCCACAGCTTCTACAAGGCACACGACGTGGCACGGCTCACCACCGAGATGTACCTGTCGGACATGGTGCCGGCGATGAAGCCGGCGGACGCTTTCGCCAAGATGGCGCACCGCGAGATCGAGCGGGTGTTCATCGACGAGCTCGAAGGCCGGGTCACCGCGATGCTGGTCACGCCGTATCCGCCGGGCATCCCGCTATTGATTCCGGGCGAGCGCTTCAACGCCACCATCGTCCGTTACCTGCGGTTCGCGCGTGACTTCAACGCCCGCTTCCCCGGCTTCGAGACCGACATCCACGGTCTGGTGAAGGGCGAGGATGGTCGCTACGCGGTGGATTGCGTCCGCGCCGACTGAGCGGGCCTTCGCTCCCAAGAAAAGGGGCCGCAAGTGCGGCCCCTTTTTTTCGTCGGCTCCTGAGCGTTTCCTGCAGGTGCGTGGGGTGACGCGTCAGCCCCCGCGCTGATACTCGACGATGTCGAAGGCGAACTCGTTGTCCGCATCCGCGGGGATGTGTTCGCGGCTCACCTCTATATAGGCGGCGCGGTCCAGGGCCGGAAAATGCGCGTCGCCTTCGACGTCGGCCTGCACTTCGGTGAGGATCAGGCGATGAGCCTGATCCAGCAACTGCAGGTAGAGCTGGGCGCCGCCGATCACGAACAGGGTCTGGTCTGCCGGCACGGCGGCAATGGCCGCCTCGGGACTGGGGAAGAGTTCGGCGCCCTGGGCGCGATAGCCCGCGTCGCGGGTGACCACCAGATTGCGCCGGCCGGGCAGGGGGCGGCCCAGCGACTCCCAGGTCTTGCGCCCCATCAGGATCGGGTGCCCCAGCGTCCTGGCCTTGAACCGTGCCAGATCCGTCTTCAGCCGCCAGGGCAGGGTGTTGTCCCGACCGATGACGCCGTTGCGGGCGACCGCGGCCAGCAGAACGACTTCCGCTTCCCTCGTCATACCGCCACCGGTGCCTTGATGTGAGGGTGAGGGTCGTAGCCCTCCAGCACGAAGTCCTCGTAGTGGAAGGCGAAGATGTCCCTGTTCTCCGTGGCAATGCGCAGCGTGGGCAAGGGGCGTGGTGCCCGGCTCAACTGTTCCCGGGCCTGCTCCAGGTGGTTGAGATACAAGTGGCAGTCGCCGCCCGTCCAGACGAAGTCGCCGGGGATCAGATCGCAGGCCTGCGCCACCATATGTGTCAGGAGAGCGTACGAGGCGATGTTGAAGGGCACGCCGAGGAAAATGTCCGCGCTACGTTGATACAGCTGGCAGGACAGCCGACCGTTGGCCACATAGAACTGGAACAGCGCGTGGCAGGGCGGCAGCGCCATGCCTTCCACTTCACCGGGATTCCAGGCGGAGACGATGTGGCGGCGGGAGTCCGGGTTGCGCTTGATGCCGTCGATGAGCCGGCTGACCTGGTCGATGCTGCGCCCGTCGCGCGTTTCCCAGTGGCGCCACTGCTTGCCATAGACGGGGCCGAGGTCGCCGTTCTCATCCGCCCATTCGTCCCAGATGGAAACGCCATTGTCCTTCAGATAGCGGATGTTGGTGTCGCCTCGCAGGAACCACAGCAGTTCATAGACGATGGAGCGGGTATGCAGCTTCTTCGTCGTCAACAGGGGAAAGCCGTCTTCCAGCCGAAAGCGCATCTGCCAGCCAAAGACCGATAGTGTGCCGGTGCCGGTTCTATCGGTCTTGCGATCGCCGTGCTCCAGCACATGGCGCATCAGTTCAAGGTATTGCTTCATCGCATCGCCCGGCCAAAACGACGATTCTACCTCCGCTCGTGTGCCGTCGATCCACTGGCCCCTGGAGCCTCCCCCCTCTCTATGCGAGGGCCATGTGCTACTCTCCCGCGACGGAAAGGGCCGGCGGCTTGGCGGCTCTGGCGGCACATGCTGGGGAGTGGAGGGGGCGGTGAAAGACGCAAATGTCGCAGGTAACGGCCGAGGCAGCGCCTTCGATTTCACCTTGACGCATGGGCTGCGCTCAAGCGACGCGCTTGAGCGCTTGTCCGTCCTGAGCGAGGACCTGAAAGCGCTCCAGTTTTCCAGCACACCGAGCACCCGGGAGATCCAGCATCTCTACGCACTGGACGACGAGTTGCGCCGCGCCGTCAGCCAGGTTTTGTCTGCGCCGGATGAAGGCGAAGTTCCAGTGCTTGACCGCGTGGAAGGCGTACGCAGCGCTCACGTGGTTCTGTTCGACGCCTACCGTTCCTTGGCCCGCAATGTCGGCCGCGTGGCTGATCCCGCATTGCTGGCCCGCTACTCGGCCGCTGGTACCGAGAGAATCAAGTGGCACGGCCACGCT
This sequence comes from Azoarcus sp. TTM-91, assembly GCF_012911025.1. Lineage (GTDB taxonomy): Bacteria > Pseudomonadota > Gammaproteobacteria > Burkholderiales > Rhodocyclaceae > Azoarcus. The sequence continues at coordinate 1,853 of NZ_WUEI01000002.1, read as the reverse complement.
CGCCACATTCCGGACGAAGTTGTATGGAGTGAAATCGGGGCGTTGTTCGCTTCCACCTTGAACGCTGGGGCGGGCATGGTGGTGGGCCATGACGAGGGCGTGCGCCAGGAGTATCTCCGCGCTTTGGGCTTTCACTCCGCCGCACTGGAGCAACTCTCCTTGCCGGTCTTCCTGGCGGTGGACAGGTTGGTGACCATAGCGCTGCCCTTCCTGGTAATGGTCAGGGAGCCGCTGCCCTGCGTCTGCTATGTAATAGACCCGCTGAATGCCCCACTGCCGAGGCGCTCCACGCGGCCCGGGTCTGCCCAGGGATGGTTCTTCTCATCCGCAGCGGCGCTGGAGTTGCTCGCCGAGCTGGCTGAGCAATTGCGCCAAGGTGCGCTGCCGGCGGGGCTCGACGATGGCAACTTCCCTGCGCTGACTTGGCTCGCCGCAGTCGTGCATCTTCAGCGCCATTGGTCTCCGTCCCCGCCCCTGCGGCGTTTCCGCAGGCACTCCGTTGCGGCTCACTTATTGGTGGTTTCTGGTTTCGATGCGGTCGTGAAAGTCTTCGACTCCGACGTGCTGGACGTGGAGCCCGAGGTCTGGGTGATCCGGGACCTGAGTCGGGGAGGAGTCGGCGCGGCTATCGATGACCCTGCTGCCAGCGCTCCTGAGTTGGGCAGCCTCCTCGCTGTCCGCCCGCAGGATGGAGATAGCTGGCATCTCGGGATTGTCCGCAGGGTTCGTCGCAGTGAGGGGGGAGTAGAGATAGGCGTCGAAACGCTGTCCCAGCGCCCCTTCTTTGTCAGCGCGGACGACGGCAGGGCGCCCTTGAAGGTATTTCTGTGCGATCAACCCCTGAGAGGGGAGGCCGTGCGGGTTGTTGCTGGAGCGGGAGCGCTGCAAGTGGATACCCCGCTTTTCATTACCTCAGAGGGCGCGATTCAAAAGCTCAAGCCTCTTGATATCTCAATGAGCGGTGAGGGGTTTGATCTGCGTGTTTATCAAGTGCTTTAAGGAATCGCTGATTCATTCGTCCGCCACTGCCCGGCTGGCGGAATGCCTTTGAGATAATGGCGGGTGCTGGGCCACGACGAGACCTCAACCGATGCAATCGAGCCTTTCCGACCTGGCGTGCGCCGTCAAGGAGAAGCAGACGCGGCGCGACCGCTTCCTCGCCGAGGTCGGGGCGGTGACGCCGTGGTCTGCGCTGGACGCAGAGATCGAACCGTTCTACCCAAAGGGTGCGGGCCGCGGCCGGGCGCCGATCGGGGCTGCGGATGCACCTCGCTCGGCAGTGTTTCGGGCTGTCGGATCAAGGGATCGAGGACGCCATCTACGACAGCCAGGCGATCCGCGCCTTCGTCGGCATTGATCTGGCTCCGGGAGGCAGCGCCGGACGCGACCACGCTGTTGAAGTTTCGCCGCTTGCTGGAGACGCACGGGGCAAGATCTTCGAGGGGATCAAGACGCAGCTGGCCGAGAAAGGCTTGATGATGCGTGAAGGCATCGTCGTCGATGTGACGCTCATCGCGGCTTTATGCCCGAGGTGCATCCTGATGGGGCACCAAGGAGCAAAAACGGAGGACAGCAGCCCGTAGACGGCCGATCGGAAGCCAAAAATGCCATCGAACTCGAAAGGCTGTCACTGATACGCGCTCGAATCGGTCCGCGGGCGCTTGATCATTATTTGTTCAGTACTTCCATAGAGCGTTGCGAACTGACCTAGAAGTTTTCTGGTTTTAGGGTTGACGTTATGTGAGCGGTGTCTATAATGCGCACCTCTTCAGCGCTGCAGCGAAATGCGGCGGGGCTGAAGGGCTTGGGAAGCAAGGCGTTCTGCGGTTTTTAAGTGAAAAATAAAAAACGCA
>NZ_WUEI01000029.1 GCF_012911025.1 Azoarcus sp. TTM-91 | reverse complement strand
CCCTTGGCCCTGTGGTACGCCAGCGCTACCTTCAGCGCCGTATCAACCGCCTCTGACCCCGAGTTGGTGAAGAAGACCCGGTCCAGATCGCCCGGAGCCAGAACGCTCAATTGCTCCGCCAGGGCAACCGCCTTGTCGTTGGTAGCTTGGAAACCCAGCGCATAATCCAGCGTAGCCACCTGAGATTGAACCGCAGCAACGATGCGCGGATGACAGTGCCCCAGACCAGAAGTCCACAGCCCAGAGAAACCATCCAGCAATTCATCACCCGCACTGGTTTGGTAGTAGTGACCGCTAGCTGCTCGAATAACCCTGGGCGACTTCCAGAACGCCCTGTTGGCGGTATAGGGAAGCCAGAAAGCATGCGCCGGATTCATAGCCGCAGTCTCAGTTCCAGAAATAGATGACTGGATGCTAGCTGCGGAAATGAAGGCGCGAAACCACACAGAGGGAAACGGTCCGAAGCATCCGGCTTCGGCATCTGTCCAAAGGGAGAGCAGCTGACTCGATCTACCGCAATCGGCAGAATATGCTTGAGGGCCCCAAGAAGGAAACCCAACAGACAGATAGCAAAAAGCCAGCCCCGCTGAAAACGAGACTGGCTTTTTTAAACTTCACAGCCATAGTAAAGCGTGAAGTTTTATTTGGGGCGACATACCGGAATCGAACCGGTGACACCTGGAGCCACAATCCAGTGCTCTACCAACTGAGCTAATGCCGCCACTACTCATTTGATTCGACTTTTTGAGTCGAACCCGAAACCTATCTGGCCTGCCCGGCAGGACTCGAACCTGCAACCCCCGGCTTAGAAGGCCGGTGCTCTATCCGGTTGAGCTACGGGCAGATTCCCGCGGGCAATCGGAGTGAGCTGGTCGGGGTGGAGGGATTCGAACCCCCGACATCTTGCTCCCAAAGCAAGCGCGCTACCGGACTGCGCTACACCCCGAGAGACGCGGACTATACAGAGTCTCCACAGGCGCGTCAAATCTTGTTCGTACTATTTTCACTATTTTCATCGTCGTACACCCACACTGCCATCGGCATACTGCTTGCGACGTTGAAGCGTTTTCTGCTATTAAATTGCATCGCACAATGCACCCCACGGAAGGCTACGCCATGCCCGATGACGCCCTTCACAGGCAATTCCCCGTCTATATCCCTTCCCCGGGCGAGGAATACATGAGTGCAAAGCAGATCTCGCATTTCCGCGATGCACTCACTAACCTCAAGAACGAGTTGTCTGCCGACATAGAGCGGACGGTACAAACTCTGCAAGCCGAACCAGCCACCTTTGCCGACCCCAACGACAGAGCCACCCAGGAATCGGAGTTGGCACTCGAATTGCGCAATCGGGACCGGGAACGTCGCCTCATCAAGAAGATAGACGAGGCTCTCGCCCGCATCGAGGCGGGAGAGTACGGTTACTGTGACAGCTGCGGCGTGGAAATCGGCCTGAAGCGGCTGGAAGCCCGCCCTACCGCCACGCTCTGTATCGACTGCAAGACCTTGGAAGAGATGCGGGAGCGCCAGCTCGGAAAATAGGCAGGAGCCAAGATCAGGGAATCTGGAGCAATAAAAAAGGACGCCCTTGAGCGTCCCTTTTCTGTACAGCTAAGGCAATCAGCCAGCGTTCTCACTCAGCAGCGCCTTCATGCTCAGACGAATCTTGCCGCGCTCGTCCGTCTCCAGCACCTTCACACGCACGCTCTGGCCTTCCTTCACGTAGTCAGAGACGTTATTGACGCGTTCATTGGCGATCTGGGAAACATGCAGCAGGCCATCGCGACCAGGCAGGATGTTGACGATGGCGCCGAAGTCCAGCAGGCGCACAACCGTCCCTTCATATACCTTGCCAACTTCGACCTCCGCCGTGATCTGCTCGATACGTTCCTTGGCCTTCTGGGCACCTTCGGCGGACACCGACGAGATCGTGATGTTACCGTCGTCCTCAATCTCGATGATGGTGCCAGTCTCTTCCTGAAGACCGCGGATCACGGCGCCGCCCTTGCCGATCACGTCACGGATCTTCTCCGGATTGATCTTCATGTTGAGCATGCGGGGCGCGTACTCGGAAACCTCGACGCGGGCACCACCTTGCGCCTGCTTCATCAAACCGAGGATGTGCATGCGGCCCTCCTGAGCCTGGCTCAGCGCAACCTGCATGATCTCCTTGGTGATGCCCTGGATCTTGATGTCCATCTGCAGCGCGGTGACGCCGTTTTCGGTGCCCGCCACCTTGAAGTCCATATCGCCGAGATGGTCCTCGTCACCAAGAATGTCGGTCAGAACCGCGAACCGGTTGCCGTCCTTGATCAAGCCCATCGCAATGCCCGCAACGTGGTTCTTCATCGGCACGCCGGCATCCATGAGCGCCAGCGAACCGCCGCAGACGGACGCCATGGAGCTGGATCCATTGGACTCGGTAATCTCCGACACCACGCGGATGGTGTAGCCGAAGTCCTCGTCCTTAGGCAGCATCGCGACCAGAGCGCGCTTCGCGAGGCGGCCGTGACCGATCTCGCGGCGCTTGGTTACACCGAAACGCCCCGTCTCACCGGTGGAGTACGGCGGAAAGTTGTAGTGCAACATGAAGCGCTCTTTGTACTCGCCAGCGATAGCATCGATGATCTGCTCGTCGCGGCCAGTCCCCAGGGTCGCTACCACCAGGGCCTGGGTCTCCCCACGGGTAAACAGCGCTGAGCCATGGGTACGCGGCAGCACGCCGACGCGGATCTCGATCGGCCGTACGGTGCGGGTGTCACGGCCGTCGATACGCGGTTCGCCGTTCAGGATGCGGCTGCGGACGATTTCGGACTCGAGGTTGAAGAAGATGTCCTTCACTTCGTTATCGGACGGCGGCACATCCAGCCCTTGCGCCAGCGCAGCCGTCAGTTCCTTGCGGATCTCGCCCAGACGTTCGGTACGGGCTTGCTTGCTGGTAATGCGGAAAGCTTCCTCAACTTTGGCTCGCGCCAGTTCGGAAACACGGCTGATCAGCGCCTCGTTGCGCGGCGCGGGCTGCCAGTTCCATTCGGGCTTGCCGGCCACTTCCACCAGTTCGTTGATGGCCTGGATCGCGGCCTGCATCTGCTCATGGCCGAAAACCACGGCGCCTAGCATGACTTGCTCGGGCAACTCATCCGCTTCGGACTCAACCATCAGCACCGCCGCCTCAGTACCCGCGACGACCAGGTTCAACTGGCTGGCCTTGGTCTGACTGGTCGTCGGGTTAAGCAGGTACTGGCCGTCGGCGTAACCAACACGGGCTGCACCGATCGGACCGTCGAACGGAATACCGGAAATCGCCAGTGCAGCCGACGCCGCCAGCATTGCCGGAATGTCACCATCCACTTCTGGATTCAGCGACAGGACGGTGACGATGACCTGGACTTCGTTATAAAAACCTTCGGGAAACAGCGGACGGATCGGCCGGTCGATCAGTCGCGAGGTCAGGGTTTCCTTCTCGGTGGGCCGGCCTTCACGCTTGAAGAAGCCGCCCGGGATACGGCCCGCGGCATAGAACTTCTCGACGTAATCGACCGTCAGGGGGAAAAAGTCCTGACCCGGCTTGGCATCCTTGGCGGCAACGACCGTGGCCAGAACCACGGTCTCGTCCATGTTGACGATGACAGCACCACCTGCCTGACGGGCAACCTCACCCGTCTCCAGGGTGACCGTATGAGCGCCGTAGGTAAAAGTTTTCTTGATCGCGGTAGGCAAGGGGATTTCCTTTTATTCAGTGAGAGCAGCGAACAACAACTGCGAACATGTGCGCAACCAGACGCCAGAAACGACAAAGCCGGCGCGGCCCTTGTTGGGCTCGCCCGGCTTTGCTGGCTTAAGCCGCCGTTTCAGGCGCTGACGGTCGCGTCACGGCCGGCTTTGCTTACTTGCGCAGCCCCAGGCGCTCGATCAGGGCGCGATAGGAGTCGGCGTTGGTGCGCTTCAGGTAGTCCAGCAGCTTGCGGCGCTGGCTGACCATCTTCAGCAGACCACGACGGGAGTGGTGGTCCTTGCCATGCTCCTTGAAGTGGCCGGTCAGACCATTGATGCGGGTGGTCAGCAGGGCAACCTGAACTTCCGGCGAGCCGGTGTCGCCAGGGGCGCGCTGGTAATCGGAAACGACTTGCGCCTTGGTAGCGGTATCGAGAGCCATGTGCGTATTTACTCTTTTCGTTCTGCCAATCAGAAGCGGCGGATTATACCTAACGCCGCGCGGGAAACTCAATCAATATCACGTACTTTGAGTAGATGTCGCTGTGGCAATGAGGCGTTTAGGCCACAATTTTCCATCCACTTTCCATTCAGCTAGCCCGAGGAAGTCCGAGGGGCCATAGAGTCGGCAACAAGTCCCCACCTCCCCGGCCAGCGCGAGCGGCCTTCCCTGCAAGACGGCGGCCGCCTGCTCAGCAGTCAGGAACATCGCCGGGAAGTGCTGCACCAGCTTGTCCGCCGCCTGAAGATGAAGGTCGCGCATCTCCGGCGCATCACCCTGCTCCAGACAATGCAGCGTAACGGCATCCTCGACCGAGAATGCGCCGATGCGGCTCCTGCGCAGTGCGGACAAATGCGCCCCACATCCCAGCACGACCCCGATGTCCATCGCCAGGCTGCGGATGTATGTACCCTTGCTGCAGTCGACCTCGATCGTGAATTCGGCAGCCGAAAACGACTTCAGCTCAAGCCTGTGGATATGCACCACCCTGGCTTCGCGCTCCAGTTCGACTCCGGCACGAGCGTACTCGTAGAGCGGCTTGCCATCACGCTTCAAGGCAGAATACATGGGCGGGATCTGCCGGATCTCGCCCCTGAACCCCGCCAGCGCCTGCAGCAGGCGAGCCTCTGAAACATCCACCGGATGGGTACGCACAACCTTACCGTCTGCGTCACCAGTATCAGTCTCCACACCAAGGACTACCGTTGCCAGATACGTCTTATCCGCATCCAGCAGCATCTGCGAGAACTTGGTCGCTTCACCGAAGGTCAGCGGCAACAAGCCCGTCGCCATTGGATCCAGGGTTCCGGTATGACCGGCCTTGGCTGCGTTGAGCAGCCGCCGCGCGGTCTGCAGCGCGGCATTGGAGGTCAGGCCCTTGGGCTTGTCGAGCAGGAGCACACCGTCAACGGCGCGCCTTACGATCTTGCGCTGCACAGCCATTTCCATCGAACGCCCGACCAGTTCAGGCGTCGTCCTCATCGCGGTGACGCGCTTCGTCATCCTTCACCGTCTCGTCGATGAGACGGGAGAGGCGGGTCCCCTCCTCCACCGAACGGTCGTAGTGAAAGTGCAGCTCGGGGATGGTGTGAATGCGGATCCTCCGCCCCAGCTCCCGCCGCAGGAAGCCGCTGGCACGCCGCAGCCCCTGCAGGATTTCGGGCACGCTTTCCTCACCCGTCATCGAGGTGAAAAACACCTTCGCGTGAGCGTAATCCGGTGTGATTTCGACATCGGTGAGGGTGATGAACCCGACACGCGGGTCCTTCACCTCCAGCCGGATCAGCTCGGCCAGCTCGCGGCGGATCTGCTCCACCACGCGCTGGCTGCGGGAGTATTCCTTAGGCATCGATCAGAGCGTCCGTGCGACTTCCTTGATCTCGAAGACCTCAAGCTGGTCGCCTTCCTGGATGTCGTTGTAGTTCTTGAGCTGGAGACCGCATTCGTAACCGAACTTGACCTCCTTGACGTCATCCTTGAAGCGCTTGAGCGAATCCAGCTCGCCACTCCACACCACCACGTTGTTGCGCAACAGGCGGGCAGAAGAGTTGCGCTTGACCACGCCTTCAAGCACATAGCAACCCGCCACCGAACCCACCTTGGAGATGGTGAAGACCTGGCGGATCTCGACCAGACCGATGACCTCTTCGCGCTTCTCTGGCGCCAGCATGCCGGACAACGCCGCCTTTACCTCATCCACCGCGTCGTAGATGATGTTGTAGTAGCGGATATCCACGCCGAAGGTCTCGGCCAGCTTGCGGGCACCGGCATCGGCGCGGGTGTTGAAGCCGACGATGACCGCTCCGGACGCTTGCGCGAGGTTCACATCCGACTCGGAAATTGCCCCCACCGCACCGTGGATGACGTTGACTCGCACCTCGTCGGTGGAGAGCTTGTTGAGCGCGTGGACCAGCGCCTCCTGCGAGCCCTGCACGTCCGCCTTGACGATGAGCGCCAGGCTCTTGACCTCGCCCTCCGCCATCTGCTCGAACATGCTTTCGAGCTTCGCCGCCTGCTGGCGGGCCAGCTTGACGTCGCGGAACTTGCCCTGGCGGAACAGCGCGATTTCGCGAGCCTTCTTCTCGTCGGCCAGCGCAATCGCCTCATCACCCGCAGCCGGCACATCCGACAGGCCAAGGATCTCGACCGGAATGGACGGCCCCGCCTCGTCGATCGGCTTGCCATTTTCGTCCAGCATCGCGCGGATGCGGCCGAAAGTCGCACCGACCAGCAGCACGTCCCCCTTGCGCAGGGTGCCGGATTGCACCAGCAACGAGGCCACCGGGCCGCGGCCCTTGTCCAGACGGGCCTCCACGATCAAGCCCTTGGCTGGGGTATCGACCGGAGCGGTCAACTCCAGCACTTCAGCCTGCAACAACACGCTTTCCAGCAGCTGGTCGATACCGGCGCCGGTCTTGGCAGACACCGGGATGAACATCACGTCGCCACCGTACTCTTCCGGCACCACGCTTTCCGCCACCAGTTCCTGCTTCACGCGGTCGGGACTGGCGTCGGGCTTGTCGATCTTGTTGATCGCCACCACCAGGGGCACGCCGGCCGCCTTGGCGTGGTGAATGGCCTCGCGCGTCTGCGGCATCACGCCGTCGTCGGCAGCCACGACCAGGATCACGATGTCGGTCGCCTTCGCACCACGGGCACGCATGGCGGTGAACGCCTCGTGGCCCGGCGTATCCAGGAAGGTGATCACGCCACGCGGCGTTTCCACGTGGTAGGCACCGATGTGCTGGGTAATGCCGCCAGCCTCGCCCGCCGCCACCTTGGCGCGACGGATGTAATCCAGAAGCGAGGTCTTGCCGTGGTCGACGTGGCCCATCACGGTAACCACCGGCGCGCGCGGCAACACCTCCGCGTTCTTGTGCTCGTCGTGCTCCTCCAGGAAGGCATCCGGATCATCCAGCTTGGCAGCCAGCGCCTTGTGGCCCAGTTCCTCGACGACGATCATCGCGGTTTCCTGGTCCAGCACCTGGTTGATGGTGACCATGGAGCCCATCTTCATCAGCACCTTGATGAGTTCGGTCGCCTTCACCGCCATCTTGTGGGCCAAGTCGGCCACGGTGATGGTCTCGGGCACATGGACTTCACGCACGATAGGTTCGCTGGGCGCCTGGAAGCTCTGGCGATCATCCTGGCCGCGACCATGGCGGCCCCCGCCCTTGGCGCCACGCCAGGCATTGCCGGCGCTCGCGCCGCCCACTTCGCCACGGGTCTTCAGGCCGCGGCGCTTGGCGCTTTCATTCTCCCGCGTGCCGCGCTTGACGTCCTTCGCGCCCTTGTCATCGGCCTTGGCCGGGCGATGCAAGGTACCCGTCGTCGGCTTGGCTGCAGTTGCAGCCGGCTTCGCAGCCTCTTCCTTGCGCTGGGCTTCGGCACGCACGCGAGCCTCTTCCTCCGCACGGCGCGCTTCGGCGGCAGCCTTGGCGGCAGCGTCGCGTTGCTGGCGGGCCCGCAGGTCTGCTGCCTGGCGCTCCTGCAACTGACGATGGCGATTGGCCTCGCGCTCGCGTGCAGCGATTTCCTCTTCGCTCAGCAACTCGGTAATGGAAACCGGCTTGCGAGATGCAACCGGCTCGGCAGTGGTGGCAGCTTCCTTCATCTCTTCCTCAGCCGGCTGCTCGATCTTCTCGACCTCGACCGCCTCAACTACGGGAGCAGGCTCCGGCTCGGCGGGCGCGGCTTCCACCACCGGCTCGGGCTCAGGTTCCGGCTGCGCCTCTACCACCGGCACCTCCTCGATCACGGCCACCGGCTCCGGCAACTGCTCCTCCGCGACCACAGGCTCAAGGTTGCCGAGTTCCTCTTCGAGCACCGGAACGGCCTCGCCGCCCCCTGCATCGGCAAGCAGCTCATCGCGCTTGACGAAGGTGCGCTTCTTGCGGACCTCGACCTGCACCGTGCGCGCGCGCCCGGTCGAATCGGTGGCCCGGATCTCACTGGTCTGTTTGCGGGTCAGGGTAATCTTGCCCTTGGACTCGGTATCCCCATGCGCACGCCGGAGATATTCCAGCAGCCGAGCCTTGTCCTGTTCGGTCAGCAGGTCATTCGCACCCGCTTTCTCGACGCCGGCACGCTTCAACTGCTCGAGCAGCACCGCCGCCGGCATCTTCAGCTCGCCGGCAAACTGCGTCACGCTCATCTGTTCCATCAATGCCCTCCCGTCATTCCTCGAACCAGTGAGCGCGTGCTACGGAAATCAGCGCCTTGGCTCGTTCTTCGTCCATACCGGACATCTCGATCAGTTCATCGACCGCAAGGTCGGCGAGATCGTCGCGGGTTCGGATCCCCTTCTGCGCAAGCGCAGCTGCCAGCGACTTGTCCATCCCTTCGAGGCCGAGCAGATCGTCGGCAACGTTTTCCAGCTGTTCCTCGGTCACGATCGCTTCGGTCAGCAGCACATTGCGTGCGCGGTTGCGCAGTTCGTTGACCGTATCCTCGTCGAAGGCTTCGATCTCCAGCATTTCGGCCAGCGGCACATAGGCCACTTCCTCCAGCGAGGAGAAACCTTCATCGATCAGGATGTCGGCCAGTTCTTCGTCCACATCCAGCTTGGCAATGAAGAGGCTACGCAGCGCGGAACGTTCGTGCTCCGACTTCTCCGCCGACTCCTGCTCGCTCATCAGGTTGATCGTCCAGCCGGTGAGTTCGGACGCCAGCTTGACGTTCTGCCCGTTGCGGCCGATGGCGATGGCGAGGTTGTTCTCGTCCACCACCACATCCATCGCATGGGCCTCCTCATCCACCACGATCGAGACCACCTCGGCGGGCTGCAGCGCCGCGATCACGAACTGCGCCGGGTCCTGCGCCCAGACGATGATGTCGATCTGCTCGCCGCCGATCTCGTTGCGCACCGCCGTAACGCGCGAGCCACGCAGGCCGACGCAGGTGCCGATCGGGTCGATGCGCTGGTCGTTCGACTTGACGCCGATCTTGGCGCGCAGACCGGGATCACGGGCGCAAGCCTTGATCTCCAGCAGCCCATCTTCAATCTCGGGCACTTCGAGTTCGAACAGCTTCATGAGGAATTCGGGCGCGGTACGCGACAGGATCAGCTGCGGGCCACGGGCACCGCGGTCGATCTTCAGCAGATAGGCCTTGACCCGGTCGCCCACCCGCAGGTTCTCGCGCGGGATCTGCTGATCGCGCGGCAGCACTGCTTCCATGCGCCCCACTTCGATGATCGCGCTGCCACGCTCCATCCGCTTGATGGAGCCGGAGACGAGGAATTCCTTACGCTCCAGGAAGTCGTTCAGCACCTGCTCGCGCTCGGCATCGCGGATGCGCTGCAGGATCACCTGCTTGGCAGCCTGGGCGCCGATGCGGCCGAAATCGATCGGCTCTAGCGGCTCCTCGATGTAGTCGCCCAACTGGATGTCGGCACGGATTTCCCGGGCATCGATGATGCCCATCTCCGCCTCGTCGTTGGTGACTTCCTCGTCGGGCATCACCACCCAGCGGCGGAAGGATTCGTAGTCGCCGCTGTCGCGGTCGATGGTGACGCGGACGTCCGCGTCGTCATGAATACGTTTCTTGGTCGCGGAGGCGAGCGCCGACTCCAGGGCGGCGAACACGATGTCTTTGGCAACGTTCTTCTCGCGTGCCAGCGCATCCACAAGCAGCAAAATCTCGCGGCTCATTTCAGGAAAACCTCCACATCCACGGTCTCAAAATTTGGGAACAAGGCGTGCTTTCTCGATTTCGTCGAAGGGAATGAGGACCTCGCCCTTGTCGGTGGTGAGCACAACTGCGCCATCGCGCAGCCCGTTCAGCACGCCGGCAAAATTCCTCTGGTTGTTGATCGGCAGGGAGGCGCGCAACTGGATTTCCTGGCCGGCGAAACGCTCGAAATCAGCCTTCTTCTTCAGCGGCCGATCCAACCCAGGAGAAGAAACCTCCAGGCGGTCGTAGTCGACATTCTCGACCTCGAACACGCGGGTCAGTTGATTGCTCACCGTGGCACAGTCATCAACCGTGATGCCACGCTCTATGTCGATGAACACCCGCAGCAGCCGGCCTTTCGGAGAAAGCTCGAAATCCACCAGCTCGAACCCGAGTCCGCTGACAACTTGTTCGATGAGACTGACGATATCTACCCGCATGTCCAATCCACGCCACAAATAAAAAATGGGCGAAACGCCCATTCCTGTCGTTACAACCGGAGTGACGGAAAGCGCCAGAAAGCCAGCTTTCCAAACTGCTCCCGTCAAAGCCTTTGGATTATAGCGCTGAATCCAGCTCTCCAGCAAACCTGGCCAATGCGCACGGCGTGCGGCCCGGCAGAACGCTCGCTGGAATCAGCGGGGCTTCTGCACGGTTCGATGCAGCTTCGGCGGTTTCTTGTCCCGCTTCTGCTGCTGATTCTGGGCAGGAGGCGGCAGCCCCGCCAAGGCACAGGCATCCGCCTCGGCCATCTCCATCCACATGCCGCGCTTCAGGCGCGCCGGCAGTTCGACCGGACCGTAGCGCACCCGCATCAGCCGGCTCACAGTCAGGCCGACCGCTTCGAACATGCGCCGCACCTCGCGATTGCGACCTTCGGAGATCGTCACCCGGTACCAATGGTTCGCGCCCTCGCCGCCCGCATCCTGCAGCGAATTGAAGCGTGCCGGGCCATCGTCGAGCTGGACGCCGTCGATCAGGCCCTGGGCCTGTTCCTCATCCAATTGGCCAAGCAGACGGACCGCGTACTCGCGATCCAGCTCGTATCGCGGATGCATCAGCTTGTTCGCCAGATCGCCATCATTGGTGAATAGCAACAGGCCCGACGTGTTGAAGTCCAGCCGCCCCACCGCCAGCCAGCGCCCTTTGCGCAACAAGGGCAGCCGCTCGAACACCGTGGGCCGGCCTTCCGGGTCGTCGCGGGAAACGATTTCGCCTTCAGGCTTGTGATAGATAAGCACCCGCGGCGTGCGTTGGGTAAAGCGCAAGGGAATCAGCTTGCCGTTGAGCTTCACCCGGTCGCCCGGGCCGATCTTCTGGCCAAGGGCCGCCGGCAGGCCATTCACCGAGATCCGGCCGGCCATCACCAGTTCCTCGATTTCGCGACGAGAGGCTACACCCGCCTGGGCCAGCACCTTCTGCAGGCGCTCCGGTTCAGAGAAGGTCGGCGCCACCGTCGGCCCGCCCTGACGACGCGGCTGGGGCCTTCTGGGCGATGCGCCATCCGGGCGCCCCAGCGCGGACTGGTGGGCATCCGGGCGCAGCCTGCTGGTGTCATCCTCCCCCACTTCCTCGCGGCGCGAAGCCGGGGCAGCCTGGGGCTTATTCTTCTGGGGTGGCCGCAGCGGCCGCTTCGATTTGCGTGGTGTCGACAAGATCCATGATCCTTTCGATTTCGGTCAGGGCCGGCAACTCGGTCAAGCTGCGCAGCCCCATGTCGTCCAGGAAACGGCGGGTGGTGGCGAAGAGCTCGGGACGCCCGGGGGTGTCCCGGTGTCCGACCACATCGATCCAGCCACGCGATTCCAGGGTTTTCAATATGTTCGATGAAACGGCGACACCGCGGGTGTCCTCGATGTCGCCCCGCGTCACCGGCTGCCGGTAGGCGATGATCGCCAGTGTTTCCATCACCGCCCGGGAATAGCGCGGCGGTTTTTCTTCTTTCAGCCTGTCCAGGTAGACCTGGTACTCAGGGCGGGTCTGGAAGCGCCAGCCGCCAGCCAGTTGCACCAGTTCAACGCCGCGCTCCGCAGCAGCCCACTCGGCGCGCAATTCATCCAGCAGCCTGCGCACCAGGTCTGCCCCCGGATCCTCGCTGAACAGGCGACGCAGTTCGCCCACCGGCAGCGGCGCCGGCGCGGCGAGCAAGGCGGCTTCAATCACCCGCTTGTACTGCTCAGGCGTCGTCTCGAGATCCATCGGCCAGCTTTACGTAGATAGGTGCAAACGCCTCGTTCTGCGTCACATGCACGAGCTTTTCCTTCACCAGCTCCAGCACCGCCAGGAAACTGACGACCAGGCCGGCGGGCCCCAGCGCATGATCGAACAGGGTGTCGAACACCACGAAGGCGCCGTCCCCCAGTTTTCTCAGGATCGCAGTCATGTGCTCACGCACCGAAAGCTGCTCGCGGCCCACACGGTGATGCTGGGTCAGGCGGGCCTTCTTCATGATGCGCAGCCAGGCCACCTGCAGATCGTGCAGGCTGACCTCGGGCAGACGCTCCACCACTTTCTCGGCAACGAAAACGCTGATCCACTCGAAATCGCGTTCCGCCCGCGGCAGGGTATCCAGCCGCGCCGCTGCCATCTTCATCTGCTCGTATTCCAGCAGGCGCCGTACCAGTTCCGCGCGCGGATCAAGCTCTTCTTCGGCTTCCCGTGCGGGCCGCGGCAGCAGCATGCGCGATTTGATCTCCAGCAACATCGCCGCCATCAGCAGGTATTCGGCGGCCAGCTCCAGATTGGTCGCCCGCATCACCTCCACATACTCCAGGTACTGGCCGGTCAGCGGCGCCATCTGGATGTCGAGGATGTTCAGGTTGGCCTTGCGGATCAGGTAGAGCAACAGATCCAGCGGCCCCTCGAAGGCTTCGAGGAACACCTCCAGCGCATCCGGCGGAATATACAGATCTTTGGGCAGTTCGAGCAGGGGCTCGCCGTACAGGCGCGCGACCGCCTCCTTCTCCTCCGGGCTCTCGACCGGCGCCAGCTCCAGCGGAAGGTTCATCCGTGGCCTGCCCTCAGATGCCGAGCACGCTGGCGAGGAACATCCGGCTCAGCGCGACGATGGGCCACAGAATGGTCCACAGCACGCCGGTGAACAGCAGCACCAGCAGTATCGGAAAGCCATAAGGTTCCACCCGCGCGTAACGCCAGGCCAGCTTGTTCGGCAGCAGGCTGACGGCGATCCGCCCGCCGTCCAGCGGCGGGAGCGGCAGCAGGTTCAGCGCCATCAGCACCAGGTTGATCTGCATGCCCGCATCCGCCATCTTCATCATGGGAACGGTATAGCTGCTCTGCGGGAGGCTCACCGCAAACTTGAACAGCAAGCCCCAGCCGACGGCCATCAGCAGATTCACGAAGGGCCCGGCGGCGGCCACCCACAGCATGTCGGCCTTGGGTTTGCGCAGGCGACCGAAATTCACCGGCACCGGCTTCGCCCAGCCGAACAGCATGCCGCCACCGCCGAACAGCGTGGTCACCGCCAGGATGGCGACCGGCACCACCACGGTCCCTAGGGGGTCGATGTGCTGCAGGGGGTTGAGGGTGATGCGCCCGGCGAGCTCCGCGGTGGGGTCTCCGAAATAGCGTGCCACGTAACCGTGAGCCGCCTCGTGCAGCGTGATCGCGAGCACCACGGGCAACGCCCAGATGGCCAGCATGGAGATCAGCTCATTCATGGCATGCCTGGCGGGAAAGGGCGCGGATTCTAGCAGAGCGCCCCATCAATCCGCCTCCAGGCCAAAGGGCGCCAGGTCCCCCTGGCCCGCGCGGACCAGTTCGGGGACGCCCGAGGTGAGATCGATCACCGACGTCGCCCCCGGGCCACAGGGGCCAGCCTCTATGACCAGATCCACCTGCTTCTCCAATCGCTCGCGGATTTCCTCCGGATCGGTGAGCGGCAGGGTTTCACCCGGCAGCAGCAGCGTGGAGGTCAGCAGCGGCTCGTCCAGTTCTTCCAGCAAGGCGGCTACCACCACATGCTCCGGCACCCGCAGGCCCAGAGTCTTGCGTTTGGGATGCAAGACCCGCCGCGGCAGCTCCTTTGTGCCTTCGAGGATGAAGGTATACGGACCAGGCGTGACAGCCTTCAGCAGGCGGTACTGGCTGTTGTCCACCCTTGCGTACTTCGCGATCTCAGACAGATCGCGGCACATCAGGGTGAATTGATGGCGTTCGTCGACGCCACGGATGCGCCGGATGCGTTCCAGCAGCGCCGCGTCTCCGGTATGGCCGCCGAGTGCGTAGGCGGAATCGGTAGGGAAAGCCACCAGGCCGCCGCTGCGCATGATCTCCGCCGCCTGGCGAATGAGCCTGGGCTGAGGTTGTTCCGGGTGCAGGGTGAAGAACTGAGCCATTGTTGTCCTGAATTTGTAGCGGTCAGAGCAGCCGGGACCATACCGGGAGAAGGTCCGGGGGCAAGGGGTTGCAGCGCCCGACATCCACCGGGCTTTCCTTCTCGCCGTGGAAATCGGAGGCACGGGAGGCAAGCAGATTGCGTCGGCGCGCAAGGCTGGCGAAGCGCAGCATCTCCTCCTCCGTGTGCGCGCCTGACACCACTTCCACCGCCTCCCCGCCCGCGGCGGCGAAACTGTCGAACAAGGCGTCCATGTCGGCGCCGGACAACCGGTAGCGCGCCGGATGGGCTACAACGGCAATGCCGCCCGCCTGGCAGATCCAGCCCACGGCCTCCTGCAGGCTTGCCCATTCGTGCTCAACGAAACCCGGCTTGCCGCGCACCAGGTAGTGATCGAACACCGTCTTCACGTCCGGCATCACGCCACTGGCCACCAGGAAGCGGGCGAAATGCGCCCGGCTGACGAGATCCGGGTTGCGCGCAAACCGCCTGGCGCCTGCGAGGGCATCACTGATGCCCGCCGCGGCGAGTGCCTCGCCCATGCTGCGGGCCCGCTGATCGCGCCCCGACCGGACCTGGCGGAGACCATTGCGCAAGGCCGGCGCCTCCGGATCGATGCCCAGGCCGACGATATGTATGGTCTCCGCCTTAAAGCTCACAGAGATCTCGACACCGGGCACGAAGCGGATGCCGGCTTCCCGCGCGGCCTCGGCCGCCTCGGCGAGGCCGCCAAGTTCGTCGTGGTCGGTCAGCGCCAGCAGCTCGACGCCATTGGCCGCGGCCCGGCGCACTACCGCAGCCGGCTCCAGCCAGCCATCCGAACGGGTCGAATGGCAATGCAGATCAGCATTCATTGTTTTCACAGGATCCGTTTTGCAGCTAAATGCCATTACGACAGCAAAAAGGCTTCGGCGATCCTTGCGACAGTCTCGGCCTGGTGATGATGCAGGTTGTGGCCAGCATCCGGGATGCGCTCCAGCCGCAGGTCGCGAAAGCACCTCAGGGCAGCCAGGTGCTGCTCGTCATCCACGCCGATGCGGCGCCGCAACTCGGGCTCCAGCGGCTCCACCATCAGCACCGGCGCACTACATCGCCGCCAGCAAGCTTCAGCCTCGGCACGGCGATATAGCACCGGATTCACCCGGCGATGCACCGGATCCCCCGCCATGCGGAATCCGCCTTCGCCATCCTCCACCCCGACATGCTCCGCCAGCCAGGCGGCGCGCTGTGGAGACAAACGGGAATCGTTGTACAACAGGCGTTCCGCCAGCGCGCCCCGGTCCGGGTAGGAGCGGAAGGAAACCGGCGCCCCCAACTCGGCCAGCCATTTCTCGTAGCGGCCGGGCGCTTCCTCGGCCGGCCTGTCGACCAAACCGAAGGCATCCAGTGCCACTATCCGCTCGACCCGCCCGGGGCGGATGCCCGCATACATCAGCGCCACGTTGCCGCCCATGCTGTGACCAAGCAGGCGTACCCGGCCGTCGGGCTGGAAGTGGTGCAGAAGCACGTCCAGGTCGGCGAAATAGTCGGGGAACCAGTAAACATCGCCACCGCCCCAGCCGCTGGCGCCGAAGCCCCGCCAGTCGGGGGCAATCACGTGCCAGTCCGAGACCAGGGCATCCACGATGAACTGGAAGGACGCGGAGGCGTCCATCCAGCCATGCAACATGAAGAGCTTGGGCGCGCCCTCCTCGCCCCACTCGCGGACGTGATAGCGCAGGCCGCGCACAGCAAGGAATTGACTGCGTGAAGGTTTCATCCGTGGAATGATAACAAAGCCTGGCAAGAGGCCCGGCGGCGCCCCAAACGCATGGTTGCCGCCCTTGGCGGAGCAATGCTATCGTCCGCCCGTCGCGCGGGAGAGAGCCCTTTCCCGAGAGCCGCCGAAGGCGTAACCCCCCGGGAACCGCTCAGGCAAAAGGACCGCGCGGGCAGCACAACTCTGGAGAGCGGTGCGGGCATTGAAGCATGCCGGCGCACCCACCGAAGGGGCACCCGCGGGGTAGCGGCGAACGCCGGCCGGCTGCGGAATCTCTCAGGTACAAGGACAGATGGGGGCGAAACCGGCGACCAGCCGGGCCGCCCCCTTTTTTCGTTTACATCGTGCCTGTCGGAGACTCGTCCATGAATGCCCCTGCCAGACTCACGCCCCTGCACGATCAACACCTCGCCGCCGGTGCCCGCATGGTGAATTTCGCTGGCTGGGACATGCCGGTGAACTACGGCTCCCAGATCGCCGAGCACCATGCGGTGCGCCGCAGGGCCGGCATGTTCGACGTCTCCCACATGCTGGCGCTGGACCTCACCGGCACCGACGCCACTCCCTTCCTGCGCCAGCTGCTCGCCAACGACGTGGCACGCCTGCGGCAACCGGGCAAGGCCCTCTACAGCTGCATGCTGAACAAGAACGGGGGCGTCATCGACGACCTCATCGTCTATCGCCTGGCCGATGACGACTACCGCCTGGTCGTCAACGCCGGCACCGCCGACAAAGACCTCGCGTGGATGCGCAGCCGCATCGCCGCGGCCGGCGCCAACGTCACCCTCCAGGGCCGGCGGGACCTGGCGATGATCGCGGTCCAGGGGCCGCAGGCCCGCGAACTGTTCGGCACCGCCCTGCCCCAGCTCCGCGAGGCCACCATGGTCCTCGCCCCTTTCGTCGGCACCCGGGTTGGCGAGGCCTTCATCGGCCGCACCGGCTACACCGGCGAAGACGGCCTGGAACTCGCCCTGCCTGCCGCCGAGGCAGCCACCGCCTGGCAGGCACTGGCCGCCGCCGGCATCGCCCCCTGCGGCCTGGGTGCCCGCGACACCCTGCGTCTCGAAGCCGGCATGAACCTCTACGGCCAGGACATGGACGAGAGCGTCAGCCCGCTGGATGCCGGCCTGGCCTGGACGGTGGACCTGCGCGACGAGAGCCGCGACTTCGTCGGCCGCGAGGCCCTCGCGCGCAATCCCGCAACCAAACGCCTGCTTGGCCTGGTACTCGAAGCACCCGGCGTGCTGCGTGCCCACATGCCGGTTCATACCGACGCCGGAGCCGGTGAAACCAGCAGCGGCAGCTTTTCGCCCACGCTGGAGAAGGCCATTGCCTTCGCCCGCCTGCCGCTGGATGTCGAGCCCGGCGACCGGGTCAGCGTGGATGTGCGCGGCAAGCTGCTGCCGGCCCGGGTGGTGAAACTGCCCTTCGTACGCAATGGCGAGGCGCTTATCTGAGCGACGCGCGATCGAAGCATCCCGTATCAACCCTTGCCTCTATTGGAGTTCCCATGAGCAACCTGCCCGATAACCTGAAGTATGCCGCCAGCCACGAATGGGTCCGCAGCGAAACGGACGGCACCCTCACCGTCGGCATCACCGACCATGCCCAGGAAGCGCTTGGCGACGTCGTCTTCCTGGAACTGCCGGAAGTCGGCCGCAAGGTCGCAGCCGGCGAAAGCTGCGCGGTCATCGAATCGGTGAAGGCGGCGTCCGACATCTACGCGCCGGTAAGCGGCGAGGTCGTCGCCAACAACAGCGCCGCGGTCGATGCGCCGGAGAGCGTGAACGCCGACGCCTACGCCACCTGGCTGTTCAAGCTCCGGCCGGACGCCCCCGCCCAGCTCGACGCCCTGCTGGACGCCGCAGGCTACAGCGCCTCCATCGCCGAGTAAGCCCTCCCCACGCCGGCCCGGCCGTGGCAGCGCGGCGGACCGGACGCCGCCGCGCAGTCAAACGTATATCGGATACGTCCCCATGGCCCACCCGCTCGCCGCCCAGTTCGACACCCCCCTAGCCCACTTGGGGCAGGAAGACGTCTTCGCCCGTCGCCACATCGGCCCGGACGCTGCCGAAATCGCCCGCATGTGCGCCGAGCTCGGCGTCGCCGACTTGGACGAGCTGATCGCCCAGACGGTGCCCGCCGACATCCGCCTGCAAGCGCCGCTGGATCTGCCCGCGGCGCTCACCGAACACCAGGCGCTGGAACGCCTGCGCGAGATCGCCAGCCGCAACCGGCCGAAGAAACCGCTGATCGGCCTGGGCTACTACGGCACGCTGACGCCGCCTGTCATCCAGCGCAACGTCTTCGAGAACCCCGGCTGGTACACCGCCTACACCCCTTACCAGGCGGAAATTGCCCAGGGACGGCTGGAGGCGCTGCTGAATTTCCAGCAGATGGTGAGTGATCTCACCGGCCTGGACCTCGCCAACGCCTCGCTGCTGGACGAGGCCACCGCCGCTGCCGAGGCGATGGCGATGGCCAGGCGCCTGTCCAAGGCCGACTCCTGCGCCTTCTTCGTAGACGAAAACTGCTTTCCGCAGACCGTGGACGTACTGCGCACCCGCGCCCAGGGTTTCGGCTTCGAGCTGATCGTCGGGCCGGCAAGCGAAGCCGCCCGCCATGCGGTATTCGGCGCCCTGTTCCAATACCCGGGCGTGGACGGCGGCATCCCTGAGCTGAGCCCCAGCCTCTCCGCACTGAAGGCAAACGGCGCCATCACTGCGGTCGCCAGCGACCTGATGGCGCTGGTGCTGCTGCAGCCGCCAGGCGCACTCGGCGCAGACATCGCCCTCGGATCGGCGCAGCGCTTCGGCGTGCCCATGGGCTACGGTGGACCGCATGCCGCCTTCTTCGCCACCCGTCAGGCCTACGTGCGCGCCATGCCGGGACGCATCATCGGCGTCTCCCGCGACAGCCGTGGCAAGCAGGCGCTGCGGATGACGCTGCAGACCCGGGAGCAGCACATCCGCCGGGAGAAGGCCAACTCCAACATCTGCACCTCGCAGGTGCTGCTGGCCAATATGGCTGCCTTCTACGCCATCTATCACGGCCCGGCCGGGCTGCAAGCCATTGCCGGCCGCATCCACCGCCTTGCCGGAATACTCGCCCTCGGCCTGCAGCAAGCAGGCTTCGAGTTGGGCTCGACCCACTTCTTCGACACCCTGGTGATCCGCAGTGGGACCCGCAGCAACGCGCTGCTCACCGCCTGCGAACAGGCCGGCTACACCCTGCGCCGGGTGTCGGACGAGGCCCTTGCCATCGCAGTCGATGAAACCGTCACCCTGGCCGACGTCGCTGCGCTGCTGAAGGTCTTCGGCGCTACTGCCGATGTCGCCACGCTGGACGCGCAGCGCAACGAAGACCGTTTCCTCCCCGCCGCCCTGTTGCGCACCGACGCCCCGCTTTCCCACCCGGTGTTCAACAGCCACCACGCCGAACACCAAATGCTGCGCTACCTCAAGCGCCTGCAAAACCGCGATCTGGCGCTGGACCACTCGATGATTCCGCTGGGCTCCTGCACCATGAAGCTGAACGCCGCCAGCGAGATGATGCCGGTGAGCTGGCCGGCCTTCGCCGCGCTCCATCCCTTCGCCCCGGCCGAACAGGCTGCCGGCTACCGTGACCTGATCGCCAGCCTGTCCGCCGCCCTGCGCGCGATCACCGGCTTCGACGCCATCAGCATGCAGCCCAACTCCGGCGCACAGGGCGAGTACGCTGGCCTCGTCGCCATCCGACGCTACCAGGCCAGCCGCGGCGAGACCCGGCGCGACGTCTGCCTGATCCCGCGCTCCGCTCACGGCACCAACCCGGCCACCGCGCAGATGTGCGGTATGCAAGTGGTGGTGGTCGATTGCGACCCGCAGGGCAACGTGGACCTGGCCGATCTGCGCGCCAAGCTCGCTCAGCACGCGGAGCGGCTCTCGGCGCTGATGATCACCTACCCCTCCACCCACGGCGTGTTCGAGGAGTCCATCCGCGAAATCTGCGAGTTGGTGCATGCCCACGGCGGCCAGGTCTACATGGACGGAGCCAACCTGAACGCCCAGGTGGGCCTGAGCGCCCCGGCGGCCATCGGCGCCGACGTCTCCCACATGAACCTGCACAAGACCTTCTGCATCCCCCACGGCGGCGGCGGGCCGGGCATGGGTCCCATCGGTGTCAAGGCTCACCTCGCGCCCTTCCTGCCCGACCATGTGCTGGCCGCCACCGGCGATGCCGCGCGTGCCAATCGCGGCCAGGGAGCCGTATCGGCTGCGCCTTTCGGCTCCGCCAGCATCCTGCCCATCTCCTGGATGTACATCGCCATGATGGGTGCAGACGGCCTGCGCCAGGCGAGCGCGGTCGCCATCCTCAACGCCAATTACATCGCCCATCGGCTGGCGCCGCACTACCCGGTGCTCTACACCGGCAGCCAGGGCCGCGTTGCCCACGAGTGCATTCTGGACATCCGGCCGCTGAAGGCGGCTTCCGGCATCAGCGAGGTGGACATCGCCAAGCGGCTGATGGACTACGGCTTCCATGCGCCGACCATGTCCTTCCCGGTTCCTGGCACCATCATGGTCGAGCCGACCGAGTCGGAGAGTCTGGGCGAGCTGGAACGCTTCATCGAGGCCATGATCTCCATCCGCCATGAGATCCGCGAAATCGAGAGCGGCGCCTGGCCAGCGGACGACAACCCTCTGCGCAACGCCCCGCACACCCAGGCAGACCTCGCCGACGACAGCTGGGCTCATCCCTACAGTCGCCGCGTTGCCGCTTTCCCCCTGCCCTGGATAGCCGACAACAAGTTCTGGCCGACTGTGAACCGGATCGACGACGTTTATGGCGATCGCAACCTGCAATGCAGTTGCCCGTCGCCGTCAGCCTACGGGGGCTGAGGCCGACTGCCTCCCGCCGCTGAAAACCGCATCGCTGCTCACTCCGGTTAGAATGCGCCGTCCTGCAATCAAGCCACGCCGAGGGCGTGGCTTTTTCATGCGCAGGGACGACGCAATTCCCCCAAGAGCCTACGCACAACACCCATGACTCAAGCACGTCCGTCCAACCGCAAGCTCTGGTACGCGCTCCTTTCCATTCATCTGCTCGTCCTCGCCGGACTGCTCGCCTGGGTCTTCCTGCAGACCCGCCCTGTCGCCATGCACGACCTGCATCTGGCCGAGGGGGAAAAGCTCAAGTGCGTTTCCTACGCGCCCTACCACCGGCCCGGGCAGACGCCCTTCGACCTAAAACTGGTCATCCCCAGGGAGCAGATCGCCGCCGACCTCGCCGCGCTGGCCAAGGTCACCGATTGCGTGCGGCTCTATGCCATCAACCAGGGGCTGGACGCGGTACCGGAGATTGCGCGGGAAGTCGGGCTGAAGGTATTGCTGGGCACCTGGATCGGCTTCGAGAAGGAAAAGAACGCGGTCGAACTCGACAGGGCGATCGAACTGGCCAACGCCA
This sequence comes from Azoarcus sp. TTM-91, assembly GCF_012911025.1. GTDB lineage: Bacteria > Pseudomonadota > Gammaproteobacteria > Burkholderiales > Rhodocyclaceae > Azoarcus. Next base: position 28,426 of record NZ_WUEI01000029.1, on the reverse strand, counting down.
ATGCCGACGTCGTCCGCGCGCTGATCGTAGGCAACGAGGTGCTGCTGCGACGGGAACGCACCGAGGACGAGATGCGGGCACTGATCGCCCACGCCAAGGCGCACGCCAAGGTGCCGGTCACCTATGCGGACGTCTGGGAGTTCTGGGTGCGGCACGACAGCTTGGCCAAGGAAGTGGACTTCGTCACGGTGCACATCCTGCCGTTCTGGGAGGACGAGCCCGTCGATATCGAACACGCCCTGGCCCACGTCGCCGATATCCGCCAACAGGTAGGTAAGCACTTCGCCGGCAAGCCCATCCTGATCGGCGAAACCGGCTGGCCCAGCGCCGGCCGGCAGCGCGAGGAATCGCTACCGTCGGCGGTCAATCAGGCGCGCTACATCCGCGAGTTCGTCCACCAGGCCCACGACCAGGGGTGGGACTACAACCTCATCGAAGCCATAGACCAGCCCTGGAAGCGGGCGCTCGAAGGCACTGTGGGTGGGTACTGGGGCATGCTGGATGCGACCCATCTACAGCCAAAATTCCCGCTTGCCGGACCGGTGCAGGAGCGCAGCAGCCTGCTGCCGCCGTTGGCGGGCGCGCTCATCGGTGCGACGCTCTGCCTGTTACTCGCCCTGCGCCATCGGGATGAGGACGCCGGGGTCCGGCTGGCGGCGCTCGCCGCCATCGGCGCGGTCGCTGGGCTTGTCGCGGTGCTTCATGCGGAGCACGCACTGCTCGCTTATCGCAATCCGCTCGAATGGGGCTTGCTCGGCGGTATCGCCGCGCTGGGCAGCCTGAGCGTGCTGCTGCTCACCCAATGGCGCGGGCAGCCCCTGCCCTCCGCCGCCCAGGCCTGGCGTATGCAGCGGGAGACCCCGCGGGCGATGGACTGCGCGGCCCGGTTGGGGTTGCTGCGCGGCGTATTGCTGTTTGCCGCCGCCATCGCCGCAACGCTGCTGTTCGCCGATCCGCGCTACCGCGACTTCCCGAGCCTGCTCTACCTCGTGCCCGCCTTGATGTTCGGCGCACTCAGCCTGCGTCAGGCTCAAGCCGCGAGGGCAGAACGCATATGCGCCGCCCTCGTCGCCGTCTGCGTGGTGCTGCGCTGGTCAAGCGAGCCTGCCAACCTCCAGGCGATCTGCTGGCTGATCACCGGCCTTGTCTTCGCCTTGCCGGTGCTGTTCAACGCCGCGGGCAAGGACCAGAAGGGATAACAAGGCACCGACTGCCGCATAGTCATAGCTGTAGAGCACCAGCCCTGCCAGGCCGATCAGCCAGCCTCCCCACGCCGCACGCCGGCATGAGAAGACAAAAGCCATTACGCCCAGAGCCAGACTCGTCCACCCCATGCGCTGTTGCAGAAAGGACTGCACCAGTGCCCACTTGAAGCCGCAGGCACTCCAGATGCTCTCGCCGTACGTGGCGCCACACTCATGCGGCAGCACGCCATTCTCGAGCAGGCCATACCGTGTTCCAAGCGCAGCGGCGAGAACCAGCAGCCCCAGCATCAGTACCGAACCCGGCACATATTTCAACAAACAATTACGGAGCACGTATCTTTTCCCTTACAAATCAGTTGCTCTAGACCGGCCACATGTCCTGTTGCAAATCGCGTTGCAACATTTTCCATAACAGCTTGAAATAACGAATAAAATGCGCCGCACATGGCTCATATGGCGAGCGTGAATTCTGTCACACCGGCAACGGTGAGTGGATTTCCGCGAGCGGGTGCGCATTCTGTCGCCAGCACGCTGCAATCGATGAACCATACTTGCAATCTCGGGCCAACGGCCCATTGATCGGACTAGAAGCGCCACATGAAAAACGCCGCCTCGCTTACCTATCGCCTGGCCATTGCGTTCGCCCTCGCCACCCTGGTCGCTTTCGCCCAGTACTGGATCTGGGAGCATTTCAACCGGGGTTCCGAGTTCATCGGCACCAACCAGAGCATCAAGGGTTATGCCTACAACGGTTTCCAGCGCGACCAGAGCCCGCTGCGTGGAACCTACCCCACCGCCGAACAGTTGGGTTCCGACCTGGACCTGCTGGGCAAATCCTCCTACGGCCTGCGGACCTACGGCATGCTCGACACGCCGGAACTGCTGGACCTCGCCGGCGACCGCGACCTGCTGGTCACCGCCGGCGCCTGGCTGGACCGGGACAAGGAGAAAAACGAGCGCGAGATCGCCGCGCTGATCGAGGCGGCGAAGAAGATGCGCCACGTCGAGCGCGTCATGGTCGGCAACGAGTCGGTGTTGCGAGGCGACGTCAGCATCCCCGAACTCATCGGCTATCTGGATCGCGTGCGCAAGGCGCTGCGCAAGCCGGTTTCCTCGGCCGAACCCTGGCACGTCTGGCTGCGTAATCCAGAACTGGTCAAGCATGTCGACTACATCACCGTGCATCTGCTGCCTTACCACGAGGGCGTACCGGTGGAAGCAGCCGTGGAATATGCCTTCCAGCGCTACGACGAACTGGTGAAGGCCTTCCCGAAGAAGAAGATCGTCATCGGTGAAATCGGCTGGCCCAGCCGTGGCCCGGTCATCGGCGCCGCAGTCCCCTCACTGGACAACGAAGCGCGTTTCATCCGCGAATTCCTGGCCGACCCGCGTACTCCGCGGCTGGACTACTTCATCATGGAAGCCATCGACCAGCCGTGGAAGGTGGATGTGGAAGGCTGGGCGGGCGCTTACTGGGGCATGTTCAATGCCGACCGGGAGCCCAAGTTCGCCCTCGAAGGCCTGGTGGAGCGCGATCCGCACTGGGCGAAGAAAGCAAGCAACGCCGGCGTGTTGGCCTTCTTGCCGATGTTCCTGGTCATTTTCTTTCTCAGCGACTGGAGCGTCTTCGGCCGGGTATTCCTCGCCGCACTGATCCAGGCCTGCGTTTCCACCCTCATCGTCGGCCTCAACGTTCCCGTCGATTACTACCTGACACAGCGCGATCTCGTCGGCCTGGCCTTGCTGATAGGCGCGACCGGCATGACGGCAGCGGTACTCCTGTCCCACGGCTTCGAGTTCGGCGAGATGCTGTTCAAGCAGAAATGGCAGCGCCGGTTCATGCCGCTGCCACCGCATGCATCCGACCAGCAGCCTTTCGTCTCCATCCACCTGGCCTGCTACAACGAACCGCCGGAGATGGTGATCGCCACCATCGATAGCCTGGCCAAGCTGGACTACAACAATTTTGAAGTCCTGATCCTGGACAACAACACCACCGACGAGGCGCTGTGGCGCCCGCTGGAGAAGCGTTGTGCCGAACTCGGCCCGCGCTTCCGCTTCTTCCACCTGGAGAACTGGCCGGGCTTCAAGGCTGGCGCGCTGAATTACGGCCTGAAGATGACCGATCCGCGAGCCGAGGTCGTGGGCGTGGTAGATGCCGACTACGTGGTCGATCCGGAGTGGCTGGCCGCGCTGATTCCGCACTTCGACAAGGCGGACGTCGCCGTCGTCCAAGCGCCGCAAGCCCACCGCGACTGGGAGAACCAACCCTTCCGCCGCATGTGCAACTGGGAGTTCGACGGCTTCTTCCGCATCGGCATGCACCATCGCAACGAGCGCAACGCCCTGATCCAGCACGGCACCATGACCTTGGTTCGCCGGCTGGCACTGGAAGAGGTAGGTGGCTGGTCCGAATGGTGCATCTGCGAGGACACTGAACTGGGCCTGCGCCTGATCGAGAAGGGCTACGACACCCGCTATGTGGACCACATCATGGGCCGGGGGCTGACGCCGTCCGACTTCGCCGCGATCAAGAGCCAGCGCTTCCGCTGGGCTTTCGGCGCGATGCAGATCCTGAAGGCTCACCTGCCGCAAATGCTGGGCCGCAGCAACCTCAACCTGGCGCAGCGCTACCACTTTCTCACCGGCTGGTTCGCCTGGTTCGGCGACGCGCTGCAACTCGTCTTCGCCTTCGGCAGCCTGGCGTGGACGTTGGGCATCCTAGCCTTCCCCAAATCCTTCGGTCTGCCGGTTACGGCGCTGGCCATGCCTATCCTCGGCTTCATGGCCTTCAAGGCGGCGTTGGGGCCCATCCTCTACCGCCGCACCATGGACTGCCCGTGGAAGGACATCCTCGGCGCCTCGGTGCTGTCGGTGGGACTCGCCCATGCCATTGCCCGCGGCGTATTTACCGGCCTGGTGAAGAAGAAGGGCGTGTTTGTGCGCACGCCCAAGGGCTGGCGTGCCCAAGGAGCCCTCGCCTTCTTCGGCCCCATCCGGGAGGAGATCGGCATGCTGGTCGCCCTGCTACTGGCCGCCTTCTCTCTGGTCGCCCTGCGCGGAGCCAACGACCTGGAAACCCAGTTGTGGGTGGGCATCCTCTGCCTGCAGTGCATTCCCTACGTCGCCGCCATCGCGTGCCAGATCGCGGCCTACATGCCCGAAAAGCCAATGCCTGCCCAAGCCCCGGGCGGCATCGTCGGCAAGCTGGAAACCGGCAAGAGCTGAGGTGCCCCTGTGCTGAAAGGGAAAGGGCCATGCCCTCGCGGGCATGGCCCTTTTGCATGCGGGCTGATTCCCGGCATCAAGGCACGAAGGGTAGCCGGATCTCATGGCTGCGATGCGCTCCGGCAGTCATCGCCCTGCACTCCTCCAGAAAGGTACGTATAGCCGCGGTGTGGTACTTGCCCTTGTGCCAGGCGAACTGGAAACAACGTTCGAGGTCCAGCTCCGGGGTCTCCAGCGGCACCAAGCTGCCGCGGCGGAACGCGTCCCGCAGCGCGAGCCGAGAGATGCAACCTATGCCCAACCCGCTTTCCACTGCTCTTTTAACCGCCTCGGTATGCTCCAGTTCCAGCCTGACAGTCATGCCATGTTTGGCGCGACGTAGTGCCTGCTCGAGGGTTTCCCGGGTGCCCGACCCGCGCTCGCGCAGAATCCAGTGCTCGTCCGCCAGTTCGGCCAGGCTCGCGGTCTTGTGCTTGGCAAGCGGATGGGACGGCGCGCAGAAGACCACGAGTTCGTCCTCCACCCACGGCGCGACTTCAACCTCCGGATCGCTGACTGCGCCTTCGACCAGTCCGATGTCGATCTCGTAACGGGCGACCAGGCCGACAATGGTAGCCGTGTTATGCACCTGAAGCTGAACGCGGCTTTCAGGGTGACGCTGCAGGAAATTGGCCGCGATCAGGGGAACAAGGTAGTTGCCAACCGTCAGCGTCGCCCCCACCTTCAGACTGCCTAGGCCGCGCTCGCCGCTCAAAAGTGCTTCGATCTCCTGCGCGCGGTCCAGCAACTCCACCGCCCGCGGCAGCAGCAGCCGGCCCTGTTCGTTCAGCTTCAGGCGGCGGCCATGGCGGTCAAAAAGCCGCTGATCGAACTGATTCTCCAGTTCCGCCAAGGCATTGCTAGTCGCCGACTGGGAAAGGCTGAGGGCCTCCGCAGCGCGGGAAACGTTCTCGTTGCGGGCAATGGCCACGAAGGCCTCGAGTTGGCGCAGGGTGTATCGCATATTCACCGAACTTATTAGCTTTATAGAAATTATCCAACTAATCGCTAAAGCTTCGCATTTAAAATCCCTACTAACCGAATTCCGTCCGCTACTTCATAGGTCCATCATGAGCAACCTGCTCCAGGAACGTGTTCTCAGCGTCCATCACTGGAACGACTCCCTTTTCAGCTTCCGCACCACCCGCGATCCCGGCCTGCGCTTCGAAAACGGTCAGTTCGTGATGATCGGCCTGGAAGTCGACGGCCGCCCGCTCACCCGCGCCTACAGTATCGCCAGCCCCAACTACGAAGAGCACCTGGAGTTTTTCAGCATCAAGGTGCCCAACGGTCCGCTGACCTCCCGCCTCCAGCACTTGCGCGAAGGCGATGCCATCGTCGTGAGCAAGAAGCCTACCGGCACGCTGGTGCTGCACGATCTGAACCCGGGCAAGAACCTGTACCTGCTTTCCACCGGCACCGGCTTGGCGCCCTTCATGAGCGTGATCCAGGATCCGGAAACCTACGAACGCTTCGAGAAAGTGGTGCTGATCCACGGCGTGCGCTATGTCTCCGAACTGGCCTACGCCGACTTCATCACCAAGACCCTGCCGGAGAACGAATTCTTCGGCGAGGCGGTGAAGGAAAAGCTGATCTACTACCCCACGGTAACGCGGGAGCCCTTCCGCAACACCGGTCGCCTGACCCAGTTGCTGGATTCCGGCAAGCTGACCGATGAGATCGGTCTGCCGCGACTGAACCCGGAAACCGACCGCGCCATGATCTGCGGCAGCCCGGCGATGCTGAAGGACTGCTGCGACCTGCTGGATGGCCGCGGCTTCAAGGTCTCCAAGCGCATTGGCGAGCCGGGCGACTATGTGATCGAACGCGCCTTCGTCGAGAAGTAATCCCAAGGGCCTGTTCTTGGCTCAGGCAGAAGGCCACGCTGGCATAGCCGCGTGGCCTTCTGCGTCGACTTCGCCGCCTTCCTCGGCCTGAAACACCTGACTTCGGAAGGACAGCCACGCGCTCCCGAAACACTAGGCTTTCTCACTGTCAGCGCCATAGACGACGACACGATCGCGTCCGGCGGACTTGGCCTGGTACATCGCTTCATCAGCGTGCCGCAGCAAGGTATCCGCATCACCACCATGCTCCGGGTAGAACACCACACCTATGCTGGACGAAATGTTGAGCCTGCGGCCCTCCACCTCGAAAGGCCGTGCAAGTTCAACCCGTATTTTTTCAGCCACCCTCTCCGCATCCTGCAGCGATTTCGTTTCCGGCAGCAGCACCACGAACTCGTCGCCGCCTTGCCTTGCCGGCGTATCGCTGGCGCGCAGGCAAATTTTCATCCGCTTCACCGCCTCGACCAGCAGCGCATCGCCCACCAGGTGACCGTGGCTGTCATTTACCTCCTTGAAGTGATCGAGGTCGACGAAGAGAAGTGCGAAGCTGTGCCGGTAGCGGGCGGCACGAACGATGGCCTCGCCCAGCAATTCCTCGAAGCGGGCCCGGTTCGCGATGTCGGTCAGGCCATCATGCGTGGCGAGATGGTTGATCCGGCGCTCCGACGCCTTGCGTTCGGTGATATCCACCACCATCAGCGTCGCGCCGTTCAGCCGGCCATCGGCGTCCACCAAGGGGGCGTCCGAGACCAGCACGGTGAGCTGGCTGCCATCTTCCCTCTCGAGTTCCATCTCCAGGCTGCGGCCGTTGCCCTGACGCAGCCGCTCTGCCCTCTCGCTGACGGGTTCATTGCACAAGTCCGGGCAATAACGGCAGAACGAGCCTCCGCGCAGCTTGTCCGCCGGCTGCCGCAACATTTCGGCGAGGCGCGGATTCACATAGGTGAGTCGCCCGTCCTGATCCACCGTGGCGATCCCCTCATGGGAAAGATTGACGATGGCCCGGTACTGCGCCTCCCGCTGTCGCAGCGAGCCGGAAACGATCGCCAGCGCCCGCGCCCGGGCCCGGGTAACCGCCAGCGACCAGGTCACCACCAGCAGCAAGCCCCCGATCAGCACGATGACGCCTAGTTCGACCAGCGGACGCTCTCCCGCGGAGAAATCCGGCCGGGCGGAAAACTCGAGCAGCCACTCCCGCCCGCCGAGCACCAGGCGGCGCTCATAGCGCAGAGCGCCGGCCTCGTCGCTGGCGTCCGGTTCACTGTCGAACAGCAAGGCGGGCTGGGAGCCGGGGGAAAGGTCCCGCACACGCACGCGCATGTCGCTGGTGAAGCGGCCCAGGGCCCCTTCCATCAGGTCATCCATCCGGAACGGGCTGTAGACCCAGCCCTGCAGTTCCTGCCAACGGCTTATGGTGTCGTTTGCCTTGACGCCGCCACGAAACACCGCGAGATAGAGCAGCACGCCACGCTGCTGGGCGACGCCGTCCTCCTGGACCAGGACGACCGGCCCGCTCAATGCGCCTTCACTCACTTCAACCGCCCGCGTCATCGCCTCGCGCCGCGTGGGGTCTGAAAACATGTCGAAGCCGAGTGCCCGCCTGTTGCGCCGATCCTGGGGCTCCAATGCAACAATGGCGGAATAGTGCTCCCGCTCCCCAGCCGGCCACACCCTGTAGCCGGTGAGGCCATCCGCTTGCATGCGGGCTTCCAGCTCAAGCCGCGCCGCCGGGGTCAGCCAGCGGCTGAAGCCTACACCCTGGATGCCGCGGTAATCCTCGCTCAACGTCAGTCCGGCGACATACTCCGCCCATTCGCGGCCTTCCACCGAATCGGACGCCATATAGAGAGCGCGCGCGCCGCGCAGAACCTGGCGGTATCCGCGAAAACGCTCCTCGACTTTGAGCGCGATCCCGTTGGCCTCTGCCTGCAGGCGCTGCTGCAGCGCAGCTTCCTTGCGCTGCTCAAGCGCCCCCCAGGCCAGCCAGGCAGCGAGGAGCACGAAAGCCAGCATCGCCGATGTCACGCCCAGCGCGCCGGCCGGCTTGTGTCCTGCAGCGCCACCCGAAGCATCCATCGTGACAGGCATAGGAAGAAGACCTCCGTGCAGGGACACCTCCATGCCTCACGCCACCCGCAGGCGCAAGACCGCGTGGCAGCGATCATCCGCTCCGGCGGGCGAGAGCGTCAATTCCCATCCGGCGGCCGAATGACAGGGACTTCCCCATTCCTTGACCATGCTCAATGCCGCCCCGCACCGCCGCTATACCATGCCGGCCGTGAAACGCAGCTTCTCCTCCCTGCTCCCGCCGCTCACCGTGGCGGGCTTGATCGCTTTGTCGGCGGGATTGCTGCTGTCGCTCACTTGGCGCGGCGCCCCCGAGGAAAACAGTCGCAAGGCCACCACCGCCCTTACCGAGGGCATGCGCCGCACCGAACCGCTCTCTCCGCTGCCTCGCAGCGTCGAAGTGGATACCAGCAAGGCCGCCCTCGGCGAAAGGCTGTTCCACGACCCGATACTCTCCCGCGATCACACCATTTCCTGCGCCAGCTGCCATCCGCTGAACCAAGGCGGCACCGACCGCCGGGCGCGCTCCATCGGCGTCGCTGGCGCGGTGGGCACGATCAACACGCCGACGGTGCTGAACAGTGCATTCAACGTCGTCCAGTTCTGGGATGGCCGGGCGGCGACGCTGGAAGAGCAGGTCAGCGGTCCGCTGACCAATCCGCTGGAAATGGCCTCCAACTGGATGGACGTCATTGCCCGCCTCACCGCCGACCGCGATTACCACGAACGCTTCAACCTGCTCTACCCCGCGGGCATCACGCCGGCCACGGTGGCAGACGCACTGGCCCAGTTCGAACGCACCCTGATCACCCCCGACGCCCCGTTCGACCGCTACCTGCGCGGCGAGCATGACGCCATCGGCGAGGACGCGCGCGAGGGCTACCAGCGCTTCAAGGACTACGGTTGTGCAAGTTGCCACCAAGGCATCAACATTGGCGGCAACATGTTCCAGCGCTTCGGCGTCATGGGCGACTACTTCGCCGCGCGCCAGCGGGCGGTGGAAGACGCCGACCTGGGCCGCTTCACCGTCACCGGCCGGGAGGAAGACCGGCACGTCTTCAAGGTCCCCAGCCTGCGCAACATCGCCCTGACCGCGCCCTACTTCCACGACGGCTCCGCCGCCACGCTGGACGAAGCGGTGGTGGTGATGGCCTGGTACCAGCTCGGCCGCGAACTCAGCGTCGAGGACCGCAGGGTGCTCATCGCCTTCCTCAACAGCCTCACCGGCCAGTTGCGCGGCGAGGCCATACGATGAGCCTTCGCGGTCAGCTGCAAGCGGCCGGCGACACCCCGCCGCCGCGTGACAAGGCCGACTACCTGCGCCTGCTGCGCAGCCTGCTGCTCGCCCTGCTCGCGGCGGCGGTGCTGGGCTGGCTCTTCGCCGGGGCAGACTCGGTTTCGGTGGAAGAGCACCAGCACTACACCCGCGCGCTGGACAAGCTGCGCCAGGGCGACGTGCAGCTCAACGCCGCCACCCTGGCCAACCGCCTGGCCCTGCATCGGGATTTCGACACCCTCTCCCGCACCCTCACCACCCAGCAGGCCACGCTGCAGGCCATAGGCGCACCGCCGGCCTACCTTACCGCGATCGACGGCGCCCGCCTGCTGGACACGCTGGCCGAATACCGCCGGTTGGCAGCGCTCAAGGCGGAAGCGATAGACCGCTATCAGCGCGAAGTCGCCATCCTGCGCAACTCGCAGGCCTACTTCCCCGCCGCCATCCAGAACTTCATCAGCGAAGGCGCCGCCCCGCCGGCTCTTTCGCGGGAGATCGGCATCTTCGCCCGCGGCGTCACCACCTACGCCCTCAATGGCGACGCCGACCTCGCTCAGCAACTGGTACTCAGCCTGGGGCACCTGCAACAGATGGCCGCCGACCCGGAGTACCCCCAGGCCCCCCGCCTGCGCAACCTGCTCGCCCATGCCAACGTTATCCTCGAGCGCAAGCCCATCGTCGACTCCGCGGTACGCGACATCCTGGAGTTGCCCACGGCGGAAGCCGGCGAACGCATGGTCGGGCTCTACAACGAGGGCTACAGCCATGGCGCCCTTCGTGCGCATGTACACCGGGTGCTACTCTTCGTCGCCGCGCTGGTACTGGCCGCCTACCTCGCCATCGTGATTGCCCGCCTGGGCCGCGCCAGCCGCGCCCTGGTGCGGGCGAATCAGAACCTGCAGGACCGCATCGCCACGCTGCGCCAAACCCAGGAGGAACTTCACCTCTACGCCACCGTATTCACCAACGCCACCGAAGGCATGACCATCACCGATGCCGAATCCCGCATCGTCGCGGTGAATCCGGCCTTCTCCCGCATCACCGGTTTCGCCCCCGCCCAGGTCATCGGCCAGACGCCCAAGCTGCTGAGCTCGGGCCGCCAGGATGCCGGCTTCTACCGCGACATGTGGGCCACGCTGGCGCGGCGCGGCCAATGGCAGGGCGAAATCTGGAACCGGCGGCAGAGCGGCGACGTGTATCCGGAATGGCTGTCCATCACCGCGGTGCGGGATGCGGAGGGCACGCCGACGCACTACATCGGCATTTTTTCCGACATCACCGAGCGCAAACAGACCGAGGCGCGCATCCGCCACCTGGCCAATCATGACGCCCTCACCGGCCTGCCCAACCGCCTGCTGCTGCAGGACAGGTTGAACCAGGCCATCCTGCAGTCGCGCCGCGACAAGCGCCGCGCCGCAGTGCTCTTCCTCGACCTCGACCGCTTCAAGACCATCAACGACACCCTCGGTCACGAGGTAGGCGACGCGCTGCTGATCCAGGTCACCCAGCGCTGCCTGGGCGCAGTGCGGGACACCGACACCGTGGCGCGCCAGGGCGGCGACGAGTTCGTCATCGTGCTACCCGAGCTGGAGCACGCGCAGGACGCGGCGATGATCGCGCGCAAGCTGCTCTCCGCCCTGGCCTCGCCCTTCCAGCTCGGCCCGCACGCGTTGACGGTGACCGGCAGCGTCGGCATCGCTCTCTACCCGGAAGATGGCCAGAACGAGTCGGTGCTGCTGCGCAATGCCGATACCGCCATGTACCGTGCCAAGGACGACGGCCGCAATGGCTTCCAGTTCTACTCCGCCGACATGAACACCGCCTCGCTGGGCGAACTGCTGCTGGAGAACCAGCTGCGCGGCGCACTGGAGCGCGGCGAACTGCGGCTGCACTACCAACCCAAGGTCTGCGCCCGCGGCCATGCGGTGGTCGCCGCCGAAGCGCTGCTGCGCTGGCAGCATCCAGAACTGGGCCTGCTCTCGCCCGGCCGCTTCGTTCCGGTGGCGGAAGAATCCGGCCTCATCGTACCCATCGGCGAATGGGTGATCCGCGAGACCTGCCGCCAACTGCGCGCCTGGCAGGAGGAGGGCCGGATGCTGGTGCCGGTGGCGGTAAACCTCTCCGCCCAGCAATTCGTGCATCAGGACATCGTCGCCCTCGTCCGTGAAGCGCTCAACGCCAACGATCTGCCCGCCCACCTGCTGGAACTCGAGCTCACCGAAACAATGCTGATGCGCGACGCCGACCGCACGGTGCACATCCTCGCCCAGCTGCGCGCCATGGGCGTCAGCCTGGCGATAGACGACTTCGGCTCAGGCTATTCCTCGCTCGCCTACCTCAAGCGCTTCCAGGTGCAGACGCTGAAGATAGACCGCAGCTTCGTCCACGACATCCGCGAGGGCGGCGAGGATGGCGAGATCGCCGCGGCGGTCATCGCCCTTGCCCACAACCTTGGCCAGCAGGTTGTTGCCGAAGGGGTGGAAACCGAGTACCAGCGGGACTTCCTGACCCGCCAGGGCTGCGACTTGCTGCAGGGTTTCCTGTTCGGCCGGCCGCAGGCGGCGGAGGATTTCGCCGCCTCGCTGGCGAGCCTGCAGACGCCGCCCGCTGCCCAGGGAGCGGGCGAGTCCATCGCCGCCTAGAAGCGCCTCCGCCGGCCGCCGGACCGCGTAAACAGGCCCTTTCCGCGAAAGCCGTACAATGGCGCGTCCTTTCCGGAGCGCCGCGATGCCCCCCGAGAACACCTCGACCAAGCTGTTTTCCGAGTTGCTTTGCCCCTACCGCCTGCGCGTCGTTTTCGCCGGCTGCGGCCTGGTCGTCGCCGCGCTGACCATGCTGGCGGTGGGCCAGGGCCTGCGCACGGTGATAGACCAGGGTTTCTCCACCGGCGATCCCGGCTGGCTGGATCGCAGCCTGGCGGTGATGTTCGGCCTCATCGCCCTGCTCGCCATCGCCACCTGGGTACGCTTCTACAACGTTTCCTGGCTGGGCGAGCGCGTCACCGCCGACTTGCGCCAGCGCGTGTTCAACCACCTGCTCAGCCTGCCACCCTCCTGGTTCGAGGCCGGCCGCACCGGCGAGGTGATCTCCCGCATCACCTCCGACACTACCCAGATCGAAAACGTGATCGGCTCGGCGCTGTCGATCGCGCTGCGCAACTCCCTGCTGCTGGTCGGCGGGCTGGTGATGTTGTTCACCACCAGCCTCAAGCTCACGCTGATGACGCTGGCCGGCGTGCCGCTGGTGGTGGCGCCCATCATCGTCTTCGGCCGCAAGGTGCGGCAGCTTTCGCGCGAGAGCCAGGACCGCATCGCCGATCTCGGCAACCGCATCGACGAAACGGTGCACGAGATCCGCGTGGTGCAGGCCTACGGCCATGAGGACGCCGACCGCCGCGAGTTCGCCGGGCTGGTGGAGCGCGGCTTCGCCACCGCCCGCCGCCGCATCCGCCAGCGCGCCGCGCTGGTGGTGGTGGTCATGGTGCTGGTGTTCGGTGCCGTCGCCGTCATCCTGTGGATAGGCGGCCATGACGTGCTGGAGGGCCGCATCACCGCCGGCCAGCTCTCCGCCTTCGTCTTCTATGCGGCGCTGGTCGCCGGCAGCGTCGGCGCGCTGTCGGAAGTGTGGGGCGACCTGCAGCGCGCCGCCGGCGCCACCGAACGACTGCGCGACATCCTGGACGCGCAGCCGGACATCGCCGCCCCGCCTCAGCCGCGTCGCCTGCCCGAGCCGGCCAGCGGGCTGATCGAGTTCGACGCGGTGAACTTCCGCTACCCATCCCGGCCGGACGCCGCCGCCCTGAGCGACTTCAGCCTCACCGTGCAACGGGGCGAAAGCGTCGCCCTGGTCGGCCCCTCCGGCGCCGGCAAGAGCACCGTATTCCAGCTGCTGCTGCGCTTCTATGACCCGGATAGCGGCAGCGTGCGGCTGGACGGCGTCAGCCTGCCCGAGGCCGACCCGGCGGCGGTGCGCGGCCGCATCGCGCTGGTGCCGCAGGAGCCGGTGATCTTCGCCGCCAGCGTGCTGGACAACGTCCGCTACGCCGCGCCGCAGGCCAGCGAGGCCGAGGTCGAAGCCGCCTGCGCGGCTGCCCATGCCGACGAATTCATCCTCCGCCTGCCCGACGGCTACCACAGCCAGCTCGGCGAACGCGGCGTACGCCTGTCCGGCGGCCAGCGCCAGCGCCTCGCCATCGCCCGCGCCATTCTCGCCAACCGCCCGGTGCTGCTGCTGGATGAAGCCACCTCGGCGCTGGACGCCGAGAGCGAGCGGATGGTCCAGGACGCCCTCGCCAGCCTGATGCGCGGGCGCAGCACCCTGGTGATCGCCCACCGCCTGGCCACCGTGCAGCGCGCCGACCGCATCGTGGTCATGGAGCACGGCCGCATCGTCGAGACCGGCACCCACGCCGAACTGGTCGCCCGCGACGGCCTCTACGCCCACCTCGCCCGGCTGCAATTCACCGCCTAAGGCCGCCGCCCACGCCTCCGGCCCGCGGCGGCGGCCGTGACCAAGGGCGCCGGCCTCGGGTAGACTCGCGCCTTCATGTCATTCCTCGACGACGAGATCCCATGGCCCAGTATGTAATGTCGATGCTTCGCGTATCCAAGATCGTTCCGCCCAAGCGGCAGATCATCAAGGATATTTCCCTGTCCTTCTTCCCCGGCGCCAAGATCGGCCTGCTCGGCCTCAACGGCTCGGGCAAGACCACCGTGCTGCGCATCATGGCCGGTGCGGACAAGGAGTTCGACGGCGAGGTTCAGCACCTGGCCGGCCAGCGCATCGGCTACCTGCCGCAGGAGCCGGAGCTCGATCCGGCCAAGACGGTGAAGGAAGAGGTGGAGTCCGGCCTGGGCGAGATCGTCGAAGCCCGCCAGAAGCTGGAAGAGATCTACGCCGCCTACGCCGAGCCGGACGCAGACTTCGACAAGCTGGCCGAAGAGCAGGCCAGGTACGAGAACATCCTTTCGGCCGCCGGCAGCGACGTCGAAACCCAGATGGAGATCGCCGCCGACGCCCTGCGCCTGCCCCCCTGGGACGCACAGATCGGCAATCTCTCCGGTGGCGAGAAGCGCCGCGTCGCCCTGTGCAAGCTGCTGCTCTCGCGGCCGGACATGCTGCTGCTGGACGAACCCACCAACCACCTGGACGCCGAGTCGGTGGACTGGCTGGAGCAGTTCCTCACCCGCTTCCCCGGCACCGTGGTGGCCGTCACCCACGACCGCTACTTCCTCGACAACGCCGCCGAATGGATCCTGGAACTGGACCGCGGCCACGGCATTCCCTGGAAGGGCAACTACTCCTCCTGGCTGGAGCAGAAGGGCGAGCGCCTGGCGCAGGAAGCCAAGCAGGAAGCCGCACACCAGAAGGCGATGAAAACCGAGCTGGAATGGGCGCGCTCCAACCCCAAGGCCCGCCAGGCCAAGTCCAAGGCCCGTTTGGCGCGCTACGAGGAAATGACCACCGTCGAATATCAGAAGCGCAACGAAACGCAGGAAATCTTCATTCCGCCGGGCGAGCGCCTGGGCGACAAGGTCATCGAGTTCCACGACGTCAGCAAAGCTTTCGGCGACAAGCTGCTGATGGACAAGGTGAGCTTCTCGGTGCCGCCGGGGGCCATCGTCGGCGTCATCGGCCCCAACGGCGCCGGTAAATCCACCCTGTTCAAGATGATCCAGGGCCTGGACAAGCCGGACAGCGGCGAGGTGGTGATCGGTTCCACGGTGAAGATCGCCGCGGTGGACCAGTCGCGTGAAGGCCTGGCCAACGACAAGACGGTGTTCGAAGCGATTTCCGAGGGCGCCGACATCCTCACCGTCGGCCGCTTCGAGATGCCCAGCCGCGCCTACATCGGCCGTTTCAACTTCAAGGGCGGCGACCAGCAGAAGATCGTCGGCAACCTCTCCGGCGGCGAACGCGGCCGCCTGCACCTGGCGAAGACGCTGATCGCCGGCGGCAACGTGCTGCTGCTGGACGAACCCTCCAACGACCTCGACGTGGAAACCCTGCGCGCGCTGGAAGACGCCCTGCTGGAGTTCGCCGGCTGCGCCATGATCATCTCCCACGACCGCTGGTTCCTGGACCGCATCTGCACCCACATCCTGGCAGCGGAAGGCGATTCGCAATGGACCTTCTTCGCCGGCAACTACCAGGAATACGAGGAAGACAAGAGGAAGCGCCTGGGCGAGGAAGGCGCCAAGCCCAAGCGCATCCGCTACAAGCCGATCAGCCGCTGACCGCGAAAGGGGCCGCCGCTGCACCGCGGCATTCCGGCTGCCGACGGCGCCCCAACTCGGTTACAGTCCGACCCCATGAGAGCATCGTCATCGGCGGATAGCAGCGCCGGGCACGCCGAGCTTGCGACCAACCAAGGCCGCGAGCAGCTGAGGCTGTCCGGCGACTGGACCTTGCCGCACTACGCCGCGCTGAGCGGCGAAGTCGCGGCGCTGCAGGCTCGGCTGCCATCCGGTGTGGCGGTGGACGCAGCGCAACTCGGCGCGCTCGACACCGCCGGTGCCGCCCTGCTGCTGCGCCTGCTCGGCCAGGAAGGTCTGGGCGGCCTGCTGGGCGAAAGCTCCGCCCTGCCGGCCGAGCGCCGCGCCCTGCTGCAGGCGGTATCGCAGGCGGTGGGCGCCCCGCCGGAGCCGCCGGTCGATCCCCGCCATTCCGCCCTTGGCGACGTATTGGAGCATGTCGGCATCACCGTCGGCGTGTTCCGCCGCCATCTCACCGATCTGCTCGGCTTCATCGGCCTCACGCTGGAAGCCCTGTTCCTGACGCTGCTGCGGCCCTGGCGCTGGCGCACCACCTCGCTGGTCGCCAACCTGGAAAAGACCGCGCTGGACGCGGTGCCCATCGTCGCCCTGCTCACCTTCCTGGTCGGCGCGGTGGTCGCCTTCCTCGGCGCCACTGTGCTGGCGGATTTCGGCGCCAGCATCTTCACCGTCGATCTGGTCGCCTTCTCCTTCCTGCGCGAATTCGGCGTGCTGCTCACCGCCATCCTCGTCGCCGGCCGCACCGCCAGCGCCTTCACCGCGCAGATCGGCTCGATGAAGGCCAACGAGGAGATAGACGCCATCCGCGTACTCGGCCTCAACCCAATAGAGCTGCTGGTGCTGCCGCGGGTGTTCGCGCTGCTGCTGGCGCTGCCCATGCTCACCTTCATCGCCATGCTCTCCGGCATCGTCGGCGGCATGCTGGTGTGTGCGCTGACGCTGGACATCTCGCCCGTAATGTTCCTCTCCATCTTCGAAAACGACGTCGGCCTGCGCCACTTCCTCGTCGGCCTCGCCAAGGCACCGGTCTTCGCCTTCCTCATCGCCGTCATCGGTTGCATGGAGGGCTTCAAGGTCAGCGGCAGCGCTCAATCCGTGGGCGAGCACACCACCTCGGCGGTGGTGCAGTCCATCTTCGTCGTCATCCTGCTGGATGCGGTAGCGGCGCTGTTCTGCATGGAGATGGGCTGGTGAGCCAGGAAACCATCATCGAAGTGCGCGGCCTCACCAACCGCTTCGGCAGCCAGGTGGTGCACGAGAAGCTGGATCTGGACGTGCATCGCGGCGAAATCCTCACCGTGGTCGGTGGCTCCGGCACCGGCAAGTCGGTGCTGCTGCGCACCATCGTCGGCCTGAACAAGCCGGCCGAGGGCAGCGTGAAGGTATTCGGCGAGGATCTGCTGGTGCTGCCCGCCAGCCGCCGCGCCGAACTGGAGCGCCGCTTCGGCGTGCTGTTCCAGAAGGGCGCGCTGTTTTCCTCGCTGACGGTGTGCGAGAACGTTGCCCTGCCGCTGGTGGAGCACGCCGGCCTGTCCGCCGCCGATGCGGCCGACCTCGCCCGGGTGAAGATCGCCCTTGCCGGCCTGCCGCCGGAGGCCGGCGCCAAATACCCTTCCGACCTCTCCGGCGGCATGGTGAAGCGGGCCGCGCTGGCCCGCGCGCTGGCGCTGGACCCGGACATCCTGTTCCTGGACGAGCCCACCGCCGGCCTGGACCCGATAGGCGCCGCCGCCTTCGACCAGCTGATCCTGACCCTGCGCGATGCGCTCGGCCTCACCGTCTTCCTCGTCACCCACGACCTGGACACCATCTACACCATCACCGACCGGGTCGCCGTGCTGTCGCGCAAGCGGGTGCTGGTGAACGACACGCTGGAGGCGGTCGCCGCCACCGACGATGCCTGGATCAGAGACTATTTCCACGGCCCGCGCGGACGCGCGGCCGAAGAGGCCGCAGCGCGGCAATAGGGAGCAAGCGCCATGGAAACCCGTGCCCATCACATCCTGATCGGCCTGTTCACGGTGATCGTGATCGGCGCCGCGCTGCTGTTCGGCCTGTGGCTGGGCAAAGCCGGCAGCGACAAGCAGTTCAGCTTCTACGACATCGTCTTCAACGAGGCGGTGAGCGGCCTCTCCCAGGGCAGCGCGGTGCAGTTCAACGGCATCCGCATCGGCGAGGTCACCAGCCTCAAGATCGACCCGCGCGACCCGCGCCGGGTGCTTGCCCGCATACGGGTGGACAGCCAGGCGCCCATCCGCGCCGACACCGAGGCGCGGCTGGCGCTGGCGGGCATCACCGGCATCTCCATCATCCGTCTCAACGGCATCAACCCGGACAGCCCGCCGTTGCAGGCCGAGGACGGCAAGGTAGCGGTGATCGTGGCCTCGCCCTCGCCCTTCAGCAAGCTGATGAGCGGCGGCGAGGACATCATGCTCAACGTCAATGAACTGATCAGCCAGGCGCGCGAACTGTTCTCCACCGCCAACGTCGCCCACATCGAGCGCACGCTGGCCAACCTGGAGCAAAGCACCAGCTCGCTGGCCGACCAGCGCGAGGAAATCGCCCACGCCCTCAAGGCCATCACCAATGCCAGCGAACAAGCCAACGCCGCGCTGCTGGAAGCCACCCAGGCGATGAAGACCACCAACGGCCTGCTCGACAAGGAGGGCCGCCAGACCCTGGACAGCGCCCGCGAGGCCATGGCTGCCTTCGAGCGCACCATGGTCACGGTGGATTCCCTGGTGGCGGACAACCGCGGCCAGCTCGACAGCGGTGTTCGCGGCCTGAGCGAGATCGGCCCCGCCATCGGCGAGTTGCGTAGCACCCTGCAATCGCTGCGCGGCATCACCCGCCGCCTGGAAGAGAATCCCACCGGCTACCTGCTGGGCGCCGACAAGAGCAAGGAGTTCCAGCCGTGATACCCCGCCCCCGTTTCGACGCTGCGCCCACCATGCCCTCCTCGCCCCTGCGCGGCGCCCTGCTCTCGGCTGCCGCCGTTGCCGCGCTGCTGCTGGGAGGCTGCTCGGTGCTGCCCAGCCAGGAACCGATAGACGTCTATCGCCTGCCGGCGGCAAGTCGGCCTGCCGCCGACACGGCGCCGCTGTCCTGGTCCTTGCGGGTGGCCACGCCGCGTGCCGGCGGCGCCACCGGTAGCCGCCGCATCGTCGTGCTGCCGGAAGGCGACCGCCTCAGCGTGTACCAGGGCGCGAGCTGGAGCGATCCCGGCCCGGTGCTGCTGCGCGACCGCCTAATCGAAGCCTTCCGCAGCGATGGCCGCATTCCCGCCGTCACCAGCGACGACAACGCGCTGCAGGCCGATTTCCTGCTGGACAGCGACCTCGGCGCCTTCCGCAGCGAGTACCGCGACGGCAAGCCGGAAGTGCTGATCCGCCTGGATGCCCGCCTGGTGGCGCCGGACAGCCAGCGCGTACTCGTCGCCCGTCGCTTCGAAGTCCGCCAGCCGGTGGACGGCAAGGAAGTGCCGGCGGTAGTGCGCGCCTTCGGTGCCGCGGCGGACACGCTGAGCACAGAGCTACTGGCCTGGACACTGCAGGAAGCCGCCTCGCGCCGCCGCTGACACGCCCCCGGCCGCGGCATCGCCCTGTGGCCGGCAGACAGGCAAAATACCGCCTGCGCGCACTGGCTGTCGTCTGCGGACAGCGCCGCCCGCGCCGGCCCATCATTCCCCGCATCCTCGTATCAAGGAAAGTCCCATGCCCCGTATCGGCACGCCCCTGTCGCCCTCCGCCACCCGCGTCCTGCTCTGCGGCTCCGGCGAGCTGGGCAAGGAAGTGGTCATCGAGCTTCAACGCCTCGGCTGCGAAACCATCGCGGTGGACCGCTACCCCAACGCCCCGGCGATGCAGGTCGCCCACCGCAGCCACGTCATCAGCATGCTGGACGGCGATGCGCTGCGCGCGGTCATCGAACAGGAAAAGCCGCACTACATCGTGCCGGAGATCGAAGCCATCGCCACCGCCACCTTGGTCGAGCTGGAAGCCGAGGGCTATACCGTGGTGCCCACCGCCCGCGCCGCCCAGCTCACCATGAACCGCGAAGGCATACGCCGGCTGGCAGCCGAGGAGCTGGGCCTGCCGACCTCGCCCTACCGCTTCGCCGACAGCTACGAGGATTACGCTGCCGCGGTTGCCGCGCTGGGCTTCCCCTGCGTGGTCAAGCCCATCATGAGCTCCTCCGGCAAGGGCCAGAGCCTGCTGCGCGGCGAGGCCGACGTGAAGAAGGCCTGGGACTACGCCCAGGAAGGCGGCCGCGCCGGCAAGGGCCGCGTCATCGTCGAGGGCTTCATCGACTTCGAATACGAGATCACCCTGCTCACCGTGCGCCACGCCGCCGGCAGCGATATCGCCACCACCTTCTGCGCGCCTGTGGGCCACCGCCAGGAGAAGGGCGACTACCAGGAATCCTGGCAGCCGCAGGCGATGAGCCCCAAGGCGCTGGCCGAGTCCGAACGCATCGCCCGGCTGGTGACCGGCGCGCTGGGCGGCCGCGGCCTGTTCGGCGTGGAGCTGTTCGTCAAGGGCGACCAAGTGTGGTTCAGCGAAGTCTCGCCGCGCCCGCACGACACCGGGCTGGTGACGCTGATCTCGCAGGATCTGTCGGAGTTCGCGCTGCACGCCCGCGCCATCCTCGGCCTGCCCATCCCGGCCATCCGCCAGTTCGGGCCGTCCGCCTCGGCGGTGGTGCTGGTGGAAGGCGACTCCACCCAGCCGGCCTTCGCCAACCTGGGCGCTGCGCTGGCCGAGCCGGATACCGCGCTGCGCCTGTTCGGCAAGCCGGAGATCAAGGGCCAGCGCCGCATGGGCGTCGCCCTGGCGCGCGACGAGTCCATCGAAGCCGCCCGCGCCAAGGCGCTGCGCGCGGCGGGCGCGGTCAAGGTCGAACTCTGAGGCTGCGCCAGAGGCCGGGAGCACCCGCTCCCGGCTTTTTTGCCGCCTGCAGCGGTCAGCGCAAGCGCAACATCGTTTCCAGGTAAAGCGCTTCCACCTGCTCCCGTGCCCACGGCGTGCGGCGCAGGAATTTCAGGCTGGAGGCGATGCTGGGTTCGTGGCTGAAACAGCGCACTTTCACCCGCCGCGCCAGCCCCTCCCAACCGTGGATCTCCACCAGCTTCTCCAGCAGCGCCGCCAGCGTCACGCCGTGCAGCGGATCACCCGCGCCGCCGCTGCTCACTGCGGCGCCCGCACCAGCGCCTGCCGGCGCGTCTCGAACTCCTGGCGCAACTGCCGGCGCAGCAGCGCGGCGCCGTGGCGGCGCTGTTCATCCGCGGTTTCCGGCACCAGCGGCGGCACCTTGGTGGGCTTGCCGTCGTCGCCCAGTGCCACCATGGTGAAGAAGCAGCTGTTGGCATGCCGCACCGTCTTGGCGCGGATGTTCTCCGCCATCACCTTGATGCCGATTTCCATCGAGGTATTGCCGGTGAAATTGACCGAGGCCAGGAAGGTGACCAGTTCGCCGACGTGGATGGGTTCGCGGAACATCACCTGATCCACCGACAGCGTAACCACGTAATGCCCGGCGTAGCGGCTCGCACAGGCGTAGGCGACTTCGTCCAGCAGCTTGAGGATGGTGCCGCCGTGGACGTTGCCCGAGAAATTGGACATGTCTGGCGTCATCAGCACCGTCATGCTGAGCTGGTGATTGGGTAGTTGCATGGGGACTCCGGCTCGCCCGCGCCCTGTGGGCCGCCCGCATGCAGGCTTGTGAGGGGGCTGCGGGCGCGCACAGGGTAAGGCAGCGCCGGCCGGCGCTCAAATCGCGAAACTACCAAGTCGCAAAGTTTCCGCCTTCCGCCTGCCCCGGCGCGCCGCAACCGTGCCGGCTTGTCAGGCCTCCAGCCGGAAACCCACCTTCAGCGTTACCTGGAAATGCCCCACCGTTCCGTCCACCACATGGCCCCGGGTAGAAAGCACCTCGAACCACTCGACATGGCGCAGCGTCTTCGAGGCGGTCTCAATCGCGTTGCGGATGGCGTCGTCCAGGCTCTGCGAGGAAGAACCGACGAGTTCGACGAGTTTGTACACATGATCGGCCATGGCTTGCTCTCCTTCGGTGGGTGTGAGGTCCGGCTGTCGTGTTTCAGTCCAGTATAGGCAGGCAAAACCGGGGCCTGGCGGAGTGCCGCCTTTCGCCGGCCGGCCCCTCCCGTGCCGTGCCGGTTTTTCCATTCGTCCATCCCATCCTCCCTTCTCCGGCCTGGCGCCCCGAGAGCCGCGCCGCGATTTCGCAACGGCGCTATCATCTCGATCGTTGGCGCAATGACGCAACGCAACATAGCTTGCCGGTTCCCCGCGGACTCAACGCCCACCCATGTCACCGTTCGCCCGCCCCCTCCGCCCCTGGTTCTTGCTGCTGCTCGGCGCCGCCCTGCTCGGCGGCTGCGTGGGCAAACCACGCCAGGGCCTGCCGCTGGGGCAGGACAGCTTCTCCCGCTACCGCGCGGAAAGCCGCGAGTGGCTGGGTGTGCAACGCCAGGACGCCCTGCAGGACAGCGACGCGCTGGAGCTCAACCTGCCCAGTGAATGGCGGCCCGCCATGCCGGGCCGGCGCGGCATCCTGCTGATCCACGGCCTGGGCGACTCGCCCTATTCCTTCAGCGACATCGGCCCGGCCCTCGCCGCCCGCGGCTACCTGGTACGCACCGTGCTGCTGCCCGGCCACGGCAGCAAGCCGGCGGACCTGATGACGGTGGAAGTGGAAGACTGGCAGCAAGTGGTGGCGGAGCAGACCGAGCTGCTGAAGCGGGAAGTGGATACGATCTACCTCGGCGGCTTCTCCACCGGCGCCAACCTGGCGCTGGTACGCGCCAGCGAAGACCCGGATGTCGCCGGCCTGCTGCTCTTTTCCCCGGCCTTCAAATCCGACAGCGGCTACGACTGGCTCGCCCCCTACGCCGCCTGGTTCAAGCCCTGGCTGCGCGAACCCGAGGCGGAACGCCGGCAGCAAACGCGGGTGCGCTACCTCAACGTGCCCACCAACGGTTTCGGCCAGTTCTACCGCTCCAGCGCACTCGCGCGCCAAGTACTGGAACGCCGGCCCTGGAGCAAGCCGGCGCTGCTGGTGGTCGCCCAGCACGACTCGGTGCTGGACGTGGCCTACCTGCGCGACAGCTTCCCGCGCTTCTTCACCCACCCCGCCAGCCGGCTGATCTGGTACGGCGACGCCCCGGCAGAAGCGCGCCAGCTCGCCCGCAGCGACCGCCTTCCCGCCCAGCGCATCAGCCAGTTTTCCCACATGGCGGTGTTGTTCTCGCCGGCCAACCCGCTGTATGGACCGGACGGCAGCGAGAAGCTGTGCGAGAACGGCCCGGCGGCGGAAGACTTGCAGCGCTGCCTCGCCGGCGAACCGGTGTGGTACTCCGACTGGGGCTACCGCGAGCCGGGCAAAGTGCATGCGCGCCTCACCTTCAACCCTTACTTCGACTGGCAGATGAAGGTGGCCGGCGAGGTCCTGGAGGCCGCCGCCCTGCAATCCGCATCCGCCGAGGGAGCCCAGCAGGATGAGTGGCCCAACTGATGCCGGCATGAACGACGGCCCGAACGACCCGCATACGCTGCTCGGCCTTGCCCCGGGCGCGGACGTGGGCGAAATCAAGCTTGCCTTCCGCCGCCTGGCGATGCGCTGGCACCCGGACCGCAACCCCGACCCGGCCGCCGCCGATCACTTCCGCCGTCTGCGAGCGGCTTTCGAGAGCCTGCTGGACGGGCTGCCGCCGGCCGAGCCGGCAGCCGGGCCGCCGCCAGACACAGACACTGCCGCTCGCGGTGCCGACCTCCAGGAAACGCTGGAAATCAGCCTTGAAGAAGCCTGCCTCGGCGGCCTGCGCACCCTGGTCCGCGAAGAGAGCACATCCTGTGAAGACTGCCAGGGCAGCGGCGAACAGACCCTGAGCCACAGCCGGCTCTGCCCGCATTGCCACGGCTCGGGGCGAGTCCGTGGCACGGAGGGCCTTACCGCCTGCACTCATTGCCATGGCCGCGGCTACCGGCTGATCGCACCCTGCGACAGTTGCGGCGGCAGCGGCAGGCAGATACGCCCGCGCAACCTGGAAGTCCGCCTGCCGCCCGGCCTGCAGGCCGGCGACGAGTTGCGCCTGCGCGGCGAGGGTGGCCCGGCGGTGGAAGCCGGCGGCGAGGCCGGCGACCTGCGCCTGCGCATCGAGGTTGCCCCGCATCCGCTCTACCGCCTGGCCGGCCGCGATCTCTTGCTGGAACGCCCGCTGAGCGTGTTCCGCCTGCTCGCCGGCGGCGAAATCGCCTTGCCGCACCCGGCCGGCCTCCGCCATCATCCCTTGCCGCCGGGTGACGGCCGCGCCACCGAGCTGAGGCTGAGCGGCGCCGGCCTGCCTCGCCACGGCAAACGTGCCGCCGGCGACATGCTGGTCACCCTGCGCCCCGTCCTGCCCACCGGCATCAGCGCCGAACTGCTGCCGCTGCTGGACAGGCTGGATCGCTCACTGGCCGCCGAACTGACCGAAATCGCAGAGTGGGAAAGCCGCTGGCTTCCCGCCTGAACCGGAACGAAAGACACCGCACCATGACCTACGAACAGTTTCTGGATGAAGTCACCACCCTGATCTACGAGCGCTACGGCCTCAACGAGAAGGCCGCCATCGCCGCGGTCATGAAGGCCCAGGCGGACGATTTCTTCACCCTCCACGACGACGACGCCAGCCTGCGCACCCAGGAGCGTGCGGAACAAGACGCCCGCGCGGTGTTCAAGAAGTACGGAGCGCGCCGCTGACCCCATTCCGGCGGCACTCCGGCATGGCAGGGCCTGTCCAAGCAGCGTACCTGCCCGCAGCCCTGCCCAAACCCGACCGGGAGACCGCAATGACACCGCAATCCATCGAATCCCTGATGGCGGACATCGAGGCCGAAGATCCGCTGGACATCGGCGATCTCGCCCTGGACGAGGCCGAAGCCCGCCGGCTGATGGCCAACCACTTCTGCGAAATCGACCAGCGGCTGGTGGAGCATGGGCTGGACGCTGAAGCCCGCCTGGAGGTGATGGCGGCCATCGCCGCGCACACCATGGCGGAGAACCTGGTGCTGCACATCGACCGCCTGCGCCGCGACAACGACAGGGACGCCTTCCAGGCCTGGATGCGGCGGCATCGCATCGGCGGCTGAGATCGCGAATCGCAGGCGGCTGCGCTTCCGCGGCGGCCTTCACGGGCCGCCCCGGCTGCAATTCACTCTTCGTCGTAGTAGAGGCTGCCTGACGCCGGCACACCCGCCTCCCCCATTTCCGCCGCTTCGCCCGGCAGCATCTGCCCCAGCCGGCCGCCGCCATCGTTCGCCCCTCCGGCAATCCACAAGCCCACCGCCGCGACCGCGCCGATGAGAGTCCACAAGGTATTGGGGCCCGGCGGGTCACCGTAATCGTTGGCGCCCATGTCGCCCGGCCAGAACAGCAGCAACAGCGAACCGATGATGAAGAAGGCCACGCTGACGATCATGCCCAGCGGCGCGCCGCTGAGCCCGGACGCCACCGGCAGCAGGATGGCGAGCAGCACCCACTTGCCGCTGCGATTGAGATCGTGCAGCCGCAACACGCTGACCCGCAGCGCCATCCACACGGTGAGCAACGAACCGATGATCAGCGCCGCCACCATCGACGTGCCCTGCCCCAGCACCGCCCCCAACAGCGCGCCGACGAACAGCGGCACATAGGCCGGGAAGGAATAGGCCAGGTAGCGCAGGCGGCCGACCCGCCCTTCCAGCGACAGCGAGAAGGCCGCTGGCGTCGAGTAGCCGTCCGCGCTGCCTTCCTGCTCTACCCGCGACAACGGCCCCAGCGGCGCAGCCGCCGCGCCGCGGGCCGGCGTCGCCGCCGTTTCCGCCCGCGCGGCCTGCGTCTGCGCGGCCATCATGCGCGGCATGTCCACGCCGCACTCGCGGCAGAGGTTGCGTTTGGGCTGGGCAGCGCCGCAGGACGGGCAGTTCATCATCTCCACTCCCGGCGCCTCACCCACCAAGGCCAGCACCGTCGCTGGAGCGCCACCGGCGGCGACGGCATCGCTTCGCAAAGGCGGCCGAGCCGCCTCGTCACCCCCCGCTGGCGCGCTCGCCCCCGAGGCAGCCGGCGCGAGTTCCGGGCGCCCGACTTCGGCCGCCGACGGCACGCTGGCCGGAGCAGCGCTGGCCTCCACCCTCGCCTCCGCTCCCGCCTGGCGCAGCGCATGCAGGTAGCGCGGCGCCTTGCCCGCCTCCAGGTTGCGCCGCACCACGGTCTCCCTGCCCGCCAGCAGCGGCGGAATCTTCTCCTCCGGCAGCCCCATCAAGCGGGAAAGCGCCTGCACCACGTCAGCAGCCGCATGGCCCGGCAGGATGCTGCCGGTAAGGATGAGATTGACGCCCGGATCCATCGACGATGCCCTTCGCATTGATCGCCGGGGATTCTAGCGGCAGCCAGTTACATCGTGTTGCGAGTCCGATGCAAAGCCGTCCGCGGCCCGCGATGGGCCGCTCGACGGCGCTCGCGTTACCATCCGCCCCCTGAGCCCGAAAACCAAGGAACAAGGGATGAAGACCTTCGACTATCTCGTCATCGGCGGCGGCAGCGGCGGCGTGGCCACCGCGCGCCGGGCGGCCGAGTACGGCGCCCGGGTAGCCCTGATCGAGGCTGGCCGCCTGGGCGGCACCTGCGTGAACGTGGGCTGCGTGCCGAAGAAGGTGATGTGGTACGCCGCCACCCTCGCCCATGCGCTGGAGGATGCCGCCGGCTATGGCTTCACCCTCGCCGGCCACGACTTCGACTGGCCGACCCTGAAGCAGCGCCGCGACGCCTATGTGCAGCGCCTGAACGGCATCTACGACGGCATGCTGGAGAAGGCCGGCGTCGAGGTGATACGCGGCTTCGGTCGCTTCGTGGACAAGAACACGGTGGAGGTGGATGGCGAGCGCTACAGCGCACCGCACATCGTCATCGCCACCGGCGGCCGGCCGGTGGTGCCGGAAACGCCGGGCGCCGAGCTGGGCATCACCTCCGACGGCTTCTTCGACCTCGAACAGCTGCCCCGGCGGGTGGCGGTGGTCGGCAGCGGCTACATCGCGGTGGAACTGGCCGGCGTGCTACGCGCGCTGGGCAGCGAGGTCGACCTGCTGGTGCGCGGCGAGGTGCTGCTGCGGCCCTTCGACGCCCTGCTGCGCGAAGAGCTCGCCACCCACATGCAGGATGCCGGCATCCAGCTCTGCTTCCGCCACCAGGTGCGTGGCCTGACGCGACAGCAGGATGGCAGCATCCGCATCGACTGCGAGGATGGCGACGGCAAAGCGGTGCAGCGCGTGGCCGACACGGTGATCTGGGCAATAGGCCGCGAAGCCGCCACCGACGGCATCAACCTCGCCGCCGCCGGACTCACCGCCGGCAAGCATGGCGTGCTGGAAACCGATGAGTACCAGAACACCACGGTGCCCGGCATCTATGCCATCGGCGACATCGTCGGCAAGGTGGAGCTGACGCCGGTGGCCATAGGCGCCGGCCGCAAGCTGGCCGCCCGCCTGTTTCGCGACCAGCCGGACAGCAAGCAGAACTACGACCTGATCCCCACCGTCGTCTTCACCCACCCGCCCATCGGCACCGTCGGTCTCAGCGAGGACGCCGCGCGGGAGCGTCACGGCGAGGCGGTCAAGGTCTACAGCGCCCGCTTCACCGGCATGTACAACGCGCTGACCGAGCACAAGCCGCGCACCGCGATGAAGCTGGTCTGCGTGGGCGAGGAGGAGAAGGTGGTCGGCTGCCACATCATCGGCACCGGCGCGGACGAGATGCTGCAGGGCTTTGCCGTCGCCATCGGCATGGGCGCGACCAAGGCGGATTTCGACGCCACCGTCGCCATCCATCCGACCGCGGCGGAGGAACTGGTCACGCTGCGTTGAGGCACTCGCCGGCGGGCGGCGGGCATCGACTCACTCCCGCAGCTTGCCCCGCCCGGCCTTGAGCTCGCTGCGCTGGCGCTTGCCCTCCAGGCGCCGGCGCTGCGAACCCAGCGTCGGCTTGGTCGCCCGCCGGTGCTTGGGCACATGCGCCGCCAGCGCCACCAGTTCCGCCAAGCGCCGTAGCGCCTCCTGGCGATTGGCCTCGCGGCTGCGGCTGTCGCCGGCCTTGATCACCACCACGCCGGCGCTGCTGATGCGCTGGTCGCCCATCGCCAGCAGCCGCGCCTTCACCGCCTCCGGCAAAGACGAGGCCCCGATGTCAAAACGCAGGTGGATGGCGCTGGAGACCTTGTTCACGTTCTGGCCGCCCGGCCCTTGCGCCCGGATCGCGTCCATCACGATCTCCGCCAGCGGAATCGTCAGCCCTGGTTTCACCACCAGCCTGTCATCGCTCTCCATCCGCATCCCTTTCTTGCTCGCCTCGCCAAGGCCGGCATGATGCCCCGCCCGGCCCGCCAGGGCGACCGCCGCGCGAGGCTGGTAAAGTTGCGCCGATGCCGCGCCGCTGTTTTTGCCCGCGCCCCCAGCC
>NZ_WUEI01000299.1 GCF_012911025.1 Azoarcus sp. TTM-91 | reverse complement strand
ACGACACCATCCTCGTCACCGTCTACGACGAGATCATCCGCCTGACCAACGACCCAGACCTGCTCAACCGGCTAAGCCAGCTCACCAGTTATGAAGACGTCTTCTGGCTCATGGCCTCCCGCCCCTGCAATCCCGTCTGCCCCGAGGAGAGATGATGTTCTGGCCCGTTCTTGCCACCGTCGCAATCATCTATGTGTGCAATGCCACCCTAGCCATGCGCCAGATGAGGAATTTCTCCACGACCTACACACTGCTGCGCAAACGCGGGAAAGTCGCCATCGGCAAACAGAAGAACGCGCTGAGTCGGGGCGCCATCGTTATGTTCCTGCTCGACGATAGGGACCGTGTCGTCGCGGGCCGTCGTATGAACGGCATCACCGTTCTGGCCAGGTTCAGGGACTTCCCGGTCTTCGACGGGTTGCCTCTCGAAGAGATCGACCCTGCATATG
>NZ_WUEI01000298.1 GCF_012911025.1 Azoarcus sp. TTM-91 | reverse complement strand
GTGTTGCAACTGCAACAGCAGCAGCTCTCCTTGGAATGGAATGTGTCATTTTCATGGGAGAGGAAGATACTAAGCGCCAGGCACTTAACGTATATAGAATGAAGCTTTTAGGTGCAGATGTAGTGCCAGTAACTAGCGGTACAGCTACACTTAAAGATGCGGTTTCAGAGTGCATGCGTGAGTGGACTACAAGAATCGATGATACACATTAATGCCTTGGCTCTGTTATGGGACCACATCCATTCCCTACAATCGTTAGAGATTTCCAGGCTGTTATTTCAAAGGAAAGCAGACAGCAGATTTTAGAGGTAGAGGGTAGACTTCCTGATGCAGTTATCGCTTGCGTTGGTGGTGGTAGCAATGCTATGGGAAGCTTCTATCACTACATCGGTGATGAGGGAGTTAAGCTCATCGGATGTGAGGCTGCAGGTAGAGGTATTGATACATTTGAGAC
>NZ_WUEI01000297.1 GCF_012911025.1 Azoarcus sp. TTM-91 | reverse complement strand
TCATAGATGTGTTGTGGAACGGGCTCAGGCCTTGTGCGGCGGGGGGAAAGTCCCGGGGTATGCGTTTCGCAAGGCGGTTTTGAAACATAGGTAGGCGGGCTGGCGGCCGGCATCCCCCAAACGGGTTAGGGTCACTGCCGGCGTGGCGCGTCCGCGGCATGTGAGCTGCGGCGCCGACTGGAGAGCGGGGAGGAGAGGGATGAAGATGTTTGCGGTGCTGGGGCTGCTGCTGGGGTTCGCCGGACTGATTGCCTTCGGGCCGGTGGGCGGCGTGTTTCCGGCGGTGCTGGCAGTCGCTTTTGTTGTGCTGCTGCTTGGTCTTTCGCGCAGGCGCAAGTCGCGTGGCCATGGCGGAGATGCCTCGGGCAACGCCGGGATGGCCAGCAGCGGCGGCGACTCGATGACGGACGGTTGCCACGCCGCGGATGACGGTGGCGCGAGCTGCGGAGAGGGAGGAAC
>NZ_WUEI01000296.1 GCF_012911025.1 Azoarcus sp. TTM-91 | reverse complement strand
CGCCGACGATGCGCACCGCTTCGGCCTGCCTTGCGGCGGCACCCTGGAACTGCTGCTGGAGTTCGATCCCGACGTCGCCGCGCTGGACACGCTGGTGCGGCAGCTGGAATCCGGGCAACTGGTAAGGCGCAGCGTCGACTGCGCGACGGGCGCGGTGACGCAGGCGCCGGCTTCGGCGCCGCAGGCCCTGCATTTCGATGGCGCCACCCTGTCCAGCACGCTGGGGCCGCAGTACCGCATGCTGCTCATCGGTGCCGGGGCGCTGGCCGAGTACGTCGCGACCATGGCGCTGTTCAACGATTTCGCGGTCACGCTTTGCGATCCGCGCGTCGAGCACCTGGGCGCCTGGTCGGTGCAGGGCGTGCGCCTGACCACCGAGATGCCCGATGATGCCGTGCGCGCCATGCGTCCGGACACGCGCACCTGCATCGTGGCGCTGAGCCACGATCCCAAGCTGGAC
>NZ_WUEI01000295.1 GCF_012911025.1 Azoarcus sp. TTM-91 | reverse complement strand
CCGGTGCAGGCCATGCGTGAGTCGCGTCGGCTGACGGAGTCGCTCGGCTGGGCGCTGGTGCTGCCGCAGATGCTGGCCATGCTCGGCCTGGTCTTCGCCGATGCCGGCGTGGGCAAGGCCGTGGCGCACCTGACCACCGCCTACATCAACATGGACTATCGACTGGTCGCGGTGGTCGTCTATTGCGTGGGCATGGCGCTCTTCACCGTCATCATGGGCAACGGCTTTGCGGCCTTCCCGGTCATGACAGGCGGCGTGGGCGTGCCGATCCTGGTGGGCGTGTTCCATGCCAATCCGGCGGTGATGGCGGCTATCGGCATGTTCTCGGGCTACTGCGGCACGCTGATGACCCCGATGGCGGCGAACTTCAATATCGTGCCTGCCGCGCTGTTGGAGTTGTCCGATAAGAACGCTGTGATCAAAGCGCAAGTCCCGACCGCGCTACTGTTGCTTGCAGCCAATAT
>NZ_WUEI01000294.1 GCF_012911025.1 Azoarcus sp. TTM-91 | reverse complement strand
TCAGGCGATGCAGGCCTGGCTCACGGTGGACGGGGTGGATCTGGCCACCATAGGCTTCTTCGGCCTGGTCGGCATTCCCTATACCTTCAAGTTCCTGTGGGCGCCGCTGATGGACCGCTTCGAGCCGCCCTTCCTCGGCCGCCGGCGCGGCTGGCTGGCACTGACGCAGTTCGCGCTCGCCGGCGTGCTGTGGTGGATGGCGCAGCTCTCG
>NZ_WUEI01000293.1 GCF_012911025.1 Azoarcus sp. TTM-91 | reverse complement strand
CCTATCTGCAACCGATGCTCGATGCGAATGCCGACACGTTGGTGCTCGGCTGCACGCACTACCCCTTCCTGGAAGATGCCATCCATGAGATTGCGGGCGACCGGTTGACATTGATCGACACCGGACACGCCGTCGCGCGTCATCTGGGCCGCACGCTCGCGGCAGCGGGATTGCAGGCATCGGGCCAAGCCGCAACGCCATGCTTCATGAGCACCGGCGATGTGCTTCCGCTGCAAGCCATGGTGGCTGCGTTGCTCGGAGAGGCGCCAATGGCCCAGCGGGTCGACATTGGCGACGCGCCCCTGAGCCCCGTCGCGGTGTCGCTCGCTTCCCAGCCCGAATAACGCCGCCCGAATAGGACAACGCCGCCCTGAAAGGCGGCGCATTGTCATCTTGGCTGAATGTCAGCCGACCGTCGGTTGCACTGCCGGTTCGGCAACGTCCGCCGCCGCTTCGTCTTCTGCCGGCTCGTAC
>NZ_WUEI01000292.1 GCF_012911025.1 Azoarcus sp. TTM-91 | reverse complement strand
GGGCTCATCTCTTTCTCCGGGAGGAGGGTTGGGGGGCGGCGCCGGTGTCTTCCAGCCGGCGGTAGTGGGCGATCTTGTCGGCGAGCGCGGCCGCCGAGTGCTGCAGGGTGGCGATCTCGGCCACTACCGTCGCCAGGTGCTTCTCCAGCATCTGCCGGCGCTCCCCGGCGGTGTGGTCGCCGGCGGCGCGCAGGCGGGCGAAGGCCTGCATGCTGGCGACCGGCATGCGGGTGCCGCGCAGGCGCAGCAGGAAGCCGATCCAGGCTACATCGGCGGCGCTGTAGCGGCGGCGGCCGTCGCTGCCGCGCGCCACCGGCCCGATCAGGCCGATGCGTTCGTAGTAGCGCAGGGTGTGCGCGCTGAGCCCGGTGCGGCGGGCGACTTCGTCGATGCTGAGGAAGGTGTCCATGGAAGGCATGCTAGGCGTTCGAGCACGCTCTAAGTCAAGCCGTTTTCACGGACGCATCCGCGGGGG
>NZ_WUEI01000291.1 GCF_012911025.1 Azoarcus sp. TTM-91 | reverse complement strand
ATGATCGGCGTGGATCACCGCGGCCTGGTGGAGAAAATCCAGAAGCTGGTGCCGGACTACATGGTGATGGGCGAGCGCGGCCATCGCCGCCCAGCAGGCCTGGGGCATCGCCGGCGACGCCGCCGCGGTGAGCCGCGAAATCGCCGTCAGCCTGCACGACAGCATGCGTTTCTCGCCGGCACGGCTGGAAGTACGCGAAGGCGAAACCGTGCGCCTGAAGCTGGCCAACGACGGCTACGTGATGCACGAGCTGGTGCTGGGCACCGAGCCCAGCCTGCGCGAGCATGCCGCCGCCATGCTGCGGAACCCCGCCATGGCGCATGCCGAAGCCCATGCGGTGCATGTTGCCCCCGGCGACCAGGGCGAGCTCGTGTGGACCTTCAACCGCCCCGGCCTCTACACCTACGCCTGCCTGCTGCCCGGCCATTTCGAGGCCGGCATGAGCGGCACGGTGGAAGTGCTGCCGCGCTGAGCGGCAGCCGCGCTCGCTTATCAAACC
>NZ_WUEI01000290.1 GCF_012911025.1 Azoarcus sp. TTM-91 | reverse complement strand
CGCCCGCCCTGACCGCAGTGGTCACCGTGGCCGCCGCCGGGGCGCTCAGCTGCGGCTCCAGCCACCCTGTCCCGCGCTCGCTGTCGAACTTCATCCTTGCTCCTCCTTCCGGGCGATCACCGCCCGCTCCGGACCCTGGCCGCGCTCCAGCCAGCGCCAGGTCATCCAGCCAGCGCCGGCGAGATAGAACAGCGACCCCGGCACCCACATGATCAAGCCGGCCAGCTGCTGGTCCGCCACGCTGCGTTCCGGCCCATAGAAGGGCGAGGTGGCGAAGGTCATCAGCGCGCCCAGCAGGCCGGTGTGCATCAGCGTCACCGTCACCGCCACCAGCGCCGCGCCCACCTCGGCGCGCGCCGCCCGCAGCGCCGCCCACCAGAACAGCCAGGCGGTGAGCAGGAAGCAGGCGTGCTCCACCATGTGCCACCACGGGTTTTCCAGCGCCAGCAGGTAGAGCGCCGGCACATGCCACGCCCACACCGTTGCGCCATGCACGGTCGCCGTGGCGGCAGGCCGCTGGCCGGCGCGCATCAGCGC
>NZ_WUEI01000028.1 GCF_012911025.1 Azoarcus sp. TTM-91 | reverse complement strand
ATCCCGGCCCCGCAAAGCCGCCGCCCATCATCCTTAGGGATGACGACAGCCCTTTTCCGCCTCCCTAGCATGACCTGGCAGTCCGCGACCGGCGGACTGCATCCCCTCGTCATCCAGGAGCCTCCCCCATGGCAGAGACGCCGGATTCCAGCCCGAATCCACCCGCCAGCCTGAGCGCAAAGGAAAAGACCGCGCTCGGCTTCGATACCCGCATCACCCGCCGCGATTTCCTCGGTGCCAGCCTGCTCGGCGCCGGCGGCGCCCTGCTCGGCATGGCCGCCCCCGGCCTGATGCGCAGCGCCCACGCGCAGACTGTGCCGGTGCCGCTCACCGGGCTGACGCGCGAATGGAGCGGCTGGCGCAGCGACGCCGGCATCGGCATCGGCGACTATGCCCGCGCCAACGGCAACACCTGGAACGTGGTGAACGACTCCAAGGCGGCGCTGCGCAACCGCGAGATGGATGCGCTGATCGCCGGCGCCGCCGACTCCGGCGAAAGCTACGACCTCATCGTCGTCGGCTGTGGCATCGCCGGCCTCTCCGCCGCCCACGTCTATCACAAGGAAAGGCCAGGCAGCAGCGTGCTGATGCTGGACCAGCACGCCATCTTCGGCGGCGAGGCCAAGCAGAACGAGATCGAGGTGGACGGCACCCGGTTGATCGGGCCGCAGGGCTCCACCGGCATGGTGTTCCCGCTGCAGCGGGCCAAGGCCTTCGGCTTCTACAGCGGCTTCTACGAGGAACTGGGCTTTCCCGAAGCCTTCGACTTCCAGGAGCCGCAGAACCTGCGCAGCGACATGCTGATTCCGCGCGACGTCTGGTCGCCGATGCACATCGGCTGGGAGCAGTCGGACATCGGCTATTTCTTCGAAGGCCAGGGCTTCGTCAAGAACGCCTGGCACAACGGCTGGAGGGACGCGCCGCTGCCCGAGGCGCAGAAGCAGGACCTTACCCGCCTGGAACTCAGCCACACCGCGCCCCGCCGCGCCGACTGGGCGCAGTGGCTGGACTCCATGACCTATCGCGACTACCTGAGCAAGGTGATGGGGCTGGGGCCGGAGGTGAGCAAGTACATCGACCCGGTGGCGGCGGCCATGGGCTGCGGCGAGGGCGCGGACACCATCTCCGCCTTCTCCGCCTACAACTTCATGCAGCCGGGCGTGGTGAATTACAACCGCGATCCCGCCCAGGGCAAGGGCGATGGCACCGACGACCTCTACCTGGTGAGCTTCCCCGGCGGCAATGCCACCATCGCCCGCCGGCTGGTGAAGCACCTGATTCCGGACGCCTTCGCCGGCGAGCGCCTGAGCGAGCTCATCCTCGGCAGGCTCAACTGGAACGCGCTGGACCGCGCCAGCCAGCCGGTGCGCATCCGGCTGTCATCCACCGTGGTCGCCGTCAGCCACGACGGCCCGGCGGACTCGGCCAAGGGCGTCACCGTCACCTGGCTGCGCGAAGGCAAGCTGTACAAGGCCCGCGCCCGGGCGGTGATCATGGCCGGGCAGCAGCATGCCAACAAGCACGTCTGCCGCGACCTGCCGCGCGCCTATTACGACGCCATGGCCACCTTCCACCACGCGCCCATGCTCACGGTGAACGTGGCCCTGCGCAACTGGCGCTTCCTCGACAAGCTGGGCATCGCCTCCGCGCGCTGGTTCGAGGGTTTCGGCTGGTGGACCAGCCTGCGCCGCAACGTGCTGGTGGATGGCCGCGAGACCATGCCGCTGGACCCGGACAAGCCGGCGATGATGGTGCAGTACAACCCCTTCATCGTGAATGGGCTGAACGACGTCGCCCAGACCTGCACCGCCGCCCGCATGCAGCTCTTCCACCTGCCCTATGCCGACATCGAGGCCGGCGTGCGCACCCAGTTCCAGAAGATGTTCGGCGCCGCCGGTTTCGACGCCAGGCGCGACATCGCCGGCATCGTCGCCAACCGCTGGGGCCACGCCTACGTCACCGCGCCGCCGGGCTTCTTCTTCGGCAAGGACGGCCAGCCGGCGCCGCGCGAGATCATCCGCACCCGTTTCAACCGCATGGCCTTCTGCCACGCGGAACTCACCGGCGCCCAGATGTGGGAAACCGCCGCCGAAGAAGGCGACCGGGCCGCCAAGCAAATCCTGGAGATCATCTGATGAAGCACACGCTTTCCCGCGTTTTCCGCGTTTTCCGCGTTTTCCACCCTCCGCGCCTCGCCGCCAGCCTGCTCGCGGCCAGCCTCCTCGCCACCACGCTGCCGGCGGGCGCCGCAACGGCAAGCGCCGAACTGAAAGCCTTCCAGGCCGCCATCCGCTCGCTCTACGACCTGAAGGAAAAAGCCTTCGCCAGCCAGGATGCGGATGCCATCGTCGACCGCTTCTACGCCCCGGATGTGATCTCCACCGGCGAGGAAACGCCGGTGAAGGTCGGCCGCGAGCAGTTGCGGCCGATGTACCGCGAGCTGGTGAAGTACGGCGATGTACGCATCGAGTCGGTCCACACCAAGGTCAGCGGCAACATGGGCTGGGACTGGGCCAACTTCCATGTGAAACCGCGCGACCCCGCGGAGAAGCCCTTCACCTTCCGCATCCTGTTCCTGTGGGAGAAGGTGGACGGCAAGTGGATGTCCGCCGGCGACATGTATGTGCACGGCACCATGCAGGACCGCCCCTGACAGCGGAGCGGGCCCGGCCGGCCGCGCCTCAGAGCAGCGCCGGCCGGCGCGCCTGCACCCAGCCGGTGGCCTGCTCGTAGGCATGGCCCAGCTGCAGCACGGCGAGGTCCGCCTGGGCCTTGCCCATCAGCTGCACGCCCATCGGCAGCCCCTGGGCGTTGAAACCCACCGGCACGTTCAGAATGGGCAGGCCGGCCAGGGTTCCCCCCGTCACGACCTCCATCCAGCGGTGATAGGTGTCCATCCGGCGGCCGGCGATCTCCGCGGGCCAGTGCTGGCCGGCATCGAAGGGGAAGACCTGGGCCGAGGGCAGCACCAGGTAGTCGTAGCGCTCGAACAGCTTGCGCAGCGCCTCGTACCACTTGCTGCGCTGGACGGTGGCGCGCCACACATCCGCGCCGGTGAGATTGAGCCCGCCCTCTATCTCCCACACCGCTTCCGGCTTCAGCAGCGCGCGCTTGGCCGGGTCGTTGTAGAGCGGCGTGGCAAGCCCGGCGACCAGCCAGTGGCGCAGCGTGAGCCAGGTCTGCCACAGCTGCTCCATCGGATACTCCGGCATCGCCTCCTCCACCGTGCAACCCACGGCCTCGAAGCCTTTCAACCCCTGGCGGCACAGCTCCAGCACGCCAGCCTCCATCGGCAGATAGCCACGGAAGTCGCCCAGCCAGCCGATGCGGGTGCCACGGAAATCCCGTTGCAGCGAGCCGGCGAACACCGCCGGATCTTCGCTGCTGGACATCGGCACCCGGGCGTCGTGGCCGGCCTGCACCGACAGCAGCATCGCCAGATCCCGCACCGTGCGCCCCATCGGCCCTTCGTAGCCGAGTTGCTGGAAGAAGACCTCGCCGGTGGGGCCGAAAGGCACTCGGCCCTGCGACGGCCGGAAGCCGAACACATTGTTCCAGGCCGCCGGATTGCGCAGCGAGCCCATCATGTCGCTGCCGTCGGCCACCGGCAGCATCCGGGCGGCCAGCGCCACCGCCGCGCCGCCGCTGCTGCCGCCGGCGTGGCGGCTGGGATCGTAGGCATTCAGGGTGGTGCCGAACACGGTGTTGTAGGTGGCCGAGCCGAGGCCGAACTCCGGCGTGTTGCTCTTGCCGATGAGGATGGCGCCCTGCCGGCGCACCCGCTCGACGATGATGGAATCCTGCCGCGGCACATAGTCCTTGAACAGCGGCGAGCCCTGGGTAGTGGGAATGCCGGCGGTGGCGGTGAGATCCTTGGGCGCCTGCGGCATGCCGTGCATCCAGCCGAGGTACTCGCCACGGGCGAGCTGGGCGTCGCGCTCGTCGGCCTGCCGTAGCAGACCGTCGCGCTCCTGCAGCGATACCAGCGCATTCACCTTGGGGTTGATGCGTTCGATATGGTCGAGGAAGGCGCTCATGACCTCGCGGCAGGACACTTTGCGCGCCTTGATCCAGGCCGAAAGCGCCACCGCGTCCGCCATCACGATGTCGGACGGCGCCTGGGCGGCCATCGCGGTGCCGGCCGCACCGAGGCCGCCGGGAAGCAACGCCGCCGCGCCCAGCAGACCGGCGTTGCGCAGGAAGTCGC
This sequence comes from Azoarcus sp. TTM-91, assembly GCF_012911025.1. Taxonomy (GTDB): domain Bacteria; phylum Pseudomonadota; class Gammaproteobacteria; order Burkholderiales; family Rhodocyclaceae; genus Azoarcus. Next base: position 45,683 of record NZ_WUEI01000028.1, on the reverse strand, counting down.
GCCGGCTGCCGGCGGCCGGGTCATGGGGCTGGTCGTCAGGCTGGGGAAAACTCTCGGGAAACAGCTCATCGCGCGTCTGCATTTTGTTCTGGTCTCACCGGATTGGGGGTGAGGACGATTCTAGGAAAGCGCCCGCGCAGGCGTTATCCAGAAACAGCAAGGGCCGCAAGTGGCTGAGCGGGTAGGCAGCAAGCCCACGGTCAGCCCCCCTTGGGCAGTGTTTGCCTGCTTTTGCGGACGAAAGCACCCATCGGGCTGAGGCAATGGCGCATTTGCCAACGCAAGTCCCTGCTGCAAACCCATTGCCAAAGCCCTCGCCCTGGCCAGATTCGGCAAGCCTTCAGCTTCAAGCGCGAAAACGTTCTTCCCTCAGCCATGCCGTCACGCCACTCCGGCGAAGCGAAAGCCCGCCCCCGTGCGGGGCATGAAAGCAGAGAAAGGCACCGTTTGAGGGCATTACCTCCCCTGCCCGAACCACCCCAAGGTGACCCTTCCCATCGCCTTGGAACCCGCAATTCCCCATGAACACTCGCTTTCCAGCCGGCCAGACTCAGCGGGCCAGCAATTGGCACAGCTTCTGCTACTACCGATCTGACTGGTCTGACCAGTCCGAACTGTCAGACCGCAACCGAAGGCACCCATGCCCAGCATCTCCGCCATTGCCGCCCAGGCGCTGCAGCGCCGCATCGCCGAGGGAGAATTTCCCAGCGGCTCCGCCCTGCCCTCGCAGCGCGAACTGTCCGACCAGCTGGCGATCAGCCGTGCCTCGCTGCGCGAGGCCATTTCCACGCTGGAAGCGCTGGGGTTGGTGCGCTCGCAGCCGGGCAAGGGCGTGTTCGTGACCGCCGGCAGCCGGCCGGACCCGGCGCGGCCGCTGCCCGGCGCCGGCTCGATGACGCCGCAGGCGCTGATCGAATTCCGTCTGGCGCTGGAGCCGGCATGGGCGGCGCTCGCCACCCGCCACATGAACACCGAAGGCCGCCAGGCGCTGGAAGACATCCAGCGCGGCATGGAGGACGCGCTGCGGGTGGGCGACCTGGTGATGGCGGCGGACTGGGATCTGCAGTTCCACCTGCAGTTGGCCGAGTCCTCCACCAACCCGGGGTTGATCACCATCGCCCACCAGTTCCGCGAGCAGATCGGCCACAGCCTGCGCCTGCCCTTCTCCAACCCCGGCGGCATCTGGGAGCCGGCCGATGAACACCGCGAGATCCTCGCCGCCATCGATGCCGGCGATGCCGCCGCCACCGCCGCCGCGATGCGCCGCCACCTGGCCGCCGCCGCGCGGCGGGTGGGCCTGGAATTGCAGATCGAATGAGTCTTTGAAGATACACGCCGTTCCCAGCAGACCGAAACCGTAGAACGCAGCACAGCCCGCAATAACCCACCTCTGCACTTCCTCCCGGAGATCCACCATGACCACCAGCCGCCGCCCCTTCCTCCGCAGCCTCTGCGCCCTCGCCGCCGGCATTGCCGCCAGCGCCACCCTGGGCCTGGCCAGCGCCCATGCCGACGTGCTCGCCAACGTGCACAAGAACGGCACCCTGCGTGTCGCCGTGCCGCAGGATTTCCCGCCCTTCGGCAGCGTCGGCCCCGACCTGAAGCCGCGCGGCTACGACATCGACATGGCCAACCTGATCGGCAAGGAGCTGGGCGTGAAGGTGGAGCTGATCCCGGTGACCAGCACCAACCGCGTGCCCTTCCTCACCACCGGCAAGGCCGACCTGGTGATCTCCAGCCTGGGCAAGAACGCCGAGCGCGAAGCGGTGATCGACTTCTCCACCCCCTACGCGCCCTTCTTCAACGGCGTGTTCGGCCCCACCGACGTCAAGCTGGCGCAGGCCGGCGAGCTCGCCGGCAAGACGGTGGGCGTGACCCGCGGCGCGGTGGAAGACCTGGAGCTGACCAAGATCGCCCCGGCCAACACCACCATCAAGCGCTTCGAAGACAACAACGCCACCATCTCCGCCTACCTCACCGGCCAGGTGCAGTTCATCGCCACCGGCAACGTCGTCGCCGCCGCGGTGAACGACATGACCAAGCTGCGTCGCCTGGACGCCAAGTTCCTGATCAAGAACTCGCCCTGCTACGTCGGCATCGCCAAGGGCGAGACCGCGCTGACCGCCAAGGTGAACGAGATCATCGCCAAGGCGAAGCAGGACGGCAGCCTGGACGCCATCGCCCAGCGCTGGCTGAACGCCCCGCTGCCCAAGGACCTGTAAGCGCCTGCGCCCCGCCGCCGCGGCTCCCGGGCGGCGGTAGCGGGGCAAGCAGCCCCGACAGCCCCGACCCGCCCCTCCCACAGCGCCCCGCGCGGCCACGAGCCGGCCCGGCGCCGGCCATGGAGACCCTGGATGGCCTATCAGTTCGACTTCGCCCCGGTGCTGCAGCACACCGACCTGCTGCTCACCGGCGCCGCCTTCACCCTGGCGCTGACCGCCGTCGGCGCGGTGCTGGGCATCGGCCTCGGCATCGTCGGCGCGCTCTGCCGCGCCTGGAAGATCAGCCCCTTCGACCGCCTCTTCGGGCTCTATGTGGAGGTGATCCGCAACACCCCCTTCCTGGTGCAGCTCTTCTTCATCTTCTTCGGCCTGCCCTCGCTGGGCGTGAAGATGACCGAGTGGCATGCCGCCGTGATCGCGATGGTGATCAACCTCGGCGCCTATTCCACCGAAATCATCCGCGCCGGCATCCAGGCCACGCCGCGCGGCCAGATCGAGGCCGCCTCCTCGCTGGCGCTCACCCGGCTGCAGACCTTCCGCCACGTGGTGCTGCGCCCGGCGCTGACCCGCGTGTGGCCGGCGCTGGTGAGCCAGGTGATCATCGTCATGCTCGGCTCCTCGGTCTGCTCCCAGATCGCCGCGGAGGAACTCACCTTCGCCGCCAACTTCATCCAGTCGCGCAACTTCCGCGCCTTCGAAACCTACTTCGTCACCACGGCGATGTACTTCGTCATGGCCCTGCTGATCCGCCAGCTGCTGATGCGGCTGGGCCAGCGCTTCATCGTCGGGAGGCCGCGCTGATGTTCGTCCAATTCACCACCTGGGACATCGTCCGCAACCTGCTGGAAGCCGGCAGATGGACGCTGGCTCTGTCGCTCATCGCCTTCGTGCTCGGCGGCCTGGTCGGCCTCGCCATCCTGTTCGCCCGCATCTCCAAGAACCGCCTGCTGCAGGCGCTCACCAAGGGCTACATCGAAGTCTTCCAGGGCACGCCGCTGCTGATGCAGCTCTTCATCGTCTTCTTCGGCCTGTCGCTGGTCGGCCTGGACGTGTCGCCCTGGATCGCCGCCGCCGTCGGCCTCACCCTGTTCACCAGCGCCTACCTCGCCGAGATCTGGCGCGGCTGCGTGGAGTCGGTGCCGCGCGGCCAATGGGAGGCCTCCGCCAGCCTGGCGTTGTCCTACACCCAGCAGATGCGCTACGTGGTGCTGCCGCAGGCGCTGCGCATCGCCATCGCGCCCACCGTCGGCTTCTCGGTGCAGGTGGTCAAAGGCACCGCGGTGACGTCCATCATCGGCTTCGCCGAACTCACCAAGACCGGCTCCATGCTGGCCAACGCCACCTTCCAGCCCTTCCTGGTGTTCGGCCTGGTCGCCGCCGGTTACTTCATCCTTTGCTACCCGCTCTCGCTGTACGCCAAAAGCCTGGAGAGGAAATTCCATGTCGCTCGTTAAGATCACCGGCCTGCACAAGCACTTCGGCGCCAACCACGTCCTCAAGGGCATAGACCTGGAAGTCGCCCAGGGCGACGTCGTCGCCCTCATCGGCCGCAGCGGCTCCGGCAAGAGCACCCTGCTGCGCACCATCAACGGCCTGGAAACCATAGACAAGGGCGAGCTGGTGGTGGACGGTGCCGCGCTGCACGACGGCAAGGGCGACCTGCGCGCCCTGCGCCAGAAAGTCGGCATGGTGTTCCAGCAGTTCAACCTCTTTCCCCACCTCACCGCCGGCCAGAACGTCATGCTCGCGCCCACGGTGGTCAAGGGCAGCTCCAAGCGCGAGGCCGAGGACATCGCCAAGGAAATGCTGCTGAAGGTCGGCCTCTCCGACAAGTTCAGCAGCTTCCCCGACCAGCTCTCCGGCGGCCAGCAGCAGCGCGTCGCCATCGCCCGCGCCCTGGCGATGAAGCCCAAGGTGCTGCTGTGCGACGAGATCACCTCGGCGCTGGACCCGGAGCTGGTCAACGAGGTCCTCGCCGTCGTCCGCCAGCTCGCCAGCGAGGGCATGACGCTGATCATGGTTACCCACGAAATGCGCTTCGCCCGCGACGTCGGCAACAAGCTGATCTTCATGCACCAGGGCCGGATACATGAAAGCGGCGATCCGAAGACGGTGTTCGCCGCGCCCCAGACGCCGGAACTGGCGGGCTTCATCGGGGCAGTGCAGGAAGCCTGAGGGCGGGTGTTCCGCTGAATGAAATCGGGCCGCGGCGAGGAGACTCGCCGCGGCCCGATTTCATTCAGTGCCAATGCCGTGCTCAAACCGGCTAACGTCGGATCTAAAGAGCGAAGAAGCTCAAATCCGGTTGAGCCAAGGGTCGGGCTGCCTTAGCGAATACCCTTCCGTTCCATGTAAGGAACCAAGGCGCGCGTTGTCTCTGGCGAGCGCTCGAAGTCAGCAACTCTGTCATTAAGCAGTTGCGCTAGGCCGTAACAGGCACGCTCAGGCGGGACGATAGCGTTGTCAAGGTTTGCACCGTCCAACTGTCGCATTACTCGCCGATTGGCTTCCTTCACTGCGGTCAGCAAGATCATCTGGGAATACTCCTGTTTGGCCGATTCGCCACCAACCTGGAGATAACGATCGCCGAATTCGTTCAGCACGCTTGAGGCACCACGAATGAACGCATCGTTTCTTGCTCTCCATTTCTCGGCCTCCTCCTGTGCCTCGCCTCCCGTAGCGTTGCTCAATCGTGCGCACAATTTCCCGGCGAAATCATGCATAAGGCTACGAACCATGACCGTTACGGCATCTGTCTCCAATAATTGTGGAAGATCATCAGTAAATCGGTTGAAGGAAACCGTTTGAGCATGAACACTGGAAATGAAAAGCCCAATAACAACGAATGCATACCGAATGCGCATGTGCGACCTAACCTAGCGTTAACCAACGCCGCGCAGCTTTATTGCGCAGCGTCCAATGACCAAAGGGAGCGCCTTGACCAAGATTCTGGGCAACAAGCGCTAGAAAATTACAAACTACTCTGACCTGCTAGAGAGAAATTTAAAGGAGAGGTAGCAGGGACCGCCGATGAGCACGATCAAGGAATAACGACCCAGTGCATTGAATCCAAAAAGATAAAACAAAAGACCTGCAATGAACCAAGCTCCAATCGCAAGCCCCAGCCATTCATTTCGAGTGAAAGGAGAGGTTTTTTCTCTGGCGTTGTTGACACTGTCTGACCTTTTACGTGAGGGGCACCGAAACATAGTCATCGGCCTTCCAGTATTTCAATAGCCGCAAGATGCTCGCGTGCGCCCTTGGCCACCCGGCAATTGACCGGGACATCCTTGTCACCCGCCCTGATCTGCCCTTCCACATGGAGGATGTTTCCCCTCTCGTAATGGCGCCCACTCCACTGGTCGAAACGTCCTTACCGGCAAAGTGGGCCTGGGCTTCCTCTTTGCACCATTGCATCAACTCGCTGCCGTGCAGGAACTGGATTTCCGGTTTCCTTTCGGCGGAAGCCGATGACGAGATGATGAGCGCCACAATTGCTGACGCGAGTCGCAGTTGAGTTGTCATCCGGTTTCTGGCTGGCACAGGGAGGCTTCCGTCATGGAGCTGCAAGGCTTTGCGTTAACCCGGGGAGCATAAACCATATGACTATCCTTCCCGGATGACGTAGATCATGACGCGAGCCTGCCGCTGGGCCGCCTTCAGACGAAGCAGCCGTATTGCAGACATGAAAAACGGGCCTTACGGCCCGTTCTCGTCCAAGCATTCGCCGCCACCGCCACATCAGCGGCGGGTGGTATCAGCTTTCAGCCCAGGTCCAGCAAGCGCCCCAGGTTGTCCAGCGAGAACATCTGCGCGTACAGCCGGCCCAGCGTGCCGGTGCGGATAAGCATGCGCAGGTCGTCGGCGCGCAGCTTGTCCAGGCGGCCTTCGTCGCCGCGGAACAGCCCAGTGATGTTCATGGTGTCGCCGCTCTTGCTCACCGCCTGGGCGGAGAACGGTACCAGCAGGCCGAACTTGCTCAGGGTGTCGCACATGCGGGCGGTGCGCAGCAGGTCGGCCTCGAATTCCTGGGTGAGCTTGAGGCGCTCTTCCCACCAGGCTTGCGGCTTGCCGGATTCGTCTTCCAGCGCGCGGCCGCCGTCGCCTTCGGCCAGCGCGCCGCGTTCCACGCACACGACCCGCTCGTCGCGCTGCTGGCCGTTGTCGGTGACCGAGGCCATGCAGAAGGGGTAGCGGCGGATGTAGGCGGGCACGTACCAGCCTTCGCGCCAGCGGCCGGCGTCGTCCACCAGGCGGTTTTCGCCCTGGCGCAGGCCGAGCAGCGCGATGACGCCGAAGCGCTTGCCATCCGGCGTGCCGCTGAAGGCGATGGGGTAGTCGCGCGCGGCGCGGCCCATTTCGCTCATGGAGATGGGCACTGCCTGCACATTGCGCAGGGCGGGCGCGACGATGCCGTCCTCGACCGCGACGCGGTGCTGCTTGAGCAGCGGCACGATTTCGCCGTAGGCGAAGGGCGGCGTGACTTTCATGCCGCCGGCGGTCTGGGTTTCACTCATTGTTCGATCTCCTCGAAAAAAGACCGCCCCGTTGCCGGGGCGGTCCTGTAACGACTTCCAGTCTGGACGCTCAGTTCCGGTTACGGCTGCGACGGTTCTCGTCGTCGTCCGCGTTGGCGTCGCCGCCCTGCTCGCCGCCGCCGCTCACGCCATTCTGGCCGTTCTGGCCTGCACCGGCGCCGCCGCCATAGACGCCCATGTTCACACCGTCACCGGCGAGGAACAAGTTGCCGCCCAGCGGCGTGGTGCCTTCCGGCGGGATGCCGGTGGTGGCGAGCGCCAGGGTGGTGTCCGGCATCTTGCTGACGGAGTGCAGCGAGTTGTCGGTGCGATCCACGTAGCGGTCGATGCTCACCTTCTCCGCGCGCGGCACGTAGATCGCGGTGCGGCCGTTCGGCACGCTCCACGGGCTCATGCCCTGGTCGTGGTAGTAGGTGATGCCGGTGGTGTCGAACACCATGGTGGTGTCGGCCAGCACGATGTTGCTGGAGCCGGCGACGTGGATGTCGGCGGTGTGCTGGGTGACGTCCGTCCAGTTCGCCATTTCCGGGATGCACCAGTCGGAGCCGTTCGCCCAGTTGCTGCGGTCGAAGCTGCCGCCGATGCGGATCTCGGCGCCGTAGCCGGCGAACTTGTTCAGCGTGCCGGTGGTGTAGTTCACCCCGATGATGGCGTCGTGGTCGCGGGCGGAGTTCACTCCGATGATCTCATCGGTGCTGAACGGCGCCAGCTGCACGCGGCCGTTGCCCTGCGACAGCTCGGCGGTGCCGCTGTAGTTGAGCTTGTCGGACACCAGCACGATGTGGGCTTCTTCGTTGGCCGAGTCGGCCTTGGAAACCAGCTTGCCCGACACCACCAGATCACCCGCGGTGGCAAGGCCGATGCCGGTGCTGCCGCCGACAGAGTGGGCGGTGGTGACACCGTTCACCGTGATCTTGCCGGCGTAGGCCGCCACCGTGGCGTCGCCGCTGCCGGTGTTGTTGGCGGTGACGTTGCCATTGAGCTGGACTTCCGCCTTGCAGCAGTCGCCCGCCTTCATGTAGATGTCGGCGTCGCCGGCGTGGTTGCCCAGGCTTTCCGCGACCATCATGGTGCCGGCGGCGACCTTGATGTGGGCGGTGGCACCGCTGGTGACGAGTTCGATGGACGAGTCGCCGCCGGTGGCGCGCACCAGCACGTTGCCGGTGGATTCGATGCCGGTGGCGGCTTGCACGTCCAGGCCAGCCGAACCGCCGGCCGCCACCACGTCGGTGTCGCCCAGCAGCACCGAGCCCGCCTGCGCCTCGAGATGGACGTCCGCCGTGCCGCTACCGCTGTTGGTCACGCTGAGGTCGGCGCTGCGGCTGTCGATGTTGCCAGTCCCGGCGGTGCTGGAAAGCGCTGCGATGGAACCCACGGCATCGATCACGCCAGTGCCGTCGAACACCACGTTGTTGCCGACCACCAGCGCCCCGGCGTTGTTGCCCTGGCTGTGGATGTCGAAGTTGGTGACGCGGACCTGGCCGCCGGCGACCTTCAACACCGCCTTCTGCTGGCCGGCGAGCAGCGTCTGCGAGCCGCCCAGCACCACGCTGGCGAGGTTGTCGCCGCCGTCCACATTGACTTCGACATCATCGCCGGAGGCGACGATGGTGCCGGTGCTGCCCTGGGTCAGCGAGGTGCCGATGTCGTCGATGCTGACCTTGGCTTCGCCGGACAGCGCGGAGACTTCCAGCATGCCGTTGAGAACCAGGTTGTTGGCGCCATCCAGCGTCACCTTGGCATCCGCGGCCGCCGAAGCGGCGAGCACGTGGCCGCCCTGGGCGACGGTGATGTTGCCGCCTTGGGGCACCAGGCTCAGGTTGGCATCGCCGCTGCCGGCGTTGGCCTGGACCAGGCCAGCCACTTGCACGCCGGCACCGGTGAGGGTGGTCGTGGCGGTCGTGCCACCGTCAGCGACGATCTCGCTCGCCGCGCCCTGCGCCACGCCGGTGGTGCCGGTGATGGCCACTGCCGCGGAGCCGGAGCCGGTGGCGCCGACGTCGCCGTTGATGGTGGCGCTGCCGTCCGCCGTCAGCGTCACCGCGGCATAGCCGTCGGGTGCGCTGGCGCTGATCCCGGCACCGTTGCCCACCAGCAGGTTGCCGGCTGCGGTGGCGCTGACCACCGTGTTGCTGCCGGAACCGTTGCCGTTGACGCTGACCTCGCCGACGAAGCTGACGTTGCCGGCGTTGCTGGTAACCGTGAGCTCGGCGAGGCCATTGACGCCACCGGTAGCCAGATCCACCTGCCCCAGCGTGACGTTGCCGTTCGCGTCCACCGCCATGCTCGCGCCTGCACCGCTGGTGGTGGCGCCATTGCCGACGTCCAGCGTACCGGTGCTGGTGTCGAGCGCGCCCACGGTGGCAATCGACAGCAGGGCACCGGTGCTGCCAGCGCTGTTGGCGCTCACCGAGCCGGCCCCATCCAGCACCAGGGTGCCGTTGGCGTTGTTGCCGCTGATGAAGGCGGAAGCGTTGCTGAAAGCGCTGGTGGCTTCGAAATCGGCGATGCTGCCGGAAGCGCCGATCACGTCCAGCGTCGCGGAACCACTGGTGGCCACGGCCTGGAGCGTACCGTTCAGGTCGAGCACGCTGTCGCCGGCGTGCACTTCCAGCAGGCTGTTGGTGGCAGCGCCGGCACGCAGCACGCCGGCCGCACCCTGCGACAGCACGCCGCCGTCGGCCTCGATCGAGAGCTGGGCGCCGTTGTGGGTCGAGTTCGCCCGCAGCGCGCCATCCAGCACGCCGCCGGTAGCCGAACCGCTGGACAGGCTGGCAAAGCCGTGGCTGTTGGCCAGCACCAGCGCGTTCGCCAGCACGTTCACGTTGCCGTCGGCGGAGCCAAGGGAGACGGTGGCGGTGCCGCCGGTGGCGAGCGAGGTGGCGGTCACTTCGCCGCTCACCGTCAGTCCATCCGCGCCGGACAGGTTGACGGTGACGGCGCCGTTCGTGCCGTCACTGCTAACGCTGAGGTCGCCGATGGTTGCGGTGCCGGTGGCCGCCAGCGTTGCGTTCGCATGGGCGGACGACAGCGTGCTCTGGTTACGCACCTCCAGGGAAGCCGCGGAGGTGTCGAGGTCGCCGGCCACGCTGGCGGACAACCCGGCGAAGGTACCCACGCCGTTGCCGTAGACGCGGCCGATGCCATTCAGCGTCAGATCGCCACTGGTGGTGGTGAAGCTGGCCGAGGCCGCGCCATGGTCGGAGCTGACGGCGAAGTCGGTCACCGTGGCGTCACCGGCGTTCAGGACGAGGCTGGCGGTGGAGCCGGAGCCGGTGGCACCCACGGTCGTCACCAGGATGTCGTCCAGCGTCACCGAGCCGCCGGCCGTGATCTGGGCGCGCGCGCCGGTGCTCGCGGTGGTCGAGTTGTTGCTGACGGCGATGACGGAGCTCGAGGCATCCAGGCCGCCGGCGGCGTTCACCACCAGGGCGGCGCTTTCGCCGGCGGTGGTCTTGTTGCCGGTCACCGTCACCGAGTCCACCAGGGTCAGCGTGCCATCGGCATCCTGGGTGGTCAGCGAGGCGCTGGCGCTGCCCGCGGAGGCGGTGCTGGTGAGGACGTCCACCACGCCGGAGCCCACGTTCATCGTCAGGCTGGCGTTGCTGGTGCCCAGGGCTTCCACGCTGCGCAGGTCCACCGAACCGGTCGCCGCGGTGTTCACGTTGGCGGTTGCGGAGGCGGCGGTGGCGCGCGCCGTCTTGCCGGCGAGTTGCACGATCTCGCCGCCGGCATTGGTGCTGTTCAGGGTGACGGTGGCCGCGGAGGCGCCGGTCGCCAGCACGTCTTCGTTCAGCGTCAGCAGGTCGCCGCCGCCCACCACGGTGGTGGCGCTGGCCTGGTTGGTGACGCTGGTCGCATTGCTGCGGACCACCGCGTTGATCTCGGTGGTGCCGTCGCTGGAGAGCTGGACGGAGGCGCTGGTGCTGCCGGCATTGCCGCCACCGACCGCGGTCGCGTTGCTGGTGCTGCCGGAGGTGGCGCTGATGAGTTCGTTGACGGTGAGGTTGCCGTCGCTGCTGATGGTGATGCTGGTGGTGGCGTTGCCGGTGTAAGTGCCGTTGGAGGTGCCGTTGTAGCCAGCGCTGTCCGCCGTCGCCGTCACCGTGTTGTTCAGCAGGAGGTTCCCGCCGCTGGACATCTGGATGACGCCGTTGGTGGTGGTGGCATACGGGTAGTTGTAGTACGGGTAGTAGGGGCCCAGGTGCCCGTAGCTGGCGGCATCCACATCCACGGTGGTGGTGCCGTTGATGGTCATGTCGCCGCCACTGGCGAAGGTGATGGAGGCGTTGGTGCTGAACGAATCGCTGGTGTTGCCGGCGCCGTCCGCCACCGCGCTGGTCGCGCCGTTGACGGTGAGGTCACGCCCCGCATCGACATCGACCACCGCGGACACGGCCGACTCGGAGCGCACCGCGTCTTCCAGGGTGATGTCGCCATCCGTCGTCTGCAGCGCGATGCGGCTCAGCGTGTTGTTGGTGCCGGCGGCTTCATGGGCGGTCAGCGTGCCGGCCACGATGATGTCGTCCAGCGCGGAACCGGTGAGCTGTGCATTGTGGCCGGCGGCGACGCTGATGCTCTGCAGCAGCAGGCTGCCGGCGGAGGCTTCCAGCGTGGCATCGGCATCGCCGGCGGTGTAGCTGTTGTTCACCGTGATGCTGGTGCCGGCGGCCTGCACGACGTTGCCGTCCAGGCTGGTCAGGGTGAGCGCCACCGGATTGGTGCTGTCGCCGCCGCTCACCGTCACGTTGCCGTTGACGTTGATGTTGCCGCTACCGCTGCTGCCGCCGTTCTGGCCGGCGGTGACGGTCATGGTGGCGCCGGCCAGCGCGGTGTCCACCTGAGCGAACTCGGTGAAGCTGGCGGAGGTGTTGCTGTTGCCGTTCAGCGTCACCGCCTGGTTGTCGCCGGAGCTGATGGTGGTGGTGGCGGTGGAACGGGCGGCCGCCCAGCTCCTGTCGAAGCTGTCGCTGTAATTGACTTCGCGCGCGCCGCTCACCGACGCGCCGACGTTGCTGGAGTCCTGGTGGCCCCAGTTGGTGTCGGTGTAAGAGGTGGAGCTGGTGCTGGAGCGATTGACGATGGCAACGTCCAGGCCGTTCGTGGTGACGCTGCCGCCCGCGTTCACGTTCAGCGACGCGGTAACGCCCGTCTGCCCGCTGTAGCCGAGTTGGGTGGAGGCACTGGCGCTGTGGCTGTCGGTATAGGAGGAGTAGGACGGGCTGTTGCTCGCCGTGCTCGGGCCATCGTTGTAGGTGAAGCTCCACACGTAGTTGCCGGTGGCCGAACCCTTGACGTTGGTGATGGTGTAGTTGTTGTAGGTGCAGGTCGGGTTGCAGTTGCTGGAGACCGACTGGTTCTTGGTGGTGTAGTTGTACTGCAACACCATGTCGTTCCAGGACTCGACCTCGCTGTAGGAGGCGGTGGCGTAGCCGTCCGCCTTCACCGTGGTCAGGCCGCCCAGGGTGACGGCGCCGCCGGCGGTCACGTTGGCGGTTGCGGTGGCCGCCGTCGGGCGCCAGAAGTTGTGCGTGGTCGAGGTCGCGGTCTGGAAGTAGCCGCCGGCGTTGCCGCCGGTGAAGGCGGTGTTGTTGTCGGTGGCCGTCACCGTGGTGGTGCCGCCGATGGTCAGGTTGCCGCCCGCCCCCACGTTGAGGGAGCTCTCGATCTTGTGATCGCCCTGGTCGACCAGGGTCCAGGGATCGCTGCGGTCAGCGTAAGTGCTGTAGTAGCTGGTGGCCGCGCTGCCCGGGGTGGTGTAGTTGTAGTGGTAGTAGCCCACGCCGGTGGCGCTGGACACCAGGTCGCCGGTGATGTTCACCGCGCCAGCGGCCTGCAGGTCCACCGAGGTCTTGACGCCCGCGGCAGCCGTGTTGCTGACGATCAGGGAAACATCGCCATCCACCGTCAGATCGCCGGTGGTGGCGTCGGCGTTGATCGCGTAGGCGGCGTTGCTGCCGTTCGCCGCGCTGTTGGCGACGGTCAGGTTGCGGGTGGCGATGCTGCCGGCGGTGAGGTCGATGTTGCTCTTGGACGTCAGATTGCCGACGTCGATGGTGCCGACGCCAGCACCCGCGCCCACGCCGTTGCCATCGGTGACGGACAGCACCAGGTCGCCGCCGATGTTGATGGTGTCGCTCTTGTTCTGGAAGGTGATGCTGCCGGTGGCGCCGTTCTGCGCATTCACCGCCAGCGTCAGGCCGGCGGTGCCGGTGCCGGTGAGTTCGCCATCGCTCAGCGCTTCCATGGTGATGGAGGCGGTGTTGCCGGCGCCGGTGTTGCTGGCCTGCAGCACCACGTTGCTGGTGCCCACCAGCGCGGACTCCAGGTCGGTCTCGTAGAAGGTTGCGGCGTCGCCGCTGCCGCTGCCGCTCTTGATAGTGATCTCGGTCGGATCGACCAGCAGCCAGCCGGCGGTGCCCGCCACCGCGGTCAGGTCCAGCAGGCCACGGTAGACCACCTTGTTGCCGGACAGCTCGACGAAGCCGCCATTGCCGCCTTCCGCACCGCCCTTGCCGACGATGGTGGCGCCACTGTTGAAGCGGTTGGCGCCGTCGGCCCAGGTGTAGACGGTGCCGGCGTTGGAGCTGCCGGTGGCGGCGCCGCTGATGTCGATCACGCTGCCGGCGGCATGCACGATGTCGCCATCGGCCACGATGTCCACATGGCCACCGTTGGCGCCGGCCTGGGCGGAGACATCCAGCTTGCCGGCGTTGGCCACGCTGCCGCCCTCGCCCACCAAGTAGACGATGCCGTCGCGCTCGACGGTGCTCTGGGCCTGCACCAGGCCGGTGTTGTTCACCACCATGGAGGCGAGGTCGCCCGCCACCTTGGCGGTCATGATCACCCGGCCGCCGTTGGCGAGGATGCTGCCGGCGTTGTCCACGCCGGCGAGGTGGGCCACGGTGGCTTCATCCACCGCGTAGCGCACCAGGCTGTTGCCTTCCAGCTCCAGCGTCAGCGCGTTGCCGGAGGCCAGCAGCGCGGTGCCCAGCTGGGCATCGACCACGCCGCCGCTGGCGTTGGAAACATAGTCGCCGGCCAGCACCACGTAGCCGCCGTTGGCGGCGTTGATGGTGCCGGCGTTGACCACCCGCGCGTCGGAGCCGCCCTTGACGAAGCGGTAGTTGCCGGCGAGGAAGTCGGCGTCGCTGATGTTCAGCGTGGTGGCGACGATGCCGGCCACGTTAACCACCGAGCCGGCGCCGAAGAAGATGCCATTGGGGTTCACCAGGAAGACCTGGCCGTTGGCGGACAGGTTGCCCAGGATGGAGGACGGATCGGCGCCCACCACCCGGTTCAGCGCGATGGCGCTGCTGCCCGGCTGGATGAACTGCACGTAGCCGTTCTGGCCGATGGAGAAGCTGTCCCAGTTGATGATGGCCTTGCCGGTCGTCTGCTGGATGACGGTGTGGTTGGCGTCCGGCGCGGTGATGGTGGCGCCGCCGGAGACGACGTTGCCGCCGGTGGGCATCTGCGCGAAGGCGAGCGCCGGGATGGCGGCGGCGACGCCGGCCAGGGCCTGGGTCACCGGGTTCAGGCGAAAGACGCGGACGGCCGGGTGGGTTTCTTTTTGCATGTTTGTGCTCATTGCGGAATTCCTTGCGGTCGTGCGCGCGTCAGAACGCGCCGTTGAGGCTTACCCAGAGACGGCCGTAGTTGCGGTCGTCGCCCGGGTCGGTCGACGTGACGGGCACGGCGGCCATGATCTGGGCGTTGAAATGCTCGCTCGGCTGGATGGTGAAGCCGACGCCGACGCTGGCGAGGTTGCGGGCTTCGGCGGTGCCTGCGGCGGCGTACTTGCGCGCGGTGCGGCCGCCATCGACGAAGGCGGAGATGAAGCCGGGGGCGGTGCCCAGGCTCACCCGGTAGCGCGCCTCCACGCTGCCGAAGATGCCGCGGTCGCCGAGCACGTCGGCGGCCGGGTAGCCGCGCACCGAGGTCGGGCCGCCGAGGCTGAAGCGCTCAGCGTCGATCAGCGCGTCCGGCGACCACAGGCCGGCTCCGGTCAGCTTCAGATCCCAATTGGTGGCGAGGGGCATCAGGTGGGTGGCCTCGCCCTCGATCTTGAATTTGTGCGCGTCGTTGCGGGTGCCCTTGTCGCTGTCGCGGAAGTTGCTGCTCACCCGCATGCTGGCGGCGGTGTAGCTGAAGTCGTCGTGGATGCGGTTCCAGGCCACGCCCAGTTCCAGCACGGTGACATCGCTGTCGGACAGGCGCAGGTCGTCGGTGTATTGGCGGCCGGAGAAGCTGCGCACCGCCACGGTGCCGAACAGGTTCTCGCGCTGGCTGCGCAGGAAGGGGTGCAGCACGGTGGCGGAGGCGATCTCGCTCTTGCCGTTGAGGTCGAGGTCGCGCAGATCACCGCCGATGCGGTAATCCACCGTGGTGTAGCTCAGCGCCAGGCGGGTGCCGTAGATGTTCAGCGGCAGGCTGTAGCTGGCGCCGTACAGGCGCAGCAGGCCGCCGTCGGAGTAGCTGGTGCGCACGCCGATCTGGTCGCCGATGCCGAGGGGGTTGTTCAGCGCCAGGTTGGCGTCGATACGGCCCTCGCCCACTTCCTTGCGGCCGTAGTTGTTCAGGCTGACCTGGCCCTCAACCGGCTTGTCATCCACTTGCACCGCCAGGTTGGTGCCACCGTAGAGGGCGCCCTGGGTGAGCACCGCGGAGGCGGTCACGCCCGGCAGGTCGTCGATGGCGAGCATGCGCTCTTCCACCGCGTCCAGCTTCACCGGCTTACCGATCAGCGGCGCGGCCCAGCGTTGCAGCAGGGATTCGCTGTAGGTTTCGTTGCCTTCGAAGGTGACCGAATCGGCACGGCCTTCGATGATCTCTATGGTCACCGCGCCACCTTCCACCTTCTGCGCCGGCAGCACCGCGCGGGCAACCGGGTAGCCGCGCTGGCGGTAGTAGGCAGTCAGCTCGTCGGCAACTTTCTGCAGTTCGAAGAGGTTGTAGGACTTGCCGACGCGCTCGGCGACCACGCCCTGGAGTTCGGCGGCGTCGATGGCGGAGTTGCCGGTGATCTTGAAGCTGCTCACCGCGAAGCGCGGCGCGTTCGGATCGAGATTGCGGGCGCCTTCGACCGGCGTCACCTGTACCGGCGCATCGCGTCGCGGCTGGGGAATCTGCGGCGCCTCCTTGGGCACCGTCTCCATGATCGCGCCGGGCGTCAGCGTCGTTTGCGCCTGCGCCAGGCCAGCTCCCAGGCTACCGAGCGCCGCAGCCAGTACACCCAGGCGACATCCCACACTCCTCGACTTTTGCTTCACAACGAACCTCTCGCCCTTTCCCGATCCGCCGGGCAAGAGGCAGGATTCAGGAGATTGTTAACAAACGGTGGGCGATTGTAGGAAGCGGGTCGGGGCGAAAAGCTGTCAACTCCTTACATGGGGCGTGCTAAATCGAGCTCCGGCGTCAACAAAAGCGGCGGGACCAGGCGCGACGACCCGGCCTCAGGTGCTTTCGATGAGTTCGGCGGTGAGGTAGCCGCGGCCATGCTCGGTACGGATCGGCAGCTCGTGGCCGGCCTCGTCGCGGCAGCGACGGCGCAGCCGGCTTACCAGGGTGTCGAGGCGGCGCAGGTCGTAGGAGAACCAGTCCTCGCCGAAGGCTTCCACCACCTCGCGGCGGGTCACCACCCGGCTGCCGCCGCGCGCGAGCAGCGCAAGGAAATCGAATTCGCGGTTGGAGAGCACCAGCTTGGCGTTGTCCGGGGCGTACAGGCAGCACTCGTGCGCCACCAGGCGCCAGCCCGCCGGCAGGCGGCGCAGCAGGGCGGCCACATGGGCGCTCAGTTCAGGCAGCTTCACCGGCTTCACCAGATAGTGGTCCGCCCCGCCCTGCAGGCCGGCGATCTTGTCGTCCACCGAGCCGCGGGCGGTGAGCAGGATGATGCCGGTGGTAGGCGAACTGCGGCGCAGGGAATCGGCCACGCTGATGCCGTCGCCGTCCGGCAGCCCCCGGTCGATGACGGCGATGTCCAGCCGGGCGCTGGCGGCCACCAGCTCGAACTCGGCGATGGAGCCGGCCGTCAGCACGGTGTGGCCGGAGGCGGAGAGGTGGGCCTCCAGCTCTTCGCGGAGGTCGGTTTCATCCTCCAGCAGCGCAAGCAAAGCCATGAGTGGGCGTCTCCCTTGTCGTAATCGCGGTTTATCGGCCGATAATACCTGCCCCGCGGCGCAGGACGTCCATCCCCGTCCGCCCGCGGCGCTCTTTCAGCCCCGCTTCCAGCAGCCTTTCCGCGCCTTCCGTCCATCCCCCGTCGCGCCGCCCGCCTTCCCACGACGATGCTCCCCGCCCTGCTCCGTTTCCTGCTGTTGTTCGGCCTGCTCGCCGCCCTGCCCGGCGGCGCCAGCCTCGCTGCGCCCGGGGAGCGCGCCGGGCAGATTCCGCTGGACGGGCATGTCGAGATGCTGCGGGACGCCAGCCGTCAGCTGACCGTGGAGGAAGTGGCGCAGCGGCCGGATGCGCTGCGCCCCGCCTCGCCCACCTTCAACCTCGGCTATATCGCGGACGCGGTGTGGCTGCGCCTGCGGCTGGAGGGCATAGAGGAACTGCCCCGGGTGTTGCTGCTGGAGGTGGATTTCCCGCTGGTGGACGACGCCCGCCTCTACCTCCCGCTGCCGGACGGCAGCTTCCGCGAACTGCGCCGGGGCGAGAACGTGCCGGCGGACGAGTACCCCTACCGCCTGCGCAACCCGGTGTTCCAGATCGAGCTGGAAGACGGCCTGCTCGACGGCACCCCGCCCACGCTCTACCTGCGGCTGGTCTCGCGCAACTCGCTGGCGGCGCATCTGCGGCTGTGGGAGCCGCTGGCGCTGCTGGACTCCAGCAGCACCATCTCCGGGCTGCTGGGCACCTTCGTCGGCATCGCGCTGGCGCTGTGCCTGGCCGCCAGCTTCGTCTGGTATTACACCCGCAACCCGGCCATCGGCTGGTACCTGGCTTATGCGCTGCCCAGCGCGTATTCGGTGATCCACAGCCTGGGGCTGTCCTCCCCCTTCTTCCGGGTGGACCTGGCGGACACCGGCGATGCCCTGCTCGGCATCTCCATCGCCCTCTCGCTCGCGGCCGGCGCCTCCTTCGGCGCGCGCCTGCTCAACATGCGCAGCTACTTCCCCAATGCCGCGCGCATCTACGAATACAGCTCGTGGACCGCCGCGGTGCTGGGCTGCATCGGCTTCGCCCTGGGCGAATTCGGCCGGGTGATGCCGGTGATACAGGCCGGCGCGGTGCTCAGCATCACCTTCATGCTGAGCGCGGCGGTGAGGCTGGCGGTACGGCGGGTGCCAATGGCCGGGCTCTACCTTTTCGCCTTCGCCATCCTCTACGGCGCCATCTACGGCCGGCTGCTGATGAACCTCGGCCTGCTGCCCAGCCATCCCTTGTTCGAGCATGGCTACATCGTCGGCGCCGCCATCCACCTGCTGCTCCTCAGCGCCGGCTTCGCCAAGCGTTTCCACGACCTGCAGGTGGAACACCGCGCCGCCCAGCAGAGCGCGCTGGAGGCCGCCCTGTCGGCGGAGGCGATGCTGGAACGCCGGGTGCGGGTGCGCACCCGCGAGCTGAACGAAGAGATCGCTCACCGCCTCGCCACCGAGCAGGCCCTGCGCGAGAGCAAGAACCGGGTGGAAGCCGCGCTGCAGGTGGAACGCCATGCGCGCGAAGAACAGCACGAGTTCCTGATGATGGTGTCGCACGAGTTCCGTACGCCGCTGGCCATCATCGACGCCAGCAGCTACATGCTGCGCGGCACCCAGGCCAACCTCTCGGCGGACAACCTGCGCCGGGTGGACAAGATCCAGGCCGCCTCCGACCGCATGGCCGACCTCATCGAACGCTTCCTCAGCAACGAACGCATCCTGATGGAGGAGCGCGAGCTGCAGCCCAGCACCTTCCCGGTGGACCGCTTCGTCGCCGACTCGCTGGACGCCATCGATCCGCAGCGGGAGCGGGTGGAGGTGGAGCTCGCCAGCGCGCCCGATACCCTTACCAGCGACCGCAGCTACCTGCGCATCGTGGTGGACAACCTGGTCACCAACGCCCTCAAGTATTCTCCCGCCGGCGCCAAGGTGGGCCTGCGCATCGCCAATGGCGGCAGCACGGTGGAGATCAGCGTCACCGATGCCGGCCCCGGCATCCCGGAAGCCGAGCAGGCCAACGTCTTCCTCAAGTTCGTGCGCGGCCGCAATGCCGGCGGCACCGCCGGCGCCGGGCTGGGGCTGTACCTGGTGAAGCGCATCGTCGGGCGGCTGGGCGGCAACATCACGCTGGAAAGCCAGCCCGGCGCCGGCACCACCTTTACCCTGCGGCTGCCGCTGGCGTCGCCGGCCAGCCACTGAAGCACAGCGCCACGGCACCGGGAACCTCCGGCCGGGGTGGCACGGTCCTACCGGACGCTGCCGGCTCCCCACCGGCCCTCGTCATCGCCCGGGCAAGCGAAAGGGAAATATTGCTGGCCGGGCCGGCCGCCCGGTGCCACAGGGAGCGGGCACCGGCGGGCAACCGCCTGGAGCCGGCTCCAGGCGGTGCCCAACGCCAGCCAGCCCCCTCCCCCCACTACCTCACGGAAAACGATGCTACGCAACCTGAAGGAACTCTTCGCCAGCCTCACCGAAACGCCCGCCCGCGAGCAGGGCGGCCCCTCGGAGCACACCTTGCAGCTGGCCACCGCAGTGCTGCTGATCGAGGTGATGCGCACCGACGCCAACATAGACCGCGCCGAGCGCGAGACCACGGCGGCAGTGCTGCGCGAGCAGTTCGGCCTCAGCGACGATGAACTCGAACGCCTGCTGGAACTGGCCGGCGAGAAGGCCAGCGAGGCGCCGGACTTCTACGCCTTCACCTCCCAGCTCAACAAGGGCTACGACGCCGCCGAGAAAGTGCGCATCGTTGAATACCTGTGGCGGGTGGCCTTCGCCGACGGCCACCTCAGCCACCACGAGCAGCACCTGCTGCGCAAGATCGCCGACCTGCTCTACCTCAAGCACGGCGACTACATCGCCGCCAAACAGCGTGCCCGCGAGGCCCTGGGCATGCCGCCGGCGCAATGAGGGCGGCGCCCCGGCCGCCCCGGGCCGGGAAACTTCTCTCGCGGTTCAAAACAAATCCATTACAAACTCGCTTGGCACAGGCGCCGGCGAGCCGGTAAAAAACCGCCCATGTCCACGCCCGACCACATCCTCGTCGTCGACGACGATCCCGAGATCCGCGAGCTGCTGTCCGACTACCTCGGCGCCGCCGGATACCACACCCACACCGCCGCCAACGGCGAGGAAATGATGCGCATCGCCGAGGGCTGCCGCATCGACCTCATCGTGCTTGATCTGATGCTGCCCGGCGAGGACGGCCTCACCCTGTGCCGCAACCTGCGGGTGCGCAGCAACGTGCCGGTCATCATGCTGAGCGCCCGCGGCGCGCTGCTGGACCGCATCGTCGGCCTGGAAATGGGCGCGGACGACTACCTGCCCAAGCCCTTCGACCCGCGCGAGCTGCTGTCGCGCATCAAGGTCATCCTGCGGCGGGCGCGCAGCATGCCGGTGAGCGGCGAGCTGGACAGCGCCCCCATCCTGCGCTTCGCCGGCTGGCGGCTGGACACCCACGCCCGCCAGCTGCACTCGCCCACCGGCCTGGTGATCGGCCTCGGCGGCTCGGACTACCGGGTGCTGCACACCCTGTTGCGCCACCCCAACCGCACCCTGTCGCGCGACTTCCTGGTCGATCGCGTCTATGGCAAGGAGCGCAGCCCCTTCGACCGCGCAATCGACGTCTGCGTCAGCCGCCTGCGCAACCACCTGGAAGACGACGCCCGCAGCCCGCAGCTGATCAAGACGGTGCGCAACATCGGCTACCTGCTGGCCGCCGACGTCATGCAGGAGGACACCTGAGCGTGCGCCGCTGGTGGCCGCGGAGCGCGCCTCGGCTCTGGCCGGATTCGCTGTTCGGGCGGCTGGTGCTCATCCTGGTCGCCGGCTTGCTGGCCGCGCAGATGCTCACCAGCACCATCTGGTTCGAGATGCGCTACAGCCAGGTGCTGGAAATGCCCACCCGGCTGGTGGGCGCCCGCAGCGCCGATCTGCTCGCCTTGCTGGACACCACCGCGCCGGCAGACCGCCCGGCGCTGCTGGCTGCCTTCTCCCGCCGCGGCTTCCATGTCGCGCTGCATCCCGGCCCCCTCGCGCATGCCGACCCGCCACTGCCCGAAGCCGCGCCGGCGCGCCGCGACAACCTGCAGCGCCTGCTCGCCGGCGTGCTGGAGAGCCGCTACGGGCGGCCGGTGCCGCTGGTCGTCGAAGAGATCAGCCTGCGCGACGAGGAAGGCCAGGAGGCCGGCCCGCTCACCCTGTTCACCGCCAGCCAGCCGCGCGGCCACTACCATTTCGATCTCGGCCTCGCCGACGGCCAGTGGCTCGCGGTGGAGGCGGAGGAAAGCCAGGGCGGCGGCAACACCCAGCCGCTGGCCGCGCTGCTGGACTACATCACCCGCATCTACGCGCTGCGCATCGTCGTCGTCGTGCTGATCGCGCTGGTGGCGGTGCGCCTGGTGCTGCGTCCGCTGGCGCGCATGTCCGCCGCCGCCGACGCCCTCGGCCGCAACCTGGACAGCCCGCCGCTGGCGGTCACCGGCCCGGTGGAAGTACGCAAGGCCGCCACCGCCTTCAACCTCATGCAGCAACGCCTGCGCGCCGGCATCGCCGAACGCACCCGCTTCCTCGCCGCCGTCTCCCACGACCTGCGCTCCCCCATCACCCGCCTGCGCCTGCGCGCCGAACTGCTCGCCGACGAATCCCTGCGCGCCAAGTTCCGCAAGGACCTGGACGACATGGAGGGCATGGTCACCGCCACGCTGGATTTCATCCGCGGCGCCGAAACGGATGAGCTGCGCCAGGAGATCGACATCGACTCGCTGCTGCAGGGCCTGCAGGCGGACATCGAGGAATCCGGCGGCCAGGTCAGCATCGCCGGCCACGCCCGCGCCCCGCTGCGCGGCCACGCCCGCAGCCTGCGCCGCTGCATCGCCAACCTGCTGGAGAACGCGGTGCGCTACGGCGGCAGCGCCCGCGTGCAGGTGGACGACGCCGCCGAACGCCTGCGCCTGCGCATCGCCGACAAGGGCCCGGGCATCCCGGAGGACATGCTGGAACAGGTCTTCGAGCCCTACTACCGCCTGGATTCCTCACGCAACGCCAGCTCGGGCGGCGTCGGTCTCGGTCTCTCCATCGCCCGCACCGTCGCCCTCGCCCACGGCGGCAGCCTCACGCTGCACAACGCCGCAGGCGGCGGACTGGAGGCGGAACTGGTCTTGCCACGACAAGCAGCAGCCCCGCAGGACACGCCGCCCTCATCCTGAGACCGCGCGCGGTCAGCCCGCCGCCCCCCTGGCGCAACGCAGGCCCGGACGCACGACCATTGCGGCTTTCTCTCTTCCCCACGGACGGAATCCAGAGGAAGGGCGAGACCGGGGAGACCCAGCGCAGCCTTCCCTGCCGCGCGCCGCTTGCCGCAGCGCCGCATAGCCCCTAGATTCGGTCTTCCCCAACACGCAGCAGGCCGCGCCCCGGCGGCTTGCGCACGAATAGAACATGTTCCTCGATCGCCTCACCTTGGAGCGCCGGCAGGTCTGGCTCTACCTGCTCGCCATCGCCGCCGGCCTCGCCATCGGCAGCGCCTTTCCCGCCGCCGCCGCGACCTTCGAATCCCTGCTGTGGCCGGTGCTTGCCTTACTGCTGTACGCGACCTTCGTGCAGGTGCCGCTGCTGGAACTGCCGGCGGCCTTTCGCGACCACCGCTTCACCGCCGCCGCCCTGCTCGGTAACTTCGTGCTGATGCCGCTGGCGGCCTGGGCACTGGCCCAGTGGCTGCCACCGCAGCCGGCGCTGCGGCTGGGCGCGCTGCTGGTGCTGCTGATGCCCTGCACCGACTGGTTCATCACCTTCACCCAGCTCGGCCGTGGCGACACCAGCCGCGCCCTCGCCATCACCCCGGCCAACCTGCTGCTGCAGCTGGCACTGCTCCCCTTCTACCTGTGGCTGATGCTAGGCAGCGAGGCGGCTGCCGCGCTGGGCGGCGGCGAACTGCCGGCCACCGCACTGCTGTTGATCGTCGTGCCGCTAGTGCTCGCAACCCTGACCGAGCGCTGGGCGCAGGCGCGGCCGGCGGGCGCCGCGCTGCGCGATCGCCTCGCCTGGTTTCCGGTGCCGCTGCTGGCGCTGGTACTGCTGTTGATCGCGGCGGCCCAGGTGGGCGCGGTGCGCAGCGCCCTGCCGCTGCTGCCGGTGGTGCTGCCGGTTTTCCTCGCCTATCTGGCGCTGGCGCTGCTGGCCGCCGCCCTGCTTGGCCGCGCCTTTGGTCTGCCGGCCGCGCGGCGGCGCACGCTGGCCTTCGGCTTCGGCACCCGCAATTCCTTCGTCGTGCTGCCGCTGGCCCTGGCGCTGCCGGCCGGCTACGAGGCGGCGGTGGTGGTCATCGTGTTCCAGTCGCTGGTGGAGCTGCTCGGCATGGTCGCGTTCCTGCACTGGGTACCACGCTTGTTTGCCGGGGATGAAGCGGCGGGCGCGCCTTCCTGAAGCTCACCCGCCCCGGCGGCGAAATCCGCGCAGGCCTGGGGCCTCGCAGCCACCCGTGGCGGATCAGGCCTCCGCCTCCGGCGGAAACACGAAACCCCCGTCCGGATACAGCCCCACGGTGAGATGGCCACTCGCCGCCGGGCAAGCGGCGCTGGGCATCTGCGCCTGCCAGCACACCCTGCCGCCCCTTCCATCCGGCAAGGCCAGCGTCAGCTGGGAGTAGGCGCCCAGCATGTGGGCCTCCACCACCTCGGCGACAAACCCGCCGGGTGTGCCGGCCGCAAGCGGATGGATGGCCTCCGGCCGCAGCAGCACTTCGGCCTGGGCGCCTTCCGCCAGGCCAGGCGCGGCGATCTCGCCCAGCGGCGTGGCCACCCGGCCAGCGCGCACGCAGCCACGGTAGCGATTCACCTCGCCGAAGAAGCCGGCTGCGAAGGGCGTGCCCGGATGGCGGTACAGCTCGGCCGGCGAACCTGCCTGCAGGATGCGGCCGGCGCGCATCAGGGCAATGCGGTCGGCCATGAACATCGCCTCGTCCGGGTCGTGGGTCACCATCACGCTGGCGACGCCGCCCTCCTTCAACAAATGGCGGGTTTCGGCGCGCAGGCGGTGGCGCAGGCGCACGTCCAGGTTGGAGAAGGGCTCGTCCAGCAGCATCAGCCGTGGCTGCGGCGCCAGCGCGCGGGCCAGGGCGACGCGCTGCTGCTGGCCGCCGGACAGGGCATGTGGCGCATCCTGCGCACGGTCAGCCAGGCCGACCTGCGCCAGCATCTCCAGCGCCCGCGCGCGGCGCTGTGCCGCCGGCCGGCCGGCGAGCCCGAAGGCGACGTTGTCAAGCAGGCTGAGGTGGGGAAACAGGGCGAAATCCTGGAACACCATGCCCACGCCGCGCTTCTCCGGCAGCACATGGCGGCGGGCGTCGGCGATCACCTTGCCATCCAGGGCGATGCTGCCGCGCTGCACCTGCTCCAGCCCGGCCAGCAGCCGCAGCAGGGTGCTCTTGCCGCAGCCAGAGGGGCCGACCAGGCAGAGGATCTCGCCGGGCGCGAGGCTGAGCGAGACGTCGCGCAACACGCTGGCATCGCCGAAGCTGTGCCACAGGCCGTCGGCGGCAAGCCGGTGGCTATCGCCGGCGCGTGCGGTGGCGGCAGACGGACGAGCACTGAAAGGAAGATCGGGCATGTTCATCGGGGGAGTCTCATACCGAGGGCACCGCCGCCGCGGCGCCGGCCTGGGGCGCGGTGGCGCTGCCCTGCCCCACCCGCGCCAGCAGCACGATGGGCAGCAGCCCGGCGAGCACGATCAGCAGCGCGGCGATGGCGCCGCTCTCGTAAGTACCGCGGGCGGCCTCGCCGTAGAGGTGGGTGGCCAGGGTTTCGAAGTTGAGCGGCCGCAGCAGCAGCGTGGCCGGCAGTTCCTTCATGCAGTCGACAAAGATCAGCAGCATGGCCGCCGCAATCGCCGGCCAGCCCAGCGGCAGGTGAACCCGCCGCGCTACCCGGCCGGCGCTGGCGCCCAGCGAGCGCGCGGCATCGTCCATGGAGTGCGGAATCTTGCTGAAGCCGGCTTCGATGCCGCCGCTGCCCACCGCCAGGAAGCGCGCCACATACGCGTAGGCCAGCGCCGCGCCGGAACCGGACAGCAACAGCCCGGTGGAGAGGCCGAAGAGGCTGGTCGAAGCGGAGTCGATGAACGCATCGAACCAGGCCAGCGGCGCCAGCAGACCGATGGCCAGCACCGTGCCGGGCACGGCGTAGCCTAGGCTGGCGCAGCGCACCAGCGCGTTGGCGAAGGGCGTGCGCGCCAGCCGCAGGGTGTAGGCCAGCAGGAAGGCCAACGCAGTGGCAGCCAGCGTGGCGATGGCGGAGATCAGCACGGTGTTGAAGGTTTCGCGCAGGATGATCTGTTCCAGCCCGGCGTAGCTGAAGCGCTTGGCGGCCTCCACCAGCAGGTAGCCCGCTGGCACCAGGAAGCCCAACAGCACCGGCAGCGCGCACACTGCCGCCGCCAGCAGGCCGCGGCCGGCGGACAACCGCCGCGGCGCCAGCCGGGCCGCCTGCCGGGCACCGGCGGCATAGCGCTGGCGCCGCCGCGCCCAGCGCTCCAGCGCGATCAGCGACAACACCACCGCCAGCATCACCAGCGCGATCTGCGCCGCGCCGGCGAGGCTGGAGCGATTCACCCAGGTCGAATAGATGGAAACGGTGAAGGTGCGCACGCCGAGGAATTCGGCGGCGCCGATGTCGTTCAGCGCTTCCATCAGCGCCAGGCTGGCGCCCACCGCGATGGCCGGCCGCGCCAGCGGCAGCGCAACGCCGAAGAAGCAGCGGAAGGGGCCGGCGCCCAGGGTGCGCGAGGCGTCTATCAGCCCGCTGGCCTGCATCTGGAACAGCGCCCGCGCCGGCAGATAGACGTAGGGATAGAGCACGCAGCCCAGCAGCAGGATGCAGCCCCACATGGAGCGGATGTCCGGCAGGCGGAAGTCCCGTGGGTTGCTGTAGCCCAGCAGCTCGCGCAAGCCGGTCTGCAGCGCGCCCACCGGATGCCACAGGTCCAGGTAAGCGAAGGCGACGATGTAGGTCGGCACCGCCAGCGGCATCAGCAGCGCCCAGCCCAGCACCCGCCGGCCCGGAAAATCGTAGGCGGTGACCAGCCACGCGGTGCCGCTGCCCACCAGCACCACCAGCACGCCCACGCCGGCGAGCAGGATCAGGCTGTCGCGCAGCGCCTGCGGCAGCACATAGGCCAGCAGATGCGGCCACAACTCGCCGGAGCCCTGCAGCGCATGGCCGGCCAGCGACAGCACCGGCAGCAGCACCAGCGCCGCCACCAACGCGCAAGCCAGCAGCCAGCCAAGGCCCGCGCCGCCGGCGGTGAACAAAAGCGCGTGGCGCCGCGCCGGCGCCACGTCTTCAGCGGTAGCGGCGGAGTGCCCCGCCGCGCCCAGGATCTCAGTTGTCGAAGCCAACCTTGTCCACCAGCAGGCTGGCCGCCTTGCGATGCTTGGCGATCTCCACCAGCGGCAGCGCATCCACCTTCAACGTACCGATCTTGCCGATGATGGGATCGACCGCCGCGCCCTGCTTCACCGGGTACTCGAAGTTGGCCTTGGCATAGATCGCCTGGGCTTCGTCGGACACCAGGAACTCCAGCAGCTTCACCGCCTGCTCCTTGTTGGGCGCGTGCTTGGCGATTGCCGCGCCGGCCACGTTCACATGGGTGCCGCCATTCTTGAAGGTGGGCAGCACCACATCGATGGCCTCGCCCCACTTCTGCTGCTCCGGCCCGCCGGCGCCGCTGCGCATCAGGCCGACGTAATAGGAATTGGCCAGGCCGAAGTCGCACAGCCCGCCCATGATGTCGCGCGCCACCTCGCGGTCGCCGCCGCCCGCCTTGCGCGCCAGGTTGGCCTTCACGCCGCGCAGCCAGCTCTCCGCCGCCGCCTCGCCATCGCGCGCGATCAGGTGGGCAATCAACGCGGTGTTGTAGGGATGCTGGCCGGAGCGCAGGCAGACCTTGCCCTTGTACTTCGGCTCCGCCAGCTCCTCGTAGGTGAAGCTGGAGGGCCCGCCCTTCACCTCGTACAGCGTGCGCGCACGCATCGACAGCGCGAACCAGTTGCCCGCCGGGTCGCGCAGATTCGCCGGCACCGCCGCCTCCAGCGCGGCGGACTTCACCGGCTGGGTCACGCCCTTCTCGGTCATGTCCACCAGCGCATTCACATCCACCGCCATCAACACATCCGCCGGCGACCGCGCCCCCTCGCTGGCCACCCGCTCCGGCAGCCCATCCTTCATGAACACCGTATTCACCTTCACCCCGGTCCTGGCGGTGTAAGCCTGCAGCAGCGGCTGAACCAGCCCCGGCTCACGAGTCGTGTAAAGGTTGATCTCCTCGGCCACGGCCGCTCCAGAGAAGAAGGCACTGGCGCAGGCGGCGCCCAGCGTGGCACGGCGGAACAGTTGCACGGCTTTCATCAAGGTGTCTCCAACGTTGTACGGAAAGCGGAAGCTCAAAGGCCGCCATCAGACCGATCGGAACGCGAAAGTTCAACTTAATGATAATTGTTGTTAAGTAGATTGACAGGTTTGGTGATGAAGGTGGGTTGCCATCCGGATAGCGGAGAAGCCATCTTCCGCACAGAAACAAGACCGTCAGCCGCTGTTACACTCCATCCGTTCAGCATGGAAGGTGACCGGTTTGTCAAAACGGCGATACCTGCCGGGTTTCACTTCGGATTTAACGCTGTATATAAATTGGAGGATGGATAAAACCATCTACATACCAAAGCCTTACGCTCGCGGGGCTGGCTGAGTTATACCGCAAGCTTAAAGATGAGTCCGCAGAACTGCGGGCTAAAACACGTTAGGCATTTAAAATGAGCTTTGACATCATCATCCTCAAGCCGTCGGAAGCATCGGTAACTGATCTCACCGAGGTTGAAGAGGTCGACACCCTTGGTAGCTTCGAGGCAGTGTCGCAAATATTTAACGCCGCATTTCCGGGCTGCATGGACGGAGGGTTTCTTTGTGGTGACGACTACTCGGTTGAGCTTTCACTCAGTGGGCAGCCTGTTGAGTCGGCACATCTAACGCTTCGTTTTGGGCAGTCATGGGACACTCAAGGCGAGGCGCATTTTGAACAACAGCTCACTAGCACTTGTGGCCCATCCGGGTGGGTTGCCTTCGCAGTTTCCGACAACTCGCGCATTACCCCATAAGCATGCCTAACCTGACGCTCAACCTCGCTCCCTTCGGTCGCTGGACGCTGCGCGATAAGTCCGCGCAGCGCCGGTTAGCTCTACGTTAGGGATTTTGCATGCGAAGACTATTTTTTCTTCTCTTTACAGCCATAGGCTTCGGCACACAAGCCACTGAGAAGGAAATCCAAATGCAGCAACAGTTTGGTCCGTCTCGTGCCTTCTCTGTAATGGTGCCCACCGATTGGTCTGTTGGGAAGGGAGAAAACTTCTCCGCTAACGCCCCAAACGACGGTCCGTCTCTCGGCGGCACCGCATATCGTATTGAACGCCGCCCCCCTTTGTCCGAGTTCTCAAACGCACCTTACCAGGGCATGGAGAAGATGGGCGTTTTGCCATAGGCGGCGTGATCGCACGGCACGGCCTAGCAGACGCGGGCAAGCTTGTTGACCAGCGCGCAGGCGGCCTTGTTGTGATGAGTGTGCTGCTGCACCGCAGTTGCCCAGGTACGCAGGCTGTCCAGGGGGCGGCTCGCGTCGCGGGCCTCGGCCCGGGAGTACGGCGCGGGCGCCATGGGTGAGCAGCATTCTCAAATGCCGTTCTCCCCGCTTCGAGATGCGGTCACGCGTGCGGCTTCGAGAAGCGCCGGCCTCAGCGGCATCTGCCTTGTTGCGCCGGACATAGGCACGGATGCAGGCTGCGGGCAGCAGGCGAACCAATCCCAGTCAAATTGAGCCAGCGTGCCCAGTGATGCGCAGAGCCGCAAGCCTCCATGACGACGAGACATTCCGGTTGGCGAACCAGCGCTCGAACTAGCCGCGGGTGAGGCGGTGATTGTCGATCACGTGGCAGGACGAATCGGCGACGGCGAGTTGAAAGAGGTGCTTGGCCAGGTCAACCGCAACGGTAGTAGCATCCACGATGGACATCTCCTTCCGAGGGCCGATCCCCATGAGCATCGGTGCGCCTATTGGGCGCGGAAAAGGAGGAGCCATCCATCCCATCTTCAAGTGGCAGTTGTCGGCAAGCCGCGAACTGACGCTCATGTCGAACGTTACCAGTGGAATATTTTCCAAGCCCAATCTTATGGACAATTACTTCGAGAGCCCCTTCAAAGGCAGACAGCTTTCCGAGCATGTAAAAAATCCCAACATTAAGGTTGGGCGGTACAGCTATTACTCTGGCTATTATCACGGCCATCCGTTTGACGATTGCGCACGATATCTGCTGCAGGACGGCGACAATGTTGACAAGTTGATCATCGGCAGTTTCTGTTCTATCGGCACTGGTGCATCGTTCATCATGGCGGGCAATCAAGGCCATCGGTACGACTGGGCATCCTCTTTTCCCTTTTTCTACATGAAGGAGGAGCCCGCCTTTTCGAACGCTGTCGATGCCTTCCAGAGAGCAGGCGACACCGTGATAGGCAGCGACGTCTGGATCGGTGCCGAGGCCATGATCATGCCTGGCATCAAGGTCGGGCATGGCGCGGTGATCGGTAGCCGCGCCTTGGTCACGAAAGACGTGGAACCATACGCCATCGTCGGCGGAAACCCGGCAATTGAAATAAAGAAGCGGTTCCCGAATGAGGAAATATCCCTGCTTCTCGAGATGGAATGGTGGAATTGGCCTATCGAGGATATAGAAGCGGCAATGCCCTTCTTGTGCTCATCCAATATCGTTGGTCTACACAGTTACTGGCGGAGTCTTTTCACCTGAGAACTCAAGGAAATGGCCGGACGAACCGGCCACTTCTTTACGCGAAAATATTCAGGCGAGTAAGCGGATTTCCCCTCAATACCTGAACCGCGCCACCAACCCGTTCAAGTCATCCGCCACCTGCTCCGCTGACTTGGCGGAATCCGCGGTGCTTGCCATTGCCGCGCTGGTTTCCTCGACCATCTGCGCGATGCTCTCCACCTGTTGGGCTATCGCGGTGCTGGCGGCGCTTTGTTCTCGCGTAGCCAGGGCGACGTCGCGGATGCGGTTCAGTGTGGCGCTGGCGCCATCGCGGATGGCGCGCAGGGAGGAGGCGGCTTCGCGGGCGAGGCCGACGCCCTGCTCCACTTGCGGCAGTACGGCGTCCATGGCGGCGACGGCGACGCCGGTTTCGCCCTGGATGGTGCCGACCATGTCGCCGATCTGCAGGGTGGCGGCGGCGGTGCGTTCGGCCAGGCCACGCACTTCGTCGGCGACGACGGCGAAGCCGCGGCCC
Organism: Azoarcus sp. TTM-91; assembly: GCF_012911025.1. Taxonomy (GTDB): domain Bacteria; phylum Pseudomonadota; class Gammaproteobacteria; order Burkholderiales; family Rhodocyclaceae; genus Azoarcus. The sequence continues at coordinate 15,441 of NZ_WUEI01000028.1, read as the reverse complement.
TGGTCGCCGGCGCGGGCGGCTTCGATGGCGGCGTTCAATGCCAGCAGGTTGGTCTGGGCGGCGATGTCGCGGATGACACCGGTGACGGTGCTGATTTCGCCGGCGCGTGCTTCCAGCTGGCGGATGGCGGCAGCGGCGGCGCTGACGCTGTCGGCGATCTTGCCGATCTCGTCGGCGGCCTTGCTGACGGTGCGTTCGCCGGTGCTGGCGTTCTCGGCGGCGGCGGCGGAGCTGTCTTCGGTGTCCTGCGCGCTCTGGGAGATGTGGTTGATGCTCACCGTCATCTCCTCCACCGCGGCGGCCATGGCCGAAGTTGCATCCGACTGTGTACGTGCCGCCAGCGCCACCTGATCGGCCGCTTCGGCAATATGGCCGGCGTTGCCGACCAGGGTGCGGGCATTGCTGCCGACGCCGGTGACCATGCCGCGCAGGCCTATCAGCATCTTGTCCAGCGAGGCCAACAGGCTGCCGGGCGCTACCTTGCCGACTTCGGCGGTCAGGTCGCCCTCGCTGGCCCGCTCCATCAAGCGCATCGCCACCAGCGGTTCGCCGCCGATCTGACGCAGGATGGCGCGGGTGATGGCCCAGGCCGAGGCACCGACCAGCAGGAACACCACCAGCACGCCGGCGCCGACTTCCAGCAACTGGTCACGGAGCATGGCGTCGAGGTCATCCAGGTAGAGGCCGGTGCCGACCGCCCAATCCCACGGCTGGAAATAGGCCAGATGCTGCAGCTTGGGCACCTGCACATCGCTGCCCGGACGCAGGCTGAAGGTCTCTACGTAGCCGCTGCCGGTGGCAGCGCCAACCAGCTGGCGCACGATGTACTGGCCGGATTTGTCCTTCCGCTCCCAGTGGTTGCGGCCTTCGTAGTCGGGCTGGGTGGCGTGCATCACGCCCATGCCCTTGCTGTCGTAGACGTAGAAGTATTCGTTGCCGAGGTAGCGCATGGAGCGCAGCACCTCCTTCGCGCGCTGCTGGGCTTCTTCCCGGCTGAGCTCGCCTTTCTGTTCGCGGGCCTGCATGTCCTTCACGACCGACATTGCCATGTCCACCGCGGCATGCAGGGTGGCCTTGCGGTCTTCCAGCATCTGGCCGCGCAGATGTATCACCTGCACGCCGGCCAGACAGACCAGGCCCGCCAGCGCCACTCCCACGAGGGCGATCAAACGCCCCCTCAAGCCCAGTTTCTCGAACATGATGCAGCTCCCTCCACCGGTAGGCGACGATGATCCAAGACTAGTCCATGCGGCGGCGATTGCCGGGCGCGTACGCGAGCGGCGGAGCACCCTCTCCGCTGCCGTTGCCAGCCCCTTACAGGCTGGCCGGAGCGCATCCTGAACGTATTGCTTATGGACTAGCTATGAAATAGTTCCGCGGCACCATCCGGTTGGCGGAAGAAGGAAAAGCCTGCGCAGGTAGCGGCAACCCGACCGCCGGATGCAGCCGGCAGGCCAGCGCAATGACGCTGGAAAGCGGTGTGGCGGGAGAGCCCCTGGGCACGCGCATCTTCGCGCGCTGTCGCTGCCGCGCGGAAATGACATCCGGCAGAGCCGGCGCGGGTGGCCGGCCTTGCCCCGAGGCTCAGCAGCGGAAGCGCTCCACCATGCCGTTGAGGTCGTCCGCCACCCGCTCGGCGGACTTCGCGGAGTCGGCGGTGCTGGCCATGGCCGCACTCGTCTCTTCCACCATCTGGGCGATGTTCTCCACCTGCTGGGCGATGGCGGTGCTGGCGGCGCTCTGCTCCCGGGTCGCCAGCGCGACGTCGCGGATGCGGTCCAGTGTGCTGGCGGCGCCTTCGCGAATGGCGCGCAGCGAGGCGGCTGCGCCGTGCGCCAGGCCGACGCCATGCTCAACCTGGGGCAGCACCGCGTCCATCGCGGACACGGCGGCGCCAGTCTCGCTCTGGATGGCGCCCACCATGTCGCCGATCTGCACGGTGGCGGCGGCGGTGCGCTCGGCCAGGCCCCGCACCTCGTCGGCCACTACCGCGAAACCTCGGCCCTGCTCGCCGGCGCGGGCGGCTTCGATGGCGGCGTTCAGCGCCAGCAGATTGGTCTGGGCGGCGATATCGCGGATGACGCCGGTGACGGTGCTGATCTCGTCCGCCCGCGCCTCCAACTGGCGGATGGCGGCGGCCGCGGCGCTGACGCTGTCCGAGATCTTGCCGATCTCCGCCGCCGCCTGGCTTACCCGCTGCTCTCCCTCGCTGGCCTGGTCGGCGGCGGTGGCGGAGCTGTCTTCGGTGTCCTGCGCGCTCTGGGAGATGTGGTTGATGCTCACCGTCATTTGCTCCACCGCGGCGGCCATGGCCGCGGTGGCGTCGGACTGGTTGCGCGCCGCCAGCGCCACCTGGTCGGCCGCTTCGGCAATGTGGCTGGCGCTGCCGATGAGGGTGTGCGCGTTGGTGCCGACGCCGGCCACCATGCCGCGCAGCCCGCTCATCATGGTCTCCAGCGAAGCCAGCAGGCTGCCGGGCGGCACCCGGCCGACGCTGGCGGTGAGGTCGCCCTGGCTGGCGCGCTCCATCAGGCGCATCGCCAGCAGGGGCTCGCCGCCGATCTGGTTGAAGATGGCGCGGGTGATGGCCCAGGCCGCCAGCCCCACCAGCAGGATCACCAGCAGCACGCCGATGGCGGACTTGATCAGCTGGGCGTGGAAAGTGCGGTCCAGGTCATCGATGTAGAGACCGGTGCCCACCACCCAGTCCCAGGGCTGGAAGTGCTCCAGGTAGTGCAGCTTGGGCACCTGCTCGTCGCTGCCGGGGCGCACGGTGAAGCTCTGCACGTAGCCCTTGCCATTGAGCGCGGCATCTATCAGCACCCGCATCACGTACTGGCCGGATTTGTCCTTGCGATCCCAGTGGCTGCGGCCAACGTAATCCGCCTGTATCGGGTGCATGACGCCCATGGCCTTGCTGTCGTACACATAGAAGTACTCGTTGCCGAGGAAGCGCATGTCGCGCAACACATCGGTGGCGCGGCGCTGGGCCTCCTCGCGGCTCATCTCGCCCTTGGCCTCGCGCGCCTGGAAGGATTTCACCGTGGAAATGGCGAGGTCCATACTCGCCTTCAGCGTCGCCTTGCGGTCGTCCATCAATTGGCTGCGCAGATGCAGCGCCTGCACGCCGGCCAGGCCAACCAGCCCGACCAGCGCAATTGCGACAAGTACGAGCAGCCGCCCCTTCAAGCCCATATTTCGAAACATGATCTGGCCCCTCCGCGTGAGCCGGGTAAATGCGTATCGATGCGTGCATCGATGTTGTCAGCGTCACCAGCGGGGGCCGGCGATCCGGAACAGAGCCTGTGCATGCATCCGCTCTGCCCCGTCGTCTTACGACCGGAACCGGCAAAACCTGAACACCATATGCCGCGCAAGAAACGGGGTATAGCACGAATCTGCCTCGCCTCCCTGGCCGGAAATGGCGATTTGGCGCGGCTTCCGCACTGTGGCACCAGGAGATGACAGGGACTTTGATCGAGGGCAAACGGAGCGTGCCCGCCCGCGTGGAAGACGATGCGCCGACAGCAGGGGACGCTCGATTCCCGGCAATGGCGGCAGCAGCGGTTTTCACCCTCCGCTCCGGCAACGCAACGGCACCACCAGCCCTTCCGCCTGCTCAGGCCCAGGGCACGCGCCTGGCCGGCCGAGGCCGGCACGGCCAGACCTGGGGAGCCGTACCCGGAACGGGTCGACTTCCAGAACATGCGCATCTACGATCGTATGGATATTGCCTATCCGGAAGCGATTTCCGCGTCAGTGAACTGGCTGAGGGCAGTGGACAAGGGCAATGGCAGGGCGGATAGCCAGGTGAAGGACGGGCACTTCGCTCGGACGTGGACGGCCGCGGGCGCACTCACTGCCTAGGATTGCTGCAGGCGACCCATGAAGGTCCATCTCTTGCAAGAGAACAGGAGACTTCCGCGATGGCAAACGCATTCGGCAGGGTACTGAACGTGGCGGGCGACCTGGCCGCCAGGGGCGGCCCCGTGCCCATCAATCTCCCGGGTTATCCGGCGGTCTATCCGTCGATCTCCCCACAGAGCCTGATAAACGCCCAGGAATACTCCATGTTCCAGACGCCGCTGGCACATCAGCCTCCCGCCGTGCCGCTATTCACGCGATTGGCGAGCGGCGGCTGCGTGCCCATCTGTGCATGTGAGATCAATGCGGCAGGACAAGTCCTGTGGACCTATCTCGTTCATGCCCACGGCTTCAACTACCCGATCAATGTCGTCGCCAATGCCTTGAATCCGATGCATGTGTTCATCTGCATGAATGTCTATTCTGGCACCCACTCGCCGTGGTCCGCCCTTAACCAGCAAGGCCCGTTCTTCGCCGCGCTGGACCCGATGAACGTCATTCCGAACGTAAACGCCCTGCTGATCTACTCGGACCATACGGACCTGGTCCTGACCAAGCAGGGCAGAGTCGCCGTATCGATCCAGTAGCCCGCCACCCGCTCAGCGCGGCAAGGCCAGCGCCACCTCGTTGGACTTGAACACCGCCACCACCTCGGCGCCCACCTCCAGCGGATGCTCGCGCAGATTGCGGGTGGTGAGCGTGGAGATGACGCTGTCGCGGCGGCCGTCGGCCGTCACCACTTCGATCTCCACCTCGGACAGCACCTCGTCGGTGCGTATCGCCACTACCTTGCCGCGCACCTGGTTGCGGGCGTTGAGCGCCTGCACGGTGAGCAGGCGGTCCAGCACCCTGCCCTCCAGCGCGGCGTATGCGGCGTCGCCGCGGGAGCGCGGGCGCGGCAGCTCGACACGTTGGTCCAGCGCGATGCGGCCGTCCTCGATCAGCACGATGCGGTCGGCCAGCGCCACCGCCTCGCCGACGTCGTGCGTGACCAGCACCGCGGTGAAGCCGTGCTCCCGCCACAGCTGCTCGATCAGGCGTTGCATCTCGATGCGGGTGAGCGCATCCAGCGCGCCCAGCGGCTCGTCCAGCAGCAGCAGGCGCGGCCGGTGCACCAGCGCCCGCGCCAGCGCCACCCGCTGGCGCTGGCCGCCGGACAAGCGCGTCGGCCACTCCTCGGCGCGATCGGCCAGGCCAACCTGGGCCAGCGCCTTGCGCGCCGCCTCCCACACCGCCCACTTCTTGCCCGGCAGGCCGAGGGCGACGTTCTCCACCACCTTCTTCCAGGGCAGCAAGCGGGCGTCCTGGAACATGATGCGGGTGTCGTCGTCCAGCCCGCGCACCGGCTTGCCGTTGATGCCGAGCGCGCCGCCATCGGCCTCATCCAGTCCGGCCAGCAGGCGCAGCAGCGTGCTCTTGCCGCAGCCGCTCTTGCCGACGATGGCGACGAACTCGCCCGGGCGGATGTCCAGGTCCAGCGCGCTCAGCACGGTGCGCTCGCCGAAGCGGCGCTCCGCGCCCCGCACCTGCACCGCCGCGCCATTGGCCGGGCGTAGGCCCTGCTCCGCCACGCGCTCGAATTCCTTGCTGTCGATTCCACTCATGGTCTTGATTCCTCGGCCTCAGGCGGGCTGGTAGGCGCTGTTCCAGCGCAGCCAGGTGCGCTCCAGCAGGCGGGCGGCGACGTCGGCAAGCTTGCCGAGCACCGCGTAAAGGAGGATGGCGAGCACCACGATGTCGGTCTGCAGGAACTCGCGCGCGTTCATCGCCATGTAGCCGATGCCGGAGGTGGCGGAGATGGTCTCGGCCACGATCAGCGTCAGCCACATGAAGCCCAGCGCGTAGCGCACGCCGACCAGGATGTTGGGCAGCGCGCCCGGCAGGATCACCTGGCGGAACAGCGTCCAGCCGTTGAGGCCGTAGGAGCGGCCCATCTCCACCAGCGCCGGGTCCACCGCGCGGATGCCGTGGAAGGTGTTGAGGTAGATGGGGAAGAACACGCCCAGCGCGACGAGGAAGAGCTTGCCCTCCTCGCCGATGCCGAACCACAGGATGACCAGTGGAATCAGCGCCAGGTGCGGCACGTTGCGCACCATCTGCAGGGTGGTGTCGAACAGGTTCTCCGCCAGCCGGTAGCCGCCGTTGATGAGGCCGAAGAAGAAGCCGATGCCGCCGCCGATGGCGAAGCCGGTGGCGGCGCGGGCGAAGCTGGCGCCCAGGTGGGTGAAGAGTTCGCCGGACAGTGCCAGTTCATAGCCGGCGCGCAGCACCGCCCAGGGCGCCGGCAGGATGCGGGTGGACAGCCAGCCGATCTGCGCCGCCAGTTGCCACACGGCAACGATCAGCACCGGCACCAGCCAGGGCAGCAGGCCGCGCCAGCGCTGGCGGGCCGAGGATTTGGGTTTGCTCATGGTTCGGGCTCTCTAGTCAGGGGAATTCGTCCAGCGTTGCGAGGCGATGCTTTATCGGACGGCGATGCCGGCCCCTCTGGCCGGCAGCCACGCCGATCGAGGCGGAATCGCGGGCAGCGGAGCCCGTCTCGGGCCATCCCGCCTCCTCAACCCGGCGTCCAGATCCTCACCTCGGTCGCCGCCACCTTCTTCGGCAGCAGCTTCTCGGCAAAGAACGCATCCGCGATCCGCTGCTGCTCGCCCAGCTGATCCGGCGCTACCGCGCGCAACTCGTAGCTGCGACGGCTGTTGGCGAGTTCCACCGTGTCGGAATCCAGGCCCCACACCGGCGACAGCAGGGCCGCGGCTTCCTTCGGGCTGGCCTTGACCCAGCGGCCGACGTCGCGCAGTTCCTCGAACAGCACCGCCAGCACGTCCGGCCGCGCTTCGGCGAAGGCGTCGGCGGCGAGGTAATAGCGCTTGTACTGCGCCACCGCCGGCTCGCCGGTCAGCAGGCGCACCTTGGACTGGCGCTGCACGCCGGCGAGGAAGGGGTCCCAGATGGACCAGGCGTCGATGGCGCCGCGCTCGAAGGCGGCACGGCCATCGGCCGGGGTCAGGTAGGCGACCTCCACGTCCTTCACCGTGAGGCCGACGCTGGCGAGCGCGGCGATCAGCAGGTAGTGGGCGCCGGCGCCCTTGGCCAGACCCACCTTGCGGCCCTTGAGATCGGCCAGGCTGCGGATGGGCGAGGCTTCCGGCACGACGATGGCCTGCGCGCCGGGCGACGGCGTTTCCTGGGCGACGTAGGTGAGCCGGGCGCCGGCGGCCTGGGCGAACACCGGCACGGTGTCGGCCACGTCGGCGCTGAACTCCAGGCTGCCGATGTTGAGCGCTTCCAGCAGCGGCAAGCCGCTGGTGAATTCGTACCACTCCACCTTCAGCCCCAGCGGTGCCAGCCGGCGCTCCAGCGAGCCGCGCGTCTTCAGCACCACCGCCAGCGTGGAGGATTTCTGGTGGCCGATGCGCAGCGCCTTGCCTTCCCAGGCGGCGGCGCGGGCTACAGGCACAGCGGCGGGCAACAGTGCCAGCGCGGCGAGGCCGCCCAAGGCCTGCAGGGTCTTGCGCCGGCTGGCGTGGGGGGTTCCAGGCGTATGCGGCTTGTGCTCCGGCAATGCGTCTTTCTTTTTCATTTCAATGTCCTGTGGGGAAGCGCGGGCAAGACGGCAGGCGCCCTGCCCGGTTTCGTGGCGCCCGGCTCAGCTGGCCGAGGCCTTGGGATAAAGGTCGTTGGCCACCATCTCGCCGAAGGGGCTGATCAGCGTCGGGGCCTTGCGCAGGCCGTCCGGCAGCGTGCTCTCGGCACCGGCGAGCTTGATGTGGGGGAAGACCAGCTCGGCGAAGCGATAGGCCTCCTCCAGGTGCGGGTAGCCGGAGAGCACGAAGGTGTCGGCGCCCAGCGCGGCGTATTCCTTCAGCCGCTCGGCGATGATCTTGCCGTCGCCCACCAGCGCGGTGCCGGCGCCGCCGCGCACTAGGCCGACGCCGGCCCACAGGTTGGGCGCCACTTCCAGCTTGCCGCGGTCGCCGCCATGCAGTTCGCGCATGCGGCGCTGGCCCTCGGAATCCATGCGGCCGAGCGAGGCCTGGGCGTTGGCGATGGTGTCATCGTCCAGGTAGCGGATGAGTTCGTCCGCCGCCTGCCAGGCTTCGGCCTCGGTTTCGCGCGGGATCACATGCAGGCGCACGCCGAAGCGCACCTGGCGGCCTTCCTTCTCGGCGCGCTTCCTCACGTCGGCGAACTTGCGCGCCACCTCTTCCGGCGGCTCGCCCCAGGAGAGATAGAGCTCCACATGCTTTGCGGCGGTGTCGTGGGCGCGGTCGGAAGAGCCGCCGAAAAACAGCGGCGGATGCGGCTGCTGCAGTGGCGGAAAGAGTTGGCGGGCGCCCTTCACCTTCACGTACTTGCCGTCGTAATCCACCGTTTCGCCGGAGAGCAGGCGCTTCCACACGTCGAGGAATTCGTCGGCATGCGCGTAGCGCTCGTCATGGCCGAGGAAGATGCCGTCGGCTTCGAGGTCGGAGGCGTCGCCGCCGGCCACTACGTTCACCAGCAGCCGGCCTTCGGAGAGGCGGTCCAGCGTGGCAGTCTGGCGCGCCGCCACCGTTGGCGAGATGGTCGCCGGCCGCAGCGCCACCAGGAATTTCAGCTTGCGCGTTACCGGGATGAGGCTGGAGGCGACGATCCAGGAATCCTCGCAGGAGCGGCCGGTGGGGATCAGCACCCCGCCGTAGCCCAGGCCGTCGGCGGCCTGCGCGATCTGCTTGAGGTAGTTGTGATCCACCGCGCGGGCCTGGTGGGCGGTGCCCAGGTAGCGGCCGTCGCCATGGGTGGGAAGGAACCAGAAGATGTTGAGCGGCGTGTCCTGACTCATGGAAGTCTCCGGAAAACGGGTGATCGGTCGGGCTCTCGGGGGCGGGGAGAGGGAAAGACACAGGGCGCGGCGCGCGCGGCTTGCACCGGGCACCGCGCCGGCTGGCATCAGGGCGCCGGCCGCCACACGGCGGAGGCCACGTCCAGCTTCTTGGGAATGAGCTTGAGTTCGAACAGCGTGTCGGCCATCTGCTGCTGGTGCTTCACCACGTCCTCGGTCAGCGGCTTGACGCCGTAGCCGTAGCGGGAAACGGACACCGCGGCGACCTCCACCGGCAGGCCGATCTGCGGCGCGACGATGGCGGCGGCGTCGCGCTGGTTCTTGCCCACCCAGGTGCCGGTTTCGTTGATCGCCACCAGGGCCGAGGCCAGCACTTCCGGATGCTTGTTCACGAAGGGACGGGCGGCGATGTAGAAGTTGTAGTTATTCACGATGCCGTTGCCGTCGGCCAGGATGCGGGCGCCGATCTGCGCCTCGGCGGCGGCGCCGAAGGGATCCCAGATGGCCCAGGCATCCACCGCGCCTTTCTCGAAGGCGGCACGGGCGTCGGCCGGCGTGAGGAAGGCGACTTCCACGTCGCCGTAATTCAACCCGCCGCTCTCCAGCGCCTTCACCAGCAGGTAATGCACGTTGGAGCCCTTGTTCAGCGCCACTTTCCTGCCCTTCAGCCCGGCCAGCGATTTGATCGCCGAATCCTTGGGTACCAGGATCTTCTCGGCGCGCGGCGCCGGCGGTTCGTTGCCGACATAGACCAGGTCCGCCCCGGCGGCCTGGGCAAACACCGGCGGCGTCTCGCCGACCACGCCGATGTCTATGCTGCCGACGTTGAGGCCCTCCAGCATCTGCGGGCCGGCGGGGAATTCCGTCCAGCTCACCTTCACGCCCTCCGCCTTCAGGCGCTCGTCCAGGTTGCCGCGCGCCTTGACGATGGACAGGGTGGAACCCTTCTGCCAGCCGATGCGGATCTCCTTCTGCTGCGCCTGGGCGGGCACGCCGCCCAGCGTCGCCACGGCAACGATGGCGGCGGAAGTCTTGAGGGCCAGGCGCAGCAGGCGCCGGCGGGGGGAAACGGTCTTCATCTGGATGAACTCCTGTACGAGCGCTGCTCGATGGGATGGCTGGTTTTCTGCGGGAATCCCCGGTGCGCGGCCCTGCGGCCTTCAGCCGCTGACCGGCAGCGGGAAGGCGGACTCGACCGCGACTGCGCTGCGCGGGCCGGCGAGCGGCCAGCGGAAGCGCAGGGCGGCATCCTCGAAGCGGTCCAGCGCCTCGTGCAGCCGGGCCTCGGCCTCGCTGGCGATGCGCAGGCCGTCCGGCGCGTATTCCAGCTGGCTGTCGGCGATGAACACGCCGTTCAGCACCACCCGCGCATCCAGCGCCGCCAGCACCGGCTTCAGCGCGTACTCCACCGCCAGGGTGTGGGCCACCGAGCCACCGGTGACCACCGGCAGCACCACCTTGCCGGCCAGGCCCTTCTGCGGCAGCAGGTCGAGGAAGGTCTTGAGCGCGCCGCTGTAAGCGGCCTTGTAGACCGGCGTGGAGATGACCAGCGCCTGGGCGCGTTCCACCTTGGCCAGCGCCGCCTGCAAGGCCGGCGTGTCGGCGCGGGCGAAGAGCAGGTCTTCCGCCGGCAGCTCGCGCACCGCCAGGCTGTCCACCCGCTCGCCGCTGCGGCCCAGGCGGGCGCCTATCCATTCCAGCAGCGCCCGCGAGCGCGAGGAGGCGGCCGGGCTGCCGGCCAGCGTCAGAATGCTCATGGCGTGCTCCTCAAACCTTGGCGATGGACACTTCGGTGGACTTCACCAGCGCGATCACCTCGCTGCCGAGCTGCAGCTGCAGCTCATCCACCGAGCGGGTGGTGATCACCGAGGTGACCAGGCCGTGCGGCGTCTCGACGTCGATCTCCGAAACCACCGGGCCGCGGATGATCTCCTTGATGCGGCCGCGAAACTGGTTGCGCACGTTGATGGACTGAATGGACATGAATGGCTCCTTGGTCGTCGGGGTGGTTCCGCGCCGCCCCGCCTGCTTCCGGGCAGGATTCGGGCGGCGGGGAGCGTTCAGGCGGGAACGCGGAAAGGAAATGCGGAAGGGGATACGAGGACGGGGACGCGGGGCGGGAAGACAGGCCGGACCGCGCTCGGCGGCCGGCGAGCCCGGCGGCGTCTAGTTCGCCCTGCCCTTGCGCTGCAATTCCACCGGGCAGCCGCTGGCGGCGCAGTCGGCGGCGGTGGGCACCATCCGGGCGAGCTTGTCGCGCATGTCCACCAGCGAATGGCGGCAATACACCACCGGCAGGCCGCGGCTGGCAGCCTGGCGGCGCACGCTGTAGAGCAGGTCGTGGTTGATGCGGTCGCAGAGCACGACCACCAGGCGGGTATCGACGGGAATCGGCCGGCGCTTGTCGCCCACATGGCGGCCCGACCAATGCTCGGTGCGGCTCACGCCCAGGTGCGCCGCCCGCTCCAGTTCCGCCCGGATGGCGTCCACCCGGTCGGCTCCAACTACCAGTGCCCTCATTGCCTTCTCCCGAATCGCGGCTACCCGGTCCGGGTATCCCCTTGCGTCGTCGGGATAATTTGCAGAAGGCCTCTTATAACTTCCAATACTATTTTTTGCGTTGCTTATTCATCCCCGCTGCAGAGCAAGGCTGCCGGCATGGCGCTGAAAGCAGGCCCGCACAGGGTTTGCCGGGCGCGCCTGCGGGCTTGCGACACGCCGCCTAAACGCCGGCCGGGTCGAAGCTGTCCGCCCGCGCCATTTCCCAGGAGCGCTCGTAGAAGCGCCCTTCCACCCTGCCCTCCAGCAGTTCGCCAGGCTTGAGAAAGGTGTGGAGCTGGGCGTAGAGGCGGATTTCGCTGGCGGACAGGCGCTGCACCAGGTGGTTGGCGTCCAGCTGGGCGGGATGAGTGAGGCCGGCGGCGGCCAGCATCTCGGCCAGCGCCTTCAGGGTGTTGCGGTGGAAGTTGAACACCCGCTCCGCCTTGTCCTCCACCACCAGCGCGCGCTGGCGCAGCTTGTCCTGGGTGGCGACGCCGGTGGGGCAGCGGTTGGTGTGGCAGGACTGGCTCTGGATGCAGCCGATGGCGAACATGAAGCCGCGCGCCGAGTTCGCCCAGTCCGCGCCGAAGGCCAGCGCGCGGGCGATGTCGAAGGCGCTGACGATCTTGCCGCTCGCACCAATCTTGATCTTGTCCCGCAGGCGCAGCCCGACCAGGGTGTTGTGCACGAAGAGCACGCCTTCGCGCATCGGCACGCCGAGGTGGTCGGTGAATTCCAGCGGCGCGGCGCCGGTGCCGCCCTCCTTGCCATCGACCACGATGAAGTCCGGCGTGATGCCGGTCTCCAGCATGGCCTTGGCGATGGCCATGAACTCCCAGCCGTGGCCCAGGCAGAACTTGAAGCCGGTGGGCTTGCCGCCGGATAGCTCGCGCAGGCGGGCGATGAACTGCAGCAGCTCGATGGGCGTGGAGAAGGCGCTGTGGGCGGCCGGCGACACGCAGTCCTCATCCATGGACACGCCGCGGGTGGCGGCGATTTCCGGCGTGATCTTCTTCTTCGGCAGGATGCCGCCGTGGCCGGGCTTGGCGCCCTGGCTGAGCTTGACCTCCACCATTTTCACCTGCGGCTCGCGCGCCTGGCGGGCGAAGGCCTCCGGGTCGAAGCTGCCGTCCGCCTTGCGGCAGCCGAAGTAGCCGCTGCCCAGTTCCCAGATCAGGTCGCCGCCGTGCTCGCGATGATAGGCGCTGATGCTGCCCTCGCCGGTGTCGTGGGCGAAGCCGCCCAGGCGCGCCCCCTTGTTCAACGCGCGGATGGCGTTGGCGCTGAGGGAGCCGAAGCTCATCGCCGAGATGTTGAAGATGGAGGCCGAGTATGGCTGGCTGCACTGCGGCCCGCCGATGGTGATGCGGAACGCCGCCGGATCGCGCGGCGGCGCCGGCCGTATCGAGTGGTTGATGAACTCGAAGTGGTTGTCATAGACATCCACCAGCGTGCCGAAGGGCTTGTCCGCGCCCTCGTTCTTCGCCCGCGCATAGACCAGCGAGCGCTGGGCGCGGGAGAAAGGCAGCTGCTCCCGGTCCGCCTCCAACAGGTACTGGCGGATCTCCGGCCGGATCGCCTCCATCAGGTAGCGGATGTTGCCCAGCACCGGATAGTTGCGCCGCACCGCGTGGCGCTTCTGCAGCAAGTCCCACACGCCGATCAGGCTCAGCAGCGCGCCGGTGAAGGCGAATGGCCACAGCCAGTCGTGCTGCAGGAAGGGCACGCAGGCCAGGGTGAACAGCACACAGCAGGCGAAGAAGGCATAACGGCTGAGCAAGGACATCGGCGGCTCCCGGAGGCGGCAAGGCGGTGCAGCGAATAGTAGCCGCCGCGCGAGCCACGCATCCGGGCGCCGTGCAGGCAGGCGCCCCCGCAGGCGCCGGGCTGCAGTGATGCGGCGCGTCATCCCCGGCCGCGCGCCGGCAAGCCGCCGACCGCGCGCACCTTCCTCCAGCTCATACGGATGGCATGCAGAGGGCGCCGCCTCACGTCTGCCAGCGTGGAGATCCACTGCTGGCGCGGCTTTCGGCGCCCCGCCCCATATTTCCAATAGTGATTAAGAACACATTTATTATTATTTCAGCCGTCAAACTTCCGCACTAAACTCCCGACCTTTTCGCGCCTGTTCCATTGGGGAACATGCGGCGAGACAGCAAAAACCAAGGGAGCAAGCATGCAAAGCGGACAACGCACCGGACAACGCCTACGCGCCGGCCTCGCCGGCCTCATCCTCGCCCTCGCCGCCGGCAGCGCGCTGGCCGAATCGCTGAAGGTGGGCTATCTGCCGGTTACCGGCCACGCCAAGTTCTTCGTCGCCCAGGAACAGGGCTTCTTCAAGGAAGAGGGCCTGGACGTGGAGCTGGTGGAATTCGTGAACTCCGCCGACGGCCTCAACGCGGTGGTGGCCAACAAGCTGGACGTGGGCGCCTTCGGCACCGCCGCCCCGCTGGTGCACTACGCCCGCGGCTCCGAGCTGAAGATCATCGGCGGCATCATGGGTGAAGACGCCGCCATCATCGTCAAGCCGGAAAACGCCGGCGCGATCAAGACCGTGGCCGACCTGCGCGGCAAGAAGATCGCCACCATCCGCCTCGCCACCGGTGACGCGGTGCTGCGCGCGGCGCTGAAGGACGAGAAGCTGAACTGGAAGAACGACGTCCAGATCTTCGAACTGAAGAACCCGCCGGCGGTGCTGGAAGCGGTGAAGTCCGGCCAGGTGGACGCCGGCGTGGTGTGGGGTCCGCATGACATCCGCGCCGAACGCCAGGGCTTGAAGGTCGTCATCCGCTCCTCCGACGTGCAACCGGGCCACCCCTGCTGCCGCCTGGTGGTGAAGTCCGACCGCGCCGCCAAGGGCGACACCTGGGACCGCTTCCTGCGCGCCATCCTGAAGGCGGAGAAGTTCGCCGCCCAGAACCGCAAGGAAACCATCGATTCCATCCAGAAGTACGTGAAGCTGGACCGCGACATCCTGGAACAGGGCTACTACTCCCCGCACCTGGATCAGACCACCGATCCCAATGTGAAGGGCACGCAGAAGTTCTGGACCACGCTGGTCGAAGCTGAATTCGTCGATGGCACCCGTCCGCTGGAACCCATCTTCGAAACCGGCCCCTACCACCGCGCACTGGAAAAGCTGGCCAAGGAAAACCCGAAGGATCCGTACTGGAAGGAAAAGCTCCAGGCGGAGAAGGCCAGGAACGTTCTGTGAGCACCCGCGGCGGACACGGCGGCAACGACCTGCATGTGGATGGGCTGGCCTTCGCCTACGGCGAGCAGCTCATCCTGCAGGGCATAGACCTGACGGTGGCAGGCGGCGAATTCGTCGCCCTGCTCGGCCCCAGCGGCTCCGGCAAGTCCACGCTGCTGCGGCTGCTGGCCGGGCTGGAGAAGCCCGGCCACGGCCGCATCAGTGCCGGCGGCCGCGAGATCGCCGGGCCGGGTCCGGACCGCGCGGTGGTCTTCCAGAACTACTCGCTGTTCCCCTGGATGACGGTGGGCGACAACGTGGCCGAGGCGGTCGCCAAGGCCCATCCCAAGCTGGACCGCGCCGAGCGCCGCCGCCGAGCGTGGGAGCAGCTGGACCGCGTCGGCCTCGGCGACGCGGCCTCCCGCCATCCCTTCGAACTCTCCGGCGGCATGCAGCAGCGTGCCGCCATTGCCCGCGCGCTGGCGCTGGAATCGCCCTTCCTGCTGATGGACGAACCCTTCGGCGCGCTGGACCCGGTGAACCGCGCCCGCCTGCAGGATCTGCTGGTGGAAGTGTGGGAGCGCGGCCAGCCGCGCCGCACGGTGATCTTCGTCACCCACGATGTGGACGAGGCCCTGCTGCTGGCCGACCGCGTGGTGGTGATGGGCGCCTCGCCCGGCCGCATCATCGCCGAGCATGCGGTGCCCTTCCCGCGCCCGCGCCGCCGCGCCGCTCTGCTGGGCGACGACAGCTTCCACGCCCTGCGCGAACGCATCACCGACGCGCTGGACGCCGACACCCTGGCCCACCTGGACCCGGCATGAGCACCCGCCGCGCCCCTGCCTCCGACCAGCGCCGCGCCCTTCCCGGCGGCGGCACTGTACGGCGGGCACGGCCCGCGGCACCGTTTCGCCCCGACCGGCAGCTCCGGCCACCCGTTTTCATGCAGCTGCCGGCCATCGCAGCTGTCGCAGCCAAGGAGTACTGAATGTCATCCGAGCAGAACACGCTCGCCGCC
>NZ_WUEI01000289.1 GCF_012911025.1 Azoarcus sp. TTM-91 | reverse complement strand
CTTGGGTGGAGAGCGCGGCGGCCAGCGGGGCCGGGTCCAGCACTTGCACCCGCGAGGGTGGCAGGCCGGCCAGGGCGGCGATTTCCAGCGCCAGGGCGCGCGGGGCGCGGGCGTTGGCCCAGAGGTGGAGCTCGCCATCGACCAGCGCGGCACAGGCGCTGGCGCTTTCTTCCGCCAGTGGCGGCAGGGCCGGCCAGCGGTAGCTGCGGGTGAGTGTGTTCGTTGCGCTGGAGAGGGCGGCGGCGGTGTCGCCGTCTTCGCGGACCACGCTTTCCCGAGTCGGCAGCGGCTGCGGCGCCGGGCGGCTTTCCCAGCGCGCCTTGAGCTGGCGGGCGGCGCGGGCGGCGGCCTCGGCCGTGGTGGCGACGACGGCGACGAAATCGCCGCGCGTCACCACATCCACCATGCCTTCGATGGCGGCGACCGAGGCCGGCTCAACCGCCAGCAGGCGGCGCGGACGCAGGCTGGCGCCTTCACCATCCAGCGGCGGGCGGACGACGCGGGCGTGGAGCAGGCCGCTTCCGCTGGCGTATTCCGC
>NZ_WUEI01000288.1 GCF_012911025.1 Azoarcus sp. TTM-91 | reverse complement strand
TCTGGCCTTCGCCCACCACCAGGTTGGCGTTGGTGAGCGCTTCGACCTTGCCGTAGGACACGCACAGGTCCTGCACTTCCAGCACCTTGCTGGCGGGCTGGTTGCTCGGGTTGCTTTGGCTGCCTTGTTGATTGCTCATGCTCATCACTCCACGCCGCCCAGGTAGGCTTCGAGCACCTTGGGGTTCTGCTGCACCTCTTCCGGCAGGCCTTCGGCGATCTTCTCGCCGAACTCCATCACCACCACCCGATCCACCAGGCCCATGACGAAGTCCATGTCGTGCTCGACCAGCAGGATGGCCATGCCTTCGGCACGCAGCTTCTTCAGCAGCTCGCCCAGGGCTTCCTTCTCCTTGTAGCGCAGGCCGGCGGCCGGTTCGTCCAGCAGCAAGAGGCAGGGGTCGGAGCACAGCGCCCGGGCGATTTCGAGGATGCGCTGCTGGCCCAGGGCGAGGCTGCCGGCTTCGTCGTACATGTGCGGGGCCAGGCCCACGCGTTCGATCTGGCGGGCCGCTTCGGCCAGCAGCCGCGCTTCTTCGTTGCGGTCCAGGC
>NZ_WUEI01000287.1 GCF_012911025.1 Azoarcus sp. TTM-91 | reverse complement strand
CCGCCGCCACCGAAGCCGACCGCTACGCCCGCGGCCTCGCCCGCCTGCGCGAAATCGACGGCGACGCCGGCGAACGGGTGGTGGACAGCCTCTCCGCCATCGCCCCGGACTTCGCCCGCTATCTGATCGAATTTCCCTTCGGCGACATCTACTCCCGCCCCGCCCTCGGCCTGCGCGAGCGCGAGATCGCCACCGTGGCCGCGCTCACCGCGCTGGGCAATGCAGCGCCCCAGCTCAAGGTCCACATCCAGGCGGCGCTGAACGTCGGCGTGTCGCGGGACGAAGTGGTGGAAACCATCATGCAGATGGCGGTCTACGCCGGCTTCCCGGCCGCCCTCAACGGCCTCTCCGCGGCCAGGGAAGTGTTCGCCGCGCCCGCCGCGGGCTGAGCAAGCCGCCGCTGCGCGCCGGCGCCCGGGTGGCCGCATCGCAGCAGCGCTGCTCCGATCCGGTCACTCCGCCCGCCCCGCCGCTGCGGGAGCAATTCCCCCGGCGCCGACGATTTCCCCGCCAGCGCTGGCACTGCCGCCCACCCGCAAACGCCCGGCATACCGG
>NZ_WUEI01000286.1 GCF_012911025.1 Azoarcus sp. TTM-91 | reverse complement strand
AGGTGGGGGTGTCGACGCCGGAGAGCTGGTTGAACATGGTGCTCTTGCCGGCGCCGTTGGGGCCGATCAGCGCCAGGATTTCGCCGGCCTTCACTTCCAGGCTCATGTTGTTGTTGGCGACGAGGCCGCCGAACTTGCGGGTGACGTCGCGCGCTTCGAGGATGCGCTCGCCGGCCTGGGGCAGTTCGCGCCGCGGCAGCGGTTCGGCGGCGGCGTCGATGACCTTGTGGGCGCGGCGCACCGGCACCAGTTTGGCGAGGATGGGCCACAGGCCGCCGCGGGCGCGCTGCAGCACCAGCACCATCATCAGGCCGAAGACGATGACTTCGAAGTTGCCGCTGTGGCCCAGCAGCTTGGGCAGCAGGTCCTGCAGCCACTGCTTCATGATGGTGATGACGCCGGCGCCCACCAGCGCGCCCCAGACGTGGCCGGCGCCGCCGACGACCGCCATGAAGAGGTATTCGATGCCGATGTGCAGGCCGAAGGGGGTGGGGTTCACGAAGCGCTGCATGTGGGCGTAGAGCCAGCCGGAGGCGCAGGCGTGGAGTGCTGCGATGAGGA
>NZ_WUEI01000285.1 GCF_012911025.1 Azoarcus sp. TTM-91 | reverse complement strand
AGGTGGGGGTGTCGACGCCGGAGAGCTGGTTGAACATGGTGCTTTTGCCGGCGCCGTTGGGGCCGATCAGCGCCAGGATTTCGCCGGCCTTCACTTCCAGGCTCATGTTGTTGTTGGCGACGAGGCCACCGAATTTGCGGGTGACGTCGCGCGCTTCGAGGATGAGCTCACCGGCCTTGGGCAGCTCACGCCGCGGCAGCGGTTCGGCGGCGGCGTCGATGACCTTGTGGGCGCGGCGCACCGGCACCAGCCGGGCGAGGATGGGCCACAGGCCGCCACGGGCGCGCTGCAGCACCAGCACCATCATCAGGCCGAAGACGATGACTTCGAAGTTGCCGCTGTGGCCCAGGAGCTTGGGCAGCAGGTCCTGCAGCCACTGCTTCATGATGGTGATGACGCCGGCGCCCACCAGTGCGCCCCAGACGTGGCCAGCCCCGCCGACGACCGCCATGAAGAGGTATTCGATGCCGATGTGCAGGCCGAAGGGGGTGGGGTTCACGAAGCGCTGCATGTGGGCGTAGAGCCAGCCGGAGGCGCAGGCGTGGAGTGCTGCGATGAGGA
>NZ_WUEI01000284.1 GCF_012911025.1 Azoarcus sp. TTM-91 | reverse complement strand
CATCATCAACCTCACCCTGCTGCCGATGACGCCGGACGACCTCAACTGGCTGGTCGCCAGCCTGGGCATCGGCCCCACGGTCATCCTGTCGCGCGGCTACGGCAACTGCCGCATCACCAGCACCGGCCTCGCCCGCACCTGGTGGGTGCAGTACTTCAACAGCGCCGACACCCTCATCCTCAATACCCTGGAAGTCACCGACCTGCCCGACGTCGCCCCGGCCGCCGCCGACGACTTCGCCGACAGCATCGCCCGCCTGCGCGAATGGACCGACAGCCTGGGCGAAATCTGAGCGCCGCCCTCCGGAGACCCGACACCATGTTCGAAGGCAGCTACCTCGGCGACCAAGACCGCCTGGACCCGAACGCCCGCCTGGAGTGCGGCATCTGCTGGTGGATCTACGACCCGGCCGAGGGCGACGCCCTCGCCCAAGTCGTGCCCGGCACCCCCTTCGCCGCCCTGCCCGCGCACTGGACCTGCCCCAACTGCGACGCCCCGCGGGAGAAATTCATGGTGGTGGACGAATGATCCACCCCGGCCGCGGCGCGGCCTGAACGCGGCCC
>NZ_WUEI01000283.1 GCF_012911025.1 Azoarcus sp. TTM-91 | reverse complement strand
CTAGGGGCGTAACGCCATGCGCTTGCGCTGGGGCCTGCGCCGCCGCTTTCGCTCCTGCCCCGTCTGATAAGGCGACGGGCGCTGCGGGCCCAGGGGATGCAGCGCGGGTTTCGCGGCCGGGCCTGCTCAGCGGTTCCGCCAGCCCGGCTTCTCAGTCGATCCACTCCTCGATGGCCGCCTGCCCGCCGCGCGCGCCCGGCGGCGTGGAGAGGATGTCGGCCACCGCTTCGGTGAGACTGGCGGCGACATGCTCAGGCCGGCGCGGCGGCGGCATGTCCCCATCCCGATCCAGCAGCACCGTGCGGCAGCCGGCGCGGTGGCCCGATCAACCAGCTGCGTCGCAGTTCCAGCGCCAGTTCCGCTGCCGCCTGCAGCAGCAGGCCGGGGCCGGGCAGCTCGCATGGGCAGCCGCACTGGCCCGCATGCGGGCAGCGATAGCTCGCGTCCAGCACGACACCGTGGGGCGACAAGGCCTCCGCCAGCGCGCTCGCCGGCATCGCCGCGCGGGGCGCCGCCGCGCCGCTGGCCACCGGCGGCGAGATCAGCACCAGCCGGTAGCCGGCGCGCTGCAGTCACGCCAGCGCGGGCCCGGCGTCCGGCCGCAGCCCGGCGCTGGCGGTTTCCACCAGCCAGGCCGGGTCGATGAATAC
>NZ_WUEI01000282.1 GCF_012911025.1 Azoarcus sp. TTM-91 | reverse complement strand
GGATTATGGCATGAGGGCGGAGGCCGGACCGCTGCAGGCCGGCGCGGTGCCGAGCAGGAAGGCGACGAGCTCGTCGAGGTCGTGCAGCAAGGCGCGCGGGGCGGTGGCCTGCAGCGCGTCCGGCAGGGTGTAGCCCCAGGCGACGGCGGCGAAGTCCAGGCCGCAGGCGCGGGCGGCGTCGGCGTCGCGGATCTCGTCGCCGATGGAAACCGCTTCCGCCGCCCGCACGCCGGCCTGGAGCAGCAGCTTCTCGTACTTGCCGCGCTTGCCGAACAGCGCGCTGCCGCAGGCGAAGTGGCGGAAGCGGGCGCTGTTCTGCGGGCCGAGGATGCGCTCGGCGTTGGCACGGCTGTTGGAGGTGGCCAGCGCCAGCGTCACCCCGGCGGCGTCCAGCTGGGCCAGGGCCTCATCCACGCCGGGGAAGAGACGGACGTCGGCGATGTCGCGGCTCATCAGCCGGCGCATGTCGGTGGTCACCGCCGGCAGCTTCCACAGCGGCAGGCCAACGTGGGCGAGGATCTGGCGCGCGCCCTGGCCGCGCAGCATGTCCACTTCGTGCGCCTCGACCCGGCGGAAGCGGTGGCGCTCGGCCATCAGGTTGATGGCGCCGAGGAACCAGCCCAGGGAGTCCGCGAGCGTGCCGTCGAGATCGAAGATGGCGAGGCGGTAGGTGGGCGGAAAAG
>NZ_WUEI01000281.1 GCF_012911025.1 Azoarcus sp. TTM-91 | reverse complement strand
CCTTCAACCGCTTCCACCGCGTGGTGCGCGAGCTGGGCCGGGAGCTGGGCAAGGACATCGCCCTGGAGATCACCGGCGCCGACACCGAGCTCGACAAGACCATGGTCGAGAAGCTGGGCGATCCGCTGATGCACCTGGTGCGCAACGCCATCGACCACGGCCTGGAGCCCCCCGAGGCCCGCCGCGCCGCCGGCAAGCCCGAGCGCGGGCGGGTGAGCCTGAACGCTTACCACGATTCCGGCGGCATCGTCATCGAGATCGGCGACGATGGCCGCGGCCTGGACCGCGAACGCTTGCTCGCCCATGCCCGCGAGCGCGGCCTCGTCAACGACCAGGCCCAGCTCTCGGATGCGGAGGTGCACGCCCTCATCTTCGAGCCCGGCTTCTCCACCGCCGAGCAGGTCACCAACGTCTCCGGCCGCGGGGTGGGCATGGACGTGGTCAAGAAGACCATCGCCGCCCTGCGCGGCTCCATCGACATCGACACCACTCCGGGCCAGGGCACCACCCTGCGCCTGCGCCTGCCCCTCACCCTTGCCATCATCGACGGCTTCCTCGTGCGCGTGCAGGGCGTGCCCTTCGTCCTCCCCCTGGAAGCGGTGCGCGAGTGCATCGCCCTCGCCCCCGCCCTCGCCGCCGAGCGCCGCCAGTACGTCAATCTGCGCGGCGAGGTCCTCCCCTATG
>NZ_WUEI01000280.1 GCF_012911025.1 Azoarcus sp. TTM-91 | reverse complement strand
GTGGTGGCCGCCGAGGTGCGCAAGCTGGCCGAACGCAGCCAGGAAGCGGCGCAGGAAATCAGCGAAGTCGCCAGCGGCAGCGTGCAACTCGCCGAGAAGGCCGGCCAGCTGCTGGGCGAGATCGTCCCGGGCATCAGCAAGACCGCCGACCTGGTCGCCGAAATCACCGCCGGCTCCCAGGAGCAGGCTTCCGGCATCAACCAGTTGAACCAGACCACCCAGCAGAACGCCGCCGCCTCCGAGGAACTGGCTGCCACCGCCGAGGAAATGAGTGGCCAGGCAGTGCAGTTGCAGGAACTGATGAGCTTCTTCCGCCTCGCCGAGGGCAGCGGGCCCCGCGGCCGCTCCGCGGCCAAGCGCTCCGCTCCCCGCGCCCAGCCCCCCGCCCACGGTAGTGGCCATCCGCCCGCGGGCGAGGGCGATTTCGTCCGTTTCGACGACGGGAGGCACGCATGGGCCAACTCGTGAAACGAGAGACGGCCGCGGTTACGGAGAGTGAGGGCGAAGCCCGCCAGTACCTGACCTTCCAGCTGGACGGCGAGGTCTTCGGCGTCAGCATCCTGGTGGTCAAGGAGATCATCGAGTACGGCAACCTCACCCCGGTGCCGATGACGCCGCCCTACGTGCGCGGCGTCATCAACCTGCGCGGCGCGGTGGTGCCGGTCATCGACCTGGCGGTGCGCTTCGACCGCCCGCC
>NZ_WUEI01000027.1 GCF_012911025.1 Azoarcus sp. TTM-91 | reverse complement strand
GCCCTACAGCCCACCCTTTCGCCGCCACCGCCCACCGGCCACTCCTGACCCGCATGTCCGCCGCGTCCTTCAGCCTGCTGTTCGTCCTCTTCCTGGTCGCCTCGACCGCAATCAAGAGCGGGCTGATGCTGCGCCAGATACGGCATGTGGCGGCACGGCGCGGCGCGGTCCCCGAGCCCTTCGCCGAGAGCATCGGCCTGAGCGCCCACCAGCGCGCCGCCGACTACACCGTGGCGCGCATGCGACTGACCGGCGTGGAGACCCTGGCCGGCGCGGTGTTCGTCCTCGCTCTGACGCTGGGCGGCGCACTGCAGGCGGTGCACGGCCTCCTGACCCAGGCATGGCCGGCCGGCAGCCTGCTGCATGGCGTGGCGCTGCTGGGCTGCATCGCGCTGGCCAGTTGGCTGATCGAACTCCCCTTCAGTCTGTATCGCATCTTCGTCGTCGAGAAGCACTTCGGCTTCAACCGGATGACTCCTGCGCTGTTCATCTCCGACACGCTGAAGGAGGGCCTGCTGGCGACCCTGGTCGGCCTGCCGCTGCTGGCTGTGGTGCTGTGGCTGATGGGCGCGATGGGCAAATACTGGTGGCTGTGGGTGTGGGCTTTCTGGCTGGCCTTCAA
Organism: Azoarcus sp. TTM-91; assembly: GCF_012911025.1. Classification (GTDB taxonomy): domain Bacteria; phylum Pseudomonadota; class Gammaproteobacteria; order Burkholderiales; family Rhodocyclaceae; genus Azoarcus. The sequence goes on along the minus strand of NZ_WUEI01000027.1, from coordinate 50,910 downwards.
TCTGCTGGTGCTGCTTGTCTGGCCAAGCTTCATTGCCCCACTGTTCAATACCTTCACGCCCCTCGGCGACGAGGCGCTGAAAAGCCGGGTGGAAGCACTGCTCCAGCGCTGCGGCTTCAAGTCCAAGGGCCTGTACGTCATGGACGGCTCCCGCCGCTCGGCCCACGGCAACGCCTATTTCACCGGCTTCGGCGCCGCCCGCCGCATCGTTTTCTTCGACACCTTGCTGGACAAGCTCGCCCCTGCCGAAGTCGAAGCAGTGCTGGCACACGAACTGGGCCACTTCAGCCATCGCCATATCGTCAAGCGGCTGGCTGTGCTCGCGCCGCTCAGCCTGGCCCTGCTCGCCTTGCTGGGCTGGCTGGTAACCCAGCCCTGGTTCTTTGCCGGGCTGGGCGCCCACAGCCAGGACACCGCCACCGCCCTGGCGCTGTTCTTCATCGCCCTTCCGGCCTTCACTTTTCCGCTGGGCCCCTTGATGAGCCACTGGTCGCGCCGCCACGAATTCGAAGCCGACGCCTACGCCGCGGCCCAGACCCGCGCCTCCGATCTCGTCGCCGCGCTCACCAAGCTCTACCGCGACAACGCTTCGACGTTGACGCCGGACCCGCTGTACTCCCGCTTCTTCGACTCCCACCCTCCGGCAGCAATCCGGATTGCCCGCCTGCAGGCGCTGCCTGAATGAAGGCTCGCCGCGCACGCCACACCACAGCAAGCCCTTCCCGCCCCTGCACCGGCTCCAGGCCGGCCAACACGAGCTCCTTCATTTGAAACGCGCCTCCCGGCAGCAGAACCGAAACGACACATCCGCACCCACGGTGCGCGGCAGGGTCACCGCCGCCTTTGGCCGCCATTATGAAATCGACACCGGGAAGGGCCTGCTGCAGGGCTACCCGCGCGGCAAGAAAAGCGTGTTCGCTTGCGGTGACGAGGTGGAGGTGCTGCCGCAGGGCGAAGGCCAGGGTGCGATCGTGGAACTCCACCCCCGGCGTAGCCTGTTGTGGCGCTCTGACGCCTTCCGCGAAAAGCTGATTGCCGCCAACCTCAGCCATATCGCCATCGTCGTCGCCACCGAGCCGGGTTTCTCCGACCTGCTGCTCTCCCGCTGCATCGCCGCTGCAGAAAGCCAGGCGATCACGCCCTTGATCATCCTCAACAAGAGTGACCTCACCGCCGGACTGCCGCTGGCACGGGAACGCCTCGCCCCTTTCGTTGCCCTCGGTTATCAACTCATCGAACTCTCGGCTCTGGAGGGTGCGGAGAAACTGAGGCCCTGGCTGGAGAACCGGCACAGCATCCTGGTGGGCCAGTCCGGCATGGGCAAGTCTACGCTGACCAACGCCTTGATTCCCGAGGCCAAGGCTGCCACCCGGGAGATCTCCACCGCGCTGGACACCGGCAAGCACACCACCACCTTTGCCCGCCTCTATCCGCTGGGCGAGGACGGCTGGATGATAGACAGCCCCGGCTTGCAGGCTTTCGGCCTGGCGCATCTGGGTGAGGAAGAACTGGCGGAAGCCTTCGTCGAATTCCGCCCCTTCCTCGGGCAGTGCCGCTTCCGCGATTGCCGGCATGAGGCCGAACCCGGTTGCGCGATCCTGGCCGGGGTCGCCGCGGGCAGAATCAACGCCCGGCGTTTCGAGCACTACCGCAGCATCAAGGCTGAAATCGCCGAGGCACGCAGGCTGAATCCCGGCTGGTGAAGCGCCGGAGACAGGCTTGCGCGCTCAGCCTTTGCCCAAGGGGGACGGATCGGGCAATTCGTCGAACGTGGCCCGCAGCGCGCTGCCCCAGCGCGACTGGATCATGGCGAAGTAGCTGTCGGTGCCGTCGATGTGGCGCTGTTCGCCGAGCTTGTAGGTACCAGCGTGAACGACGGTGAGATCCAACGGCAAGCCCACCGAGAGGTTGGAGCGCAGCGTGGAATCCATCGAGATCAGCGCGCACTTGGCCGCCTCCTCCAGCGAGGTCGTCCGCTGCAGCACGCGGTCGATGATGGGCTTGCCGTATTTGGACTCGCCGATTTGGAAGTAAGAGGTTTCCGGCGTCGCCTCAATGAAATTGCCGGCAGCGTAGATGTTGAAGAGCCGGGGTGGCTCACCGCGTATCTGGCCGCCCAGGATCAGCGCGGCATTGAACTCCACGCCGAAGGCCTGCAGCGCGTCGGCGTCCCGGCGATGGATCTCCCGCAGCGTTTCTCCGACATGGCGTGCGGCCTCGAAGAGATTGGGAACGGTCGCCAGACTCACCCGGCTGTCCGACGCCGCGACTGCCTCCCGCAGCATGGACAAGGCGGCCTGGGTGATCGCCAGATTTCCCGCGCTCATCAGTACCAGCACCCGCTCGCCGTCCCGGCCGAAAACCGCAGTCTTGCGAAAGGTGCTGATCTGATCGATGCCCGCGTTGGTGCGCGAGTCGGACAGGAAGACCAAGCCCGCATCCACGAGCATGCCAACGCAATAGGTCACCCCATTCTCCTGCCGTTGTGCCCCTCGCGGGGCGGAGCCTCAAGCCGTTTCAAGACACCGGGACAAGGAAGTCGTCGGCAATGCGGTTTCCCAACTCCTGCGTGCGGGCCAGCATCCGGATGACGTAGTTGTGCAATCCACCGCGCACGATGTCGTCGATGCGCCCGAAGCGCAGGGTTGCCTCGAGCTCGCCGGCCTGCCGCTCAGTTTCCGCGGACTGCGCGTTCCTCACCCGCTGCAGATTGGTATAGACCTCCTTCATGCAGCGGGCCAGGGAGCGCGGCATGTCTACCCGCAACAACAGCAGCTCCGCCACCCGCGCCGGAGTGATGAGATCGCGGTAGACCTTCCGATAAACCTCGAAGGCGGACACCGAACGCAGTAAGGCACTCCACTGGTAGTAGTCTGCCGCCCCGCCCTCGACCTCGCCGGCGGGCAGCAGCAGTTGGTACTTCACATCCAGGATGCGTGCGGTGTTGTCAGCCCGCTCGAGGAAAGTGCCGATACGGATGAAACGCAGCGCCTCATCCTGCAGCATGGTGCCTATGGTCACCCCGCGCGAGAGGTGGGAGCGGTACTTCACCCATTCGAAGAATTCACCGGCTCCGGCGTCTGCGAATGCCTCAGGGGTGAAATCCCGCATCTTCAGCCAAGTGCCATTGGTGGTTTCCCACAGCTCCGAGGTCAGGGTTCCCCGCACCGCGTGCGCGTTCTCCCGGGCTGCACGCAGGCAGTTGCGGATACTGGAAAGGTTGTCCTGGTCGAAGATCATGAACTCCAGCACGTTGTCCGGCGTGATCTCGGCGTAGCGCTGATGGAAAGCGGCCTCCAGCCCCATGATGCGCAAGGTGGCGCCCCAGGCCTGCTCTTCCTGGATGCGGGACTGGGGCATCATGGACATGCGGTGATTCACGTCCAGGATGCGGGCGATGTTCTCGGCCCGCTCCATATAGCGGGCCATCCAGTAAAGGTGATCGGCGGTACGGCTCAGCATCTTCTGTTCTCCCTAGTTCGCCGATTCAGGCTTCCAGTACCCATGTGTCCTTGGTGCCCCCGCCTTGCGAGGAATTCACCACCAGCGATCCGTCACGCAGCGCCACCCGTGTCAGCCCGCCGGCCACCAGTTGAATCTCCTCGCCTGACAGCACGAAGGGCCGCAGGTCGATATGGCGCGGCGCCACGCCGGATTCAACGAAAGTCGGGCAAGCTGACAGTGCAAGCGTGGGTTGCGCGATGTAGCGCTCCGGGTACTTGATCAAGACTTCACGGAAAGTCTCCACTTCGGCCTTGCTTGAGGCCGGCCCGACCAGCATTCCGTAACCCCCTGCGCCATGAACCTCTTTCACCACCAGTTCGGCAAGGTGGTCCAGCACATAGGCCAGATCGTCCTTCTTGCGGCACATATAGGTGGGAACGTTGTGCAGGATGGGCTCCTCCCCAAGGTAGAAGCGCACCATCTCAGGCACATAGGGATAGATGGACTTGTCGTCGGCAACGCCGCTACCGATGGCATTGGAGAGGGTGACCCTGCCGGCTTGGTAGGCTCCGAGTATGCCCGGCACCCCGAGCACCGAATCCGGCCGGAAGGCGAGCGGGTCGAGGAAGTCGTCATCCACCCGGCGGTAGATCACATCCACCCGCTGCGGCCCCTGCGTGGTGCGCATGAACACCTGTTCGTCCTTGACAAACATGTCCTGGCCCTCCACCAGCTCCACACCCATCTGCTGGGCGAGGAAGGCATGTTCGAAATATGCGCTGTTGTATGCTCCCGGCGTGAGGACCACGACGGTGGGGTCGGTCACGCCGGTCGGCGCCACGCTGCGCAGCATGTTGAGCAGCATGTCGGGATAGCGGTCCACCGGCGCGACACGGTAGCGGGAGAACAAGCGGGGGAAGAGCCGCATCATCATCTTGCGGTTCTCCATCATGTAGGAGACCCCGGATGGCACCCGCAGGTTGTCTTCCAGCACGTAATACTCGCCCGCGCCTGCCCGCACGACATCCACGCCAGCGATGTGGGCATAGATCCCTCGCGGCACATCCACTCCCTGCATGACCCTCCGGTACTGCGCGTTGTTCAGCACCTGATCCGGCGGAATGTGGCCGGCCTTGAGTATTTCCTGTCCGTGGTAGATGTCATGGATGAAGAGGTTGAGCGCCTTGACCCGCTGGCGCAGACCGCTCTCCAGGGTCTTCCATTCCGCGGCGGGAATGATGCGCGGGATGATATCGAAGGGAATGAGACGTTCCGTTCCCGCACCCTCGCCATAGACGGCGAAGGTGATGCCGTGGCGATGGAACAGCGCATCCGCCTCAGCCCGCTTCTGTGCAAGCCGCTCTTCCGGCATTTCCGACAACCACGCTGCGTACGAGGCATAGTGGGGCCTCACCTGCCCCGCCTCATCTTTCATTTCGTTATAGAAGTTCTTGATCGTCATGGCGCTGAGCCCGCCTTTCTGGTGGTGAATCGGGACAACCTGAGGTCAGCGAAAAGCATGCCAGCACCGCATCATGGGTAATCCAACAGCGTAGCCCTCCAAGCAAGCGGGCCATGCACCAATACCGTGCAAACCCGTCTGACCCATTTTGGCAACTGGTGCATCTGTTCCTACTGTGCGCTGGCAGCAGACGAAAAAAAACCCCGCCAAGGCGGGGTTTCGTGAGGACTGCGCAATCGCTCAGATCCGTTCCCAGATCGTCGTGATGCCTTGGCCCCCACCGATACACATGGTCGCCATGCCGTAGCGGCCACCGACTCGGTGCAGTTCATGCAGGAGCTTGGTAATGATCACCGCACCTGTCGCCCCCACCGGGTGGCCCAGGGAGATGGCACCACCGTTCGGGTTCGTCTTGGCCGCGTCCAGTTCCAGCCCCTTGTTAACCGCAATTGCCTGGGCTGCGAACGCTTCGTTGGACTCGACCACGTCGATCTTGTCCAGCGTCAGGCCGGCACGCTGCAGCGCGAGCTTGGAAGCCGGAATCGGGCCTTCGCCCATGACGTCGTTCGGCACGCCTGCGATCGCGTAGGCAACCAGGCGGGCCATCGGTTTGTGGCCGTCAGCACTCGCCTTGGCGGCATCTGCCAGCAACAGGAAGGCGCCGGCGTCGTTGATGCCGGAAGCATTTCCCGCGGTCACGCTGCCATCCTTCTTGAAGGCGGGCTTCATCTTGGCCAGCGATTCCAGGGTCGTCGCACGCGGATGTTCGTCAGTATCGAAGACCACCGGGCCCTTGCGGGTTTCAAAGGTGATCGGAACGATCTGGCTCTTGAAACGGCCATCCGCCAGCGCAGCGGCCGCACGGCTCTGCGACTCCAGCGCGAAGGCATCCTGCTCTTCCCGCGTGATGCCCCACTTGCTCGCCAGATTCTCGGCGGTGATACCCATATGACCAACACCGAAGGGGTCGGTCAGTACCGCGACCATCGCATCGATCGCCTTGGTGTCGCCCATGCGCGCGCCGGAACGCAGGGTCGGCATCAGATAGGCGCCTCGGGACATCACTTCGACACCGCCACCGATGGCGTAATCCGCATCGCCCAACATAATGGCCTGGGCCGAGCTCACCACGGCCTGCTGCGCGGAACCGCAGAGGCGGTTCACTGCGAAGGCCACCGAGTCCATCGACATTCCACCCTGGATGGAAGCCACGCGGGCCACGTAAGGGTAACGGGATTCGGTCGGAATGCAGTTACCGACAGCGGCAAAGCTCACCTGTTTCGGATCCACGCCACCGCGGGCAATCGCCTCTTTGATGACGATACCGCCCAGCTCGGCGGGTTCCATGTCCTTCAGCGAACCATTGAATCCACCAACGGCGGACCGAACGGCGCTGAGAACAACGACTTCACGATTTGCCATCTCCACTCCCTCCTAGGAAATCAACGCCCCACCCAGCCGGCGATTCCCAGCAAGGCGAGCATCAATAGACACACCAGCAGCGCCCGCCACACCAGGCCCACTGTGCTCTGCATATAGTCGGCATCAGCCTCGTCTCCCAATCCCATCTCGGGACGTTCGACGATCTCGCCGGATTCGTGCACCGGCATGCCCAGGCGCACACCCAAGGCGCCGCCGCCGCTCGCAAGGAGTATAGCGGACGCCCTGTCGGGCCACAGCATGGGCTGGGTCCGCCAGCAATAGATCGCGTCTTCGAAATCGCCGACGATGGAAAACGAGGCAGCGGTCAAACGTACCGGCAACCAGTCGATTACCTCGAAAGCCTTCCTCGCAAACAGACCGAAAAGCCCGAACTCCGGATCCGTCCGGCGCCCCCAGTCCTCCGCGAAGAAACGGGCCAGGCGATACATCACCGCCCCGCTCGGTCCCGGCAGCAAGATGAACCAGAACGCCACGCCGAAGACATTCCGGTGAGATGCGACCAGCGCCTGCTCGATGGACAGGCGCGCGATCTCGCTGGAACTGGCCTCGTGATAAAGGCCGCCTCGCCATTCGGCCAACAGGACACGCGCCCTGTCGACTTCCCCCATACGCAGCGCCAGATGGATATCGGTAAAGAAATGGCTCTCCTGCCGGAAGCCCATCGTCAGGTATAGGACTCCGACGTTGAAGGCCATGGCCAGCAGCGGATGCACATGCCACAAGAAGTAGTACAGCAGGGCACACCCGACGGTCGCGGTCAGCACGATCAACCACCAGGCAGCCCGGCCGTGATGCGCCTCCCCATCGTTGAATCGCTGCACCATGGCGCCCGACAACCGCCGCAGCGGATCCAGCAGCAGTTTCTGTACGGGAAGAGGACGCAGCTGCTCAATGAGCAGCGCGATGATCAGCGAAAGGAGCGTCATGCGGAACCAAGAAAGCTGAAAAGGCCCGCCACTGGGCCATTCGCTGGGCAAGATACCATAAAAGGCTGGCCCGACCTCCGCCTCCCATTCCCCCTGTCAACACGTATCCGAAAACATCAAAACGTTAATGCCGTTCGGCGGCCTATATCCAACGCTCATCGCCCGCAGGCGCTACGCCAACGGCGCCCCCCTAAGATCACCAAATCCCGACCTCAGGCGCACACCATGCGGTTTTCCGGCAGGACTGACGGCTTCACCCTGATCGAGCTCATGGTCACTCTGGCTGTCGCGGCCATTCTGGCTGCCATGGCAGCCCCCTCCTTTCGGGCCTTGCTGGCAAACAATCGCCTGAGCACGCAGACCAACGAACTCGTCGGTGCAGTCACTTTCACCCGTAGCGAGGCAGTAAAGCGAGGGCGCAACGTAACACTCTGCCGTGCCGACAGCGATACCGCACTGACCTGCCTGGCTGGAAATCAAAGCGAATGGGAGCACTGGATAGTCGTGGATTCGGCGATTGACGCAGCTGACCCCAGTCGAATCCTGCGCCGCGGGTCAATTGCCACTCAGCAAATTTCTGTCGGAGCCAGCAGCAACATCACGGATGCCTCTAATCAAATCGTGTTTCGCGCTGACGGACTGGCCCGCGGCAGCGATGGCAGCACCCTGCTTATTGGAACCCTCCGGATCTGCTCCGAAACGGAAGGCCTGGACCCAAACGCCCGCCGGCTGGAAGTAATGGGGGGAGGACGGACCACCACGAGCACGGCATCTGAAACCTGTGACTCTGACGTCACCAACCCCGACTGAAAAATGCCCGCCAATCCCTCCCCCACTGCGGCAATGCACCTCTATCAAAAAGGGGTCAGCCTTATCGAGGTATTGATCGCGGTGCTCGTGCTCTCACTAGGGCTTCTTGGCATGGCGGGGCTGCAGTTCTCCTCTCTCCGCAATAACCAGAGCGCCACCGAACGAAGCATGGCCGTGATCCTGAGTTACTCGATCCTGGACAGGATGCGCGCGAATCGCTCTGCGGTCCTCGCTGGAAACTACAACTTCAGCGATGCCGCCTGCACAGCGCCCACCGGCGCCAGCCTGGCTGAAACTGACCTTGCCGCCTGGCTGACGTCCGTCCAGCAAAGCATAGGTGCCGGCTCATGCGGCTCGGTGAGTTGTGATGGCGCCGGTCTGTGCACCGTATCCATCACCTGGGACGACAGCCGGGCGAGCGCCGCCGACTCGACCGCTGCGCAGAGTTTCAGCATTCAGACCAAGGCTCAACTATGAGGCGCCCACCTCTCCCACTCCGCCATCTGCGGGGCCTCACCCTCATCGAGATGATGATCGCCCTTGTCCTTGGCTTGATCGTAGTGGCGGGCGTAGGCAGCGTATTCTTGGCCAACCGGCAGGTTTATCGCAACTCGGAAGGCCTGTCGAGAATTCAAGAGAACATTCGGACTGCGTTCGAATTAATGGCCCGCGATCTGCGCGAAACAGGCGGAACCGCCTGCGACCCCAGCGGAACCTTGAGCAACACGGCCTGGTGGAATAGCTGGGGGCTACGCGCCTACTCAGGCTCAACAGCCTTCCCCACTGGTATGCCGGAATTTGGCTCGCAAGCGGCCAAAAGGGTCGAAGGAAGCCAAGCACTGATTCTTAGCGGCACAACAGGCCTGCCTGCATCAGTCAGCACGCACTCGGGAACCACCATAACAACCCAAGCGGCCCACGACCTTCCCACGGACGGGTACCTCCTCATCTGCAACCCGCTCTCCAGCGCAGGCCAACTGTTCCAGGCCAATGGAGGCACTACGACCACCATCACCTATGCTGCCGGAGCAGTACCCAACACATTTGGTCGCAACAGCGAACTCTCTCGCTTTGCAAGCCAAGGATGGTTCATAGGATGCAATGGACGTAGTGCCTGCGACCAAGACACCGGGCGCTCCCTTTATCGGACTCAATTCATCAACTCCTCAGCGCAAACGCAGGAAATTGTCGAAGGCGTCTCGGCAATGACGCTTCAATTCCTGAGGGAAGGCGACGCCGTATATAGCGCGATGGCTGACACCGCCGCCTGGACCAATACCGATTGGGCCGGCGTTTCAGCAATCAGCGTCCGGCTGAGCTTTGTCGAACCCGGCAGTGAGGCGGCGAGCGGCATTGCCGAGAATGGCGGTAGCGCCCGCGTCAGCCGGGAGTTGACGAACGTTATTACCCTCAGGAACAGAATGCCGTGAAAACCCGCCGGCCGCATATTACAGCGCTCAGTGAGCAACACGGTGTCGCACTAGTCGTCGCCTTAATTCTATTGCTGCTAGTCACCATGATCGGTTTGGCAGGTATGCGGGGAACGACGCTGCAGGAAAGGATGACCTCCAATCTTTACGACAGGGAGCTCGCTTTTCAGGCGGCTGAAAGTGCACTGCGCGCGGCCGAAGCTGCAATTGCCGCCGATGAAACTGCGTTCCAGACCGATTGCTCCGCAACAGCATGCACTACCACCCCAGCTATAACCGGCATAACCTGGATAAGTCCGTCTCTAAGCCTCGGCGACGTAACGGCCGCGCCTAGCTATCACATCCAGTACCTTGGCGAAGGAGCTGAAGATAGCAGCGACGTCGATACCTGCGGTGGGGTTGCCGAATACGGGTCGAGTGGTTGCACCAAAACCGTTGCTCGCTATTACCGGATTACAGCACGTAGCGCTGGCGACGAGGGGCGCGCCGCGGTGTGGCTTCAGGCCACGATGTCTCTCAGCAGTACCGAATGAGCAATCAAATGAAGAATATAGTGCCTCAAACTCGCCTGGGTCTAATATCGCTGGCCACACTGGCGCTGCTCTCGAATAGCGCTTGGGGAGTTATTGATATTGCCACGCAGCCATTACTTGTTGCTGAGCCTTTAGCGCCGAATATCATCTACATCATCGATGATTCTGGTTCGATGAATCGCGACGACCTGCCTGACAGTGCGAGCTGCAGTTCATCATCTGGCGGCGATGGAGCAAACGTCATCAGAATGGACACGGGGAAACTCAATGCCAGCAAGGCCGAACGGTGTCAATCGGGTAGCTACAATCTCATTTACTACAACCCCAACACCACCTACACCCCTCCGGTTGACTCAGCCGGAAATTCCTTGGGAAACAGTAGCTACACCTCTGCATGGCGCGACGGCTATCTGAGTAACCGGGGAAGTCACGCCACCGACCTCAGGATGTGGAGAAGAAGTACGACTGCCCCTTACGCTGGAACAGCAACCAGCAGTTCCGACACTCACTCTTCTGGATTCGTCTGTCTCACCCGCCAACGAACCGGCAACAATTATTCCTACATATACAGCAATTGCGGCACCGCCAGCGATGCGCTCAACCTCACCGGTTACCGCCTCACCTCACCCAGCGAGTTATGGAGGGCGTCGACCACCACAACGGTGACCAATGCCACCACCGGCTTTGTCTGCAACACGTCGTACAACGTCTCCTACGCCAGCGGAGTCACATTCTATTCGCAGTGTGCGAACGCCTCCGCTTCCAGCCCCCGGTCGGGCACCCGGCTAACCAGCCCCACCCAGGTCTGGCTCTCTTCTTCCGGGGCATCCGTATCCAGTGTGAGCAGTGGGTACGTCTGCAGCAGTCGCACCACGGCGACCCTCAGCTTCAACAGTCCTGGCACCAACAGTGCGTCGACGTACTATGCCTATTACGACTGCGGCTTCGCATCCAGTAGCGCGACACGTTCCGGCTATCAAATCGACGAAGAGTTTTACTACTACGTCTATAACGGCACTGGCAGCACCACCTCGAACGCCAGCTATACAAAAACGACGGTCAGTTCCGACGCGCAACGCCAGAACGTGGCGAACTGGTACTCCTATTATCGGACCCGTCTCAATAGCGCACGTAGCGGCACCAGCCTGGCTTTTTCAGACCTCTCCGGCACCTATCGGGTCGGCTACGGCCAGATCAATAACTCCACACTTCCCTTGTCTGGAGTCCGCCCATACTCCCAGGCAAAAGAGTCGTTCTATTCCTGGCTATTCAGCATTTCTGCCGACGGCAATACACCCCTCAGGCGCGCCCTGGGCCTGGCTGGGGAATATTACGAATCGGAAGAGCCCTGGCGAGACGACCCAGCCGATACCTCAAGCAGCGAACTATCCTGCCGCCAGAGCTTCACCATCCTGATGACAGACGGCTACTGGACGACCGGCTCTGGCACCGGAGCCTCCGGCTCCGCCGCGGGTAATACCGATGGCAACAGCGGCGCGGCAATCACCAGCGCGAATAACCAGACAACCTATACCTACAGCCCGGCATCCCCCTTTACCGATAATTACAGCGGCACTTTGGCGGACGTAGCCATGTATTACTGGAAGAGGGATCTCAGGCCCAACCTGGCCAACGACGTTCCCACCTCTTCGTCCGACCCCGCCTTCTGGCAACACATGGTCACTATTGGTCTGGGCCTCGGCGTGGAGCCCTCCACCGTATCGAAAGCAAACGCGTTCGCTGCGATAAGTACCGGGGCCACAATCAATTGGCCAGATCCCAGTTCATCCAACGCAGCCCGCATCGACGACCTTCTTCATGCTGCAGTAAATAGCCGCGGGGACTTTTACTCCGCGAAAGACCCCGCCGCCTTCACCGACGGGCTCAAGCAGTCCCTGGCCTCCATCCAGTCTCGCCTCGGCTCTGGCACCAGCCTGAGCTCCAATAGCACCGAGGTGACTGACGGCTCTGCCGTCTACAAGGCGAGCTACCAGTCAGTAATCTGGTCGGGCGATCTAGCCGCCTTTACAGTAACTACCAACGGAATTAACAGCAGCGCGGCATGGGTAGCCTCAGAACGGCTCCCCGCCGCCTCCGACAGAAGTATCTTCACGAGAGCAGGCGGCACGGCGACAACATTCGCTTGGGCGAGTCTAAGCAATGATCAGCGGTCTGCCCTCGGATCAAGTGACATCTTGAGTTATCTGCGGGGAGATCAAAGTCTCGAGCAAGGCAATGGGGGAACATTGCGCACCCGGACGAACGGCCCCTTGGGTGACATCGTCAACTCGACGCCTTATTACGTCGGCGCCCCTGATGCCTCACTCTATGCGAGCCGCACATGGACAGGCGCCGCTGATCACGCCGCGTTTGCCGAAACCAATGCCAGTCGAACAAAAATGGTTTACGTAGGCGCCAATGATGGGATGCTTCATGGCTTCAATGCGGAAGTGGCCGCCACAGCCGAAGATAGAGGCCGGGAAGTATTCGCCTATATTCCAGGAGCGCTTGTAGACGCCAATCTCGCCTCTTTGGCCAGTCCGAATTACACCCACCGCTATTTCGTTGATGGACAGATAACCGTCGCTGACGCATATATCGGTAGTGCGTGGAAAACCGTGCTGGTCGCCACCTTGGGCCGTGGCGGGAAAAGTGTATTTGCCATCGACGTTACTGATCCCTCCAGCATGGATGCCAGCAAGATGCTGTGGGAAGTAAGCTCAAGCGTGATGGGGCAAAGCCCAGGCAAGCCAAGCATTGCGCGGCTGGCGAACGGCAACTGGATGGCAATTCTGGGGAACGGATATAACAGCTCAGACCATCATGCACGACTGGTGATGATCAATCTTCAGTCCGGCGCCGTCAGTTCCATCGACACCGGTGCTGGCTCGAGCGACAGCCCTAATGGGCTTTCGGCGCCCTATGTAATCGACACTGACAACGATGGCAATGCTGACAGGGCTTACGCGGGTGATCTCCGTGGGAATGTATGGCGATTTGATCTGGCAGAGCAGACAGCGACCAAGGTGTTCCAAGCCAGGGATAGCTCTGGAACCGCTCAACCCATCACTTCCGGAATCACTGTAGTCAAACGGACCAGCACCGGCGATTACTGGCTCTATTTCGGCACTGGAAAGTTCCTGGGGGAAAGCGATATCACCACGGCTTCAGTTCAAACCTGGTATGGGCTGATAGACGGATCAGAAATCACGGACCGTGCCGAACTTCATCAATCGAGCATTGTATCGGACACTGCATCTTCGTCAGGGGATTACACCGTCCGCACGGTTTCGGAAGTCAGTGCTGGTGATCTGGCCGCAAAACGGGGTTGGTATATCGACTTGGTTACCGGCAACACCCAGAATGGAGAAAGGATGATCTTGACCAATCAGGTCATCAATGGCGTTCTGATCGGGCAGACACTCATACCAACCGGAACTCAATGCAATCCCAATGGGGACGGTTTTGTCATGGCCCTGAACCTCTTCACAGGCGGCCGGTTGGATTACAACTACTTCACATACAACGGAACCGTAATTACAGGAAGTGGCATTAGCTTCAGTAGCACACCTAGCAACGTCGTATACAAAGACGGTTCTCTTTACACCCAGCTCGAAAACACCAACGTCAGGAAAGTGGGTGTAAACACGCCATCGGGAACCACGACTCGCAGGAAGACATGGCGAGAACTTATTGGAGTCGAGCCATGAAAAACATGCGCGGTATGACACTGATCGAATTAATGATTGTGGTGGTAATTATCGGGATACTGGCTGCAATTGCCTATCCGTCTTACCAACAGCATATGATGGACACTAGGCGCGCGAGCGCCCAGGCTTGCCTTGTCGAGCAGGCCCAATATCTGGAGCGCTACTTCACCTCGAATATGTCCTATGAAGGGGCTGTGGGCGACGATGGTGAAAACTGGCCCTCGTTTGGTTGCACCACTGACACCGTGGGCTTCTATCAGTTCTCTCCCGGGACACCAGGCACCCGGGCTTTCACTCTCACAGCCACACCTCAAGGAGCCCAGGCCTCGAACGACCATAAATGTGGTTGCTCGTTAACGCTCGACCAAGCGGGCACACGAGGCGTCGGAGCTGATACATGCACAGTAGCCTCATGCTGGTGATATGGATTTATTGAGGCGATTCATTCAAGAAGCGCCATAGAGACAAGATGATCCCGGCGGTGGCCCCCCAGATGTAATAGGAGCCATAAGGCATGGCGTAATAATTGCGCACCCGGCCTTCCCTAGTCATCGAATGACGTTGATGATTCACCGGATTAAGTAAAAACTCGAGCGGAACCTCAAAAACCTCCGCGACCTCGAACGAATCCGGCGCAAGGTCAAACGGTGGTGTGATCACTCCGACTATCGGCGTAATACAGAAACCTGTACCTGTATGGTATTCAGGAAGCTCCCCCAGAACCTCTACCCTGCTACGCGGAAGCCCTATTTCCTCTTCCGTTTCTCTCAAGGCGGTTATTGTCGGTGACCCATCCTCCGCCTCTCTTCTTCCCCCCGGAAAGCTTATCTGTCCCGGGTGGTGATGAAGATGGTCAGCCCTGCGAGTCAGCAGAACATTCAATCCCGCTTCCGCTCTATTCACGATCGGCAGCAGCACCGCTGCCGGCCGCAGTTGGTCCGGAACGAACTCATCCAGCACAGGCTCATTGACGCGGGGAAGCGCAAAACATTGACGAAGCAACTCAAGGTCGTAAGCAGTTTGCTTGGCAATTTTCTTGTCTTGACTCATCTGGGGATATACCTCTTTTCCCCTAGCATACCGTAGCCCCCACTCCGGCAACCAGCACCCCTATTGCAAGCATTGCGCGTGCTCCTGGCGGACCCTCCCCGATGCACTCAAGACGATGCGCTTCGATCGTTGGGCCCCACAGAGGTAGATCGACCCGAATTGCCATGCCCCCGAGGGTTTCCGCGCCTTTCCATCGGGGCCATAGGAGACACTGGAGAGGGAGCTTCCGCCAGTCGCGATCTCGTCGGACTGCTTCCCTGACACACGGAGCACCGTCTCTCCCTCACTGGCTTGCCCATCTCCATCGAGATCCACGAAGACAATCCATCCCCTGTTCCAGGCCGATCCAGCGTCGCATGTACTCTCATTCACCGAGGGACATACGGTCACCTGAGTGCTACGGCGGATTGCTTCGCTTCTAGCGTAGCTCAGGCTGCCGACCAGGGCGTGAGTGCTTAGCGTCAGTCGTTGACCACCTATCAGATCGCGCAGTGCCGGTGCAGCCAAGACCACCAACACCGCGGCCACTGAAAGCGCTGTCATCAGCTCAACCAATGTGAAGCCGCCAGCGAAGACACCTCGATGTGACATGAGAACTCACTCAAAAATATGCTATTCACATTAATAGACAATATGCATATTTTTGCAAATGATTTTCATGCATCCGAGAATATCTATCCCCCTGGCTTCAGATGCCTCAAAACAAAAAGGCCCATCCTAAGATGGGCCTTCGAGGAAAACCGGGGCCAGATCAGGCGTAGGTATCGATCACGCCCCCCGTAGCACCCACGGGGCCAGAAGGCGTAGGCGGCAACGCGGCAAGCAGCTGCAGGGCATGGGTCTCCTGCACATCCATCGCCTTCTTTAGCACTGACACCGAAACCTGTGTTTGCAGCTGGGATGCGGAGTTCGCACTCGCGGCCGCCGCTATGGAAGAAACGTCCATCTCTCTCTCCTGCAAAGATCAATCGCGAAAGTTACCGAACTGCAGCGGAAAGTCAGTGACATCCTTCCTCACGATTGCAATCGCGTCCTGCAAGGTATCCCGCTTCGCACCGGAAACGCGGATGGCGTCTCCCTGGATCGCGGCCTGAACCTTCAGCTTGCTGTCCTTAAGTAACTTAACGACTTTTTTTGCCAATTCTTGATCGACACCCACGCGGACCTTCAGTTCCTGCTTCACCTTGTTACCACTGACCTTCTGCAGGTCGCCGTACTCCAGGCAGCGGATGTCAATTTTCTTGGCGGTCATCTCCGGGAGCAGAATGGCCTTCATCTGGTCCAATTGGAAGTCACTGTCGCCAAAGAGCGTCAGCACCTTGTCGCCCTGCTCCACGCGAGCATCGGTTCCCTTGAAGTCATAGCGACCGGATATCTTGCGGTTAGCCACATCCACCGCATTACGCAGCGCGACGAGATCCACCTCGGACATGATGTCGAATGAGGGCATGGCGACTACTCCTGTGCGACCTGCTCAGCCGAAATGGCAGATGTAGTGGTAAGGCTCACCCGCCACTTCGATATCGAAGCTGGAGTTGCCCGGCACATTGAAGGATTCGCCAGCGGCATAGTTCTTCCACTCGTTTTCGCCTTTCAACCGCACACGGCAGCTTCCCGCCACCCCTTCCATTATTTCCGGGGCGCCGGTGTTGAAGGTCAGCAAGGCCGGGAGGATCACACCTACCGACTTCTGGGTGCCGTCGGCGAAGCGGATACCGTGGCTGACACACTTACCGTCGAAATACACGTTTGCCTTGGTGCTAACCGCCACACCGTCGATCTTCTCAGTGACGCTCATGAATCTCTTCCTATTCGATTCCCATCAATTTCTGGATGACCCCCTTGGCGACGAAGCCGACAAAACCGACACCTAGGGCGATGAACAGCCACATGGTGCCGTATTTGCCAGCTTTGGATTCCTTCGCCAGGTTGCCGATGATGAACAGCATGTAGAGGATCAGCGCGGTAAAGCAGATCTTGAGCGACAGATCCTCGAACTCCGCGACTGTCAGACCAAATATCAGCGGCTCGCCATTCATCCCGTCCTACCTCAACCCCGTTTGGACTTGGCGTTCGCGGCGATGCGCATACGCAGGGCATTGAGGCGGATGAAGCCGTTCGCGTCCTTCTGGTTGTACGCGCCCTGGTCATCCTCGAACGTGGCGATGGTGGGGTCGAACAGAGAATCCGTCTTGGAGTCGCGCGCGACCACGATCACATTGCCCTTGTAGAGCTTGACGCGAACCCAGCCGTTCACCGTCTGCTGCGTGGCGTCGATCAGCGCCTGCAGCGCGCGCCGTTCCGGGCTCCACCAGTAGCCGGTGTAGATCAGGCTGGCGTAGCGCGGCATCAGGTCGTCCTTGAGGTGGGCCACTTCGCGATCCAGCGTGATGGACTCGATGGCACGGTGAGCCCTGAGCAGGATGGTGCCGCCCGGGGTTTCGTAGCACCCCCGGCTCTTCATGCCGACGTAGCGGTTCTCGACCAGATCCAGCCGGCCGATGCCATGCTTGCCGCCAAGTTCATTGAGCTTGGCAAGCAGTTCGTGCGCCTTCAGCCGTACACCATCGATCGCCACCAGATCGCCCTTTTCGAATTCCAGGTCCACGTACTGGGCGGCATCCGGGGCAGCTTCCGGCGAAACGGTCCAACGCCACATGTCTTCTTCCGCCTCGGCAGACGGATTCTCGAGGTGGCGCCCTTCGAAGGAGATGTGCAGCAGGTTCGCGTCCATGGAGTACGGCGAGCCACCCTGCTTGTGCTTCATCTCGATGGGAATACCTGCCTTCTCGGCATACGCCAGCAGCTTTTCGCGGGAGAGCAGGTCCCACTCTCGCCACGGGGCGATCACCTTCACGTTCGGCATCAACGCGTAGTAGCCGAGTTCGAAACGGACTTGGTCATTACCCTTGCCGGTCGCGCCATGGGATACCGCGTCGGCGCCGCTTTCGCGTGCAATCTCGATCTGGCGCTTGGCGATCAGGGGACGAGCGATGGAAGTGCCGAGCAGATACTCGCCCTCATACACCGTGTTGCCCCGGAACATCGGGAAGACGAAATCGCGCACGAACTCTTCGCGCAGGTCGTCGATGAAGATGTTCTCAGGCTTGATACCGAACTTCAGCGCCTTCTGCCGAGCCGGCTCCAGTTCCTCGCCCTGACCGAGGTCGGCGGTGAAGGTCACCACTTCGCACTGGTAAGTGTCCTGCAGCCACTTGAGGATGACCGAGGTATCCAGCCCGCCCGAATAGGCGAGTACCACTTTCTTGACGTCGCTCATTGTCCTGTCCAATCATTGCAACCGGGTGCCCCTAGACACTCCGGCGGTTAGCAGCGGTTCCGCGTTGATCCGACTCCCCGTTCCGACGCGGTCGAAACGGGGATGCTCCTCCAGGGCTCCGCCCTGTATATGCGTGACCGGGTCAGTCCGACTCCACCCGGCCCAGCACCAGATATTCCATCAATGCCTTCTGCACATGAAGGCGATTCTCCGCCTCGTCCCAGACCACGGATTGCGGCCCGTCGATGACCTCGGCGGTAACCTCCTCGCCGCGGTGCGCCGGCAAACAGTGCATGAAGAGCGCGCCCGGCCGGGCAACTGCCATCATCTCCGCATCCACACACCAATCGGCGAAGTCCTTCATCCTGGCCTCGTTCTCCGCTTCGAAGCCCATGGAAGTCCACACGTCGGTCGTCACGAGATCCGCGCCCCGGCAGGCCTCCATCGGGTCCTCGAACTGCTCGAAGTGTCCGGTGCCGTGCAGTCCGGCGCGCTCCGGCTCCACTTCATAACCCGGCGGCGTGGAAACGCGGACGTTGAAGTCCAGCACTTCCGCAGCCTGCAGCCAGGTATTGCACATGTTGTTGGAGTCGCCTACCCAGGCCACCGTTTTGCCCTGGATACTGCCGCGGTGCTCGATGAAGGTGAATACGTCCGCCAGGATCTGGCAGGGATGATATTCGTTGGTCAGGCCGTTGATGACGGGAACCCGGGAAGCGCCGGCGAAACGCTCGATGATCTCTTGCTCGAAAGTCCGGATCATCACGATATCGCTCATCCTCGAGATGACCTGGGCCGCGTCCTCCACCGGCTCACCTCGCCCCAATTGGGAATCCCGGGTATTGAGATAGATCGCGGAGCCCCCCAGTTGCTGCATGCCGGCTTCGAAGGAGAGTCGGGTACGGGTGCTGGCCTTTTCGAAAATCATCACCAGCGTGCGATCGAACAATGGATGGTAGGGCTCGTATTGCTTGAACTTGGACTTGATCCACGCGGTGCGGCTGAACAGGTAGTCGTACTCCTCGCGGGAAAAGTCCTTGAATTGCAGATAGTGCTTGCTGGCTGTCATGTAGAGCGCCTTCCTTACCCCTGCGACAGGAAGTCGCGAATCAGCGGGGCCAGTCCTGTCACCAAGGTCTGGGCCTCCCGAGAGGTGAATGTCAGCGGCGGCAGCAGTCTGACCACCCGCTCCGCCGTCACGTTGATCAACAGCCCGGCCGCCAAGCCGCGCCCCACCAGCACGCCGCAGGGCCGATCCAGTTCGATTCCCACCATCAGTCCCCGGCCACGGATGTCTGCGACGCCGGCAAGGCCATTCAGCGCCTCCCCAAGGCTGTCGCGGATCTCCTGCCCGACGCGTTCAGCGTTGGTGAGCAAGCCATCCTCGGCAATCACGTCCAGCGTCGTCAATGCGGCCACGCTGGCCAGGGGATTGCCACCGAAGGTGGTGCCATGATTACCCGGACCCCACAAGCCGGATGCCGGCCCGGTGACCAAGCAGGCGCCGATCGGCACGCCGGAGCCCAAGCCTTTGGCCAGAGTCATCACATCGGGTTGAACATCAGTCTGCTGCCAGCCGAACCAGGTGCCGGTCCGGCCGACACCGCACTGGACCTCATCGCAGATCAGCAACCATCCGTGCTGATCGCACACGCCTCGCAGCTCGCGCAAATAGCCCACATCCGCGATGCTGAGTCCGCCCTCGCCCTGGATCACCTCCAGCATCACCGCGACCACGCCGTGGTTATGCTCAGCGATCTGGCGCACCGCTTCGATATCCCGATAGGGAACCCGGACAAAACCGCTGACCAGCGGTTCGAAACCAGCCTGGGCCTTGCGGTTGCCGGTGGCGGACAGCGTCGCCAGCGTCCGGCCATGAAAGGCATCCTCCATGACCACCACGGTCGGCAGTTCTATGCCCTTCTTGTGACCATAAAAACGGGCGAGTTTGATCGCCGCCTCATTGGCCTCGGCACCAGAGTTGCAGAAGAAGACCTGCTCCATGCCGGAGAGAGCCGCGAGCCGCTCGGCCAATCGCTCCTGCAAGGGAATGCGGTAGAGGTTCGAGGTATGAAGAACCTTGCCGGCCTGAGCCGCAATCGCTGCAACCAGGCGCGGATGGTTGTGACCCAAGGTGGAGACGGCAATGCCGGAAAGCGCGTCGAGATAGCGTTTTCCCGTCTCGTCGTATAGCCATGCACCGTCGCCGTGCGTAAACGCGACCGGCAAGCGTGCATAGGTATTCATGACGTGGGACATGGAGGACCCCTATCGGGACGAAGCACAAAAAACGCACGGCGGCTGACGCCGCCGTTGGGGAAAATAGACAGCGATGGTAAGCCAAAAGCACGACCGAAGTACAGATCGCCCGGCCGCTGCAAGGCATTCGCGCCTAGGCATTTCTGCTAGAATGCGCCCCGTTTTTCCGTGGAGCCTTCACCGGGCGCCTTGTTTTCCTGAAGCCACGATGCGTGACACATGAACCAGAAAATAGAGAGCTTTGTCATCATCGGCGTCACGCGCGCAGGGAAGAAATTCCGCCCCAGCGACTGGGCCGACCGCTTGTGCGGCATCATGTCCGCCTTCGGCTCCGACCATCGGATGCGCTACTCCCCATATGTACGCCCCGGCTGCACGCTCAAAGGCGACAAGACAGTCCTCGTCGACAGCCGCCTCTATGAGATCGAGCCCCTCGCCTACAAATTCCTGATCAACTTCGCCAACGACAACGACCTGCAGATGGAACCGCTGGAGCAGGTCTAAACCAGCCACCCATCCGACTGAGCACGGGCAAAAAAAAGCGACCCGAAGGTCGCTTTTTTTACATCCATGCAGCAGCCGAATCAGGAGACTCAGGCGGCCATCGCCTTGACAGCGGCGGAAAGACGGCTCTTGTGGCGAGCGGCCTTGTTCTTGTGGATGATCTTCTTGTCGGCGATGCTGTCGATGGTGCTCATCGAGGTGCGGAAGACCGACTGGGCAGCAGTCTTGTCTCCACCCACGATGGCCTTACGCACGGCCTTGATCGCAGTACGCAGACGCGAACGCAGACTGGCGTTGTGAGCGCGAGCCGTGGTCGCTTGACGAGCGCGCTTGCGAGCTTGTGCCGAGTTGGCCATAAATTCGATTCCCGTTGGTTGGTGGTTCTTGAAAGCCCGCGAGTCTATCTGCTTTCAGAGCCCAATGCAATATATATTGCGGACGACGGCGACACGCGACACGGGCAAGAGCGGCTATCATGCGCAGCGCCATAACCGCGGCCTCGATGCGCGCCCCGCCTCCTGCGGCTTAATTCCAGAACCTTTATGAACCTGCTCCGCGCCCTGGCGACCGTCAGCGGCATGACCCTGCTGTCCCGCATCCTCGGTTTCGTTCGTGACTTCGTCGTCGCCCGCGCCTTTGGCGCCGGCATGGCGACGGATGCCTTCTTCGTGGCCTTCCGCCTGCCCAACCTGCTGCGTCGCATGTTCGCGGAAGGCGCATTCTCGCAGGCCTTCGTGCCCATCCTGGCGGAGTACCGCAACCGCCAGGGCCATGAGGCCACCCGCACACTGGTGGACAAGGTGGCCACCCTGCTCGGACTGGTCGTCGCGCTGGTGGCGCTGCTCGGCATCCTCGCCTCTCCGCTGATCATCTACCTCTCCGCGCCCGGCTTTTCCGACGATGCCGACAAGTTCGCCCTCACCGTCGAACTTACCCGCATCACCTTTCCGTACATTTTTTTCATGGCGCTGGTCGCACTGGCAGGCGGCATCCTCAATACCTGGAGCCGGTTCTCCATCCCTGCTTTCACGCCTGTCCTACTCAACCTGAGCTTCATCGGCATGGCATTGTTCGCTGCGCCTTACTTCGACCCGCCGGTGCTGGCACTCGCCTGGGCGGTCTTCATCGGCGGCCTGCTGCAACTGGCCTTCCAACTGCGACCACTCGCCAAGATCGGCATGCTTCCCCGCTTCCGCCTCGATCTCTCCGATCCCGGCGTGCGACGCATCCTCAAACTGATGGCGCCCGCCCTGCTCGGCGTCTCCGTCAGCCAGATCTCGCTGCTCATCAATACGATATTCGCCTCTTTCCTCGAGAGCGGCAGCGTCTCCTGGCTCTACTATGCGGACCGCTTGATGGAGTTCCCCTCCGGCCTGCTGGGCGTGGCGCTGGGAACCATCCTGCTGCCCAGCCTGGCCAAGCTGCATGCAGACGACAAGACTGAAGCCTTTTCTTCGCTGCTCGACTGGGGGCTGCGCCTCACGCTGCTGCTCACCCTCCCCGCCGCCCTGGCACTGGCTCTGCTCTCCACCCCCCTGATCGCCACGCTGTTCCACTATGGCGCCTTCTCCACGGCCGACGTGCTGCAGACACGCAATGCCCTCATCGCATACAGCTTCGGCCTCACCGGCCTGATCCTGGTGAAGGTGCTCGCCCCCGGGTTCTACGCCCGGCAAGACATCCGGACGCCGGTGAAGATTGCCGTCCTCACCCTGGTGGCCACACAGGCGATGAACCTCGCCTTCATCGGTCCCCTGCAGCATGCCGGACTGGCGCTTTCCATCGGTCTGGCTTCCTGCCTCAACGCCGGCCTGCTGTTCCATGGGCTGCGCAAACGCGAGGTCTACCTGCCGCAACCCGGCTGGGGCCGATTTGCCATCAAGCTCTTCGTCGCCCTGCTCGCCATGGCGGCCGTGCTGTGGTTCGGCAGCGGCACCGAGAACTCCTGGCTGGAGGAAACCGGCCAGGTGCGCATCATTCGCCTGGCAGCCATCGTGCTCGCTGGCGCCGCGAGCTATTTCGGCATGCTCTTCCTGCTGGGCTTCCGCCTGCGCGACTTCCGCAAACGCGGCTAAAGCTGAACATACAGCCCCAAGAACGCAGCCCTTTCCCGGGAACGCTAGAATCGCCCCTCCCCTGACGCAATCGAGGAGAGCACAGGCATGAAACTCAGCAGCCCGGATTTCGCCGACGGCACCCCCATTCCAGAAGAATTCGCCTTTGGCCGCAAACCCGCCGAGGGCCATGTAGAACTGAGCAGCAACCACAATCCAGCGCTGAACTGGAGCGACGCGCCCGCAGGAACGCGCTCCTTCGTGCTCATCTGCCATGACCCGGACGTGCCCAGTCGCGGCGACGACGTGAATCAGGAAGGCCGCAGTGTTCCCACCGATCTGTCCCGGGTGGATTTCTTCCATTGGGTCCTGGTCGACATTCCGGCCGACCTGAGGGAGATCGCTGCCGGCAGCTTCTCCGATGGAGTCACCCCCAGCGGCAAGCCCGGCCCGGCG
Source organism: Azoarcus sp. TTM-91 (assembly GCF_012911025.1). GTDB lineage: Bacteria > Pseudomonadota > Gammaproteobacteria > Burkholderiales > Rhodocyclaceae > Azoarcus. The sequence goes on along the minus strand of NZ_WUEI01000027.1, from coordinate 27,549 downwards.
GCCTTGCTGGGCACCCGTCAGGGTGTAAACGACTACACCAGCTGGTTTGCCGGCGACGAAAGCATGACAGGCGATTACTACGGCTATGACGGCCCCTGCCCGCCATGGAACGATTTGCTGCGCCATCGCTACATCTTCACGCTGTACGCGCTCGACCTGGAGCGATGCCCGGTCGAAGGCCGCTTCGAAGGCGCGGACGTGCGCGAGGCAATCAGGGGCCACATCCTGGCCGAAGCCAGCATCACCGGTCTCTACACCCTTAATCCGGCAGTGACGCTGTAAGACTCACCCACCCCGGGCGCGCTCAGGCCGGATAAGCCGGCAGCAACCGAGGTACTGCCGGCAGCGCAGGCAGGCGGTAATCTGGCAATCCGCCCAAGGTCGACGGTAGCAATTCGCCCTCAATCAGGGGCCGTAGATGACGCAGCCCCTCCGCAGAGACATGCAAGCCGTCCGCCCGCAGGAAGGCGGCGGGCAGACGGCGCTCCAGATTGGCGATGGCGGCCACATCCACCGCCTGGATATCCCAACGATAGGGCTGATCACTGAGGCGGCGGATCGCCGGCATCACGCCATCCCGACCTTCCAGCGCATAGCGCACAGCCGCCTCGCCCACCGCGAGCGCCTGGGCATGGTCGGTGGCCGAGCGCCAGTGCCCGGCGGCCCGCTGCAGATAATCCGGAATGGACCAGTGATACTTGTAGCCCAGCCGCTCGCCCACCAGCCGGGCGATGCACTGCCCCGCCCCACCAAGCTGGATGTGGCCTGCCGCATCCTGCCCCTGCTCCATCACCAGGCTACCATCGGCACGCTTCAACCCCTCAGCCACGGTCACCGCGCAGTAGCCAATGCGTTCCACCACTCGGCGAACCTCGGCAAGAAAAGCCTCCTCGTCGAACGCCACTTCGGGCACCAGGACGATGTGCGGCGCCTGCTCCGCCCCCTCCGCTGCCAGCGCCGTGGCAGCCGCCAACCAGCCGGCATTGCGCCCCATCACCTCCATGACAAACACCCGCCCTCGGCGGCTGCGCATTGCGGCAAGGTCCAAACCAGCCTCTAGCATGGAAGTCGCCAGATATTTGGCCGCCGAGCCGAAACCCGGCGAGCAGTCGCTGCCCTCCAGGTCGTTGTCCACCGTCTTGGGCACGCCGATGGCGCAGAGCGGATAGCCCCTCGCCCGCGCTGCGGCGGAAATCTTAGCGACGGTCTCCATCGAGCCATTGCCACCGTTGTAGAGAAAGGCACCTATGCGATGAGCGCCCAGCACGTCGAACAGGCGATCGTACTGGGCGGGATTATCGGCCAGCGCATCCAGATCGAAACGGCAGGAGCCGAAGGCGCCACCCGGCGTCTGCGCCAAGCGCGCAAGATCGTCGTCCGACCAGCCCGCGGTATCCACCAGGTCTTCGCCCAGCACCCCGAGCGCACCATGGCGGGCTGCCAGCACCCGGCCTATCCCGGGCCCGGCAGACCGCGCCGCCCGGATCACTCCGGCGGCGCTGGCATTGATCACCGCGGTAACACCGCCGGCCTGGGCATAAAGGAGATTGAGCGCGCTCACTTCACCATCCGTGCAAATGAAAACGGCCGGCATCCGTCAGGAACCGGCCGTTGAAAACACCCCGCCTGCTCAGGCTGGAGCCAGGATCACTTCAAGGCGTCCAGCGCACGGGCGGTGATCTCCTCCACCGAACCCAGGCCAGAGATCTTGCGCACCTTGGGTGCAGCCTTGTCGCCCGACGCTTCCCACTTGGTGTAGTAGTCCACCAGCGGCTTGGTCTGGGCATGATAGACCTCCAGGCGCTTCTTCACCGTCTCCTCTCGGTCGTCGTCGCGCTGGATCAGATCCTCGCCGGTCAGGTCATCTTTGCCGGCGACCTTGGGCGGGTTGTACTTGACGTGGTAGGTGCGGCCGGAAGCCAGGTGCACCCGGCGACCGCTCATGCGCTCGACGATCTCGCCGTCCGGCACATCGATCTCCAGCACGATGTCGATCGGCACGCCAGCGTCCTTCATCGCGTCTGCCTGCGGGATGGTGCGAGGGAAACCGTCGAACATGTAGCCGCCCGTGCAGTCGGCCTGTTGCAGGCGATCCTTCACCAGACCGATGATGATGTCGTCCGAAACCAGTCCGCCGGCGTCCATGACCTTCTTGGCCTCGACGCCCAGGGGCGTGCCGGCCTTTACCGCCGCGCGCAGCATGTCCCCGGTGGAAATCTGGGGAATACCGAACTTCTCCTTGATGAAGTTCGCTTGCGTACCCTTGCCGGCTCCCGGCGGTCCCAACAGAATCAAACGCATACACCCTCCAGGTGCTTGAATGGGCCCCACACGGAGCCACTCGTTATGAATTTCAAGAGGCCGAAACTTAACCGAGCCGCCTCAGCCGGTCAAACAAAATCCCGCACTTTTTCAAGCATTTGCTGCGAAGGCCAGACGCACCCGCTCCAGATCTTCCGCCGTATCCACACCAGCAGCCGGAGCCTCCTCCAGCACAACCACGCCGATGCCGTGGCCATGCCATAGCGCACGCAACTGCTCCAGGGCCTCCCACTGTTCCAGCGGCGAGGGCGCCAGTTGCGCATATTGCTTCAGGAAGCCCACTCGATAAGCGTAAAGCCCGACATGGCGCAGCATCGGCAGCGCCGGCGGCAGCTCCGAACGATCGGCCGACCAGGCATCTCTCGCCCAAGGGATGGGAGCACGTGAAAAATACAGTGCGCGGCCACGGGCGTCGCACACGACTTTCACCACATTGGGATTGAAGACTTCGGCTACATCCTCCAGCGGATGTGCCGCGGTGGCGATGGAGGCTCCTGCATCGGCCGCTAGCGCCCTGGCTACCGAGGCAATCAGCTCGGGGGCGATCAGCGGTTCGTCGCCCTGAACATTGACCACGATGTCTCCATCGGCCCAGCCCAGGCGCACAGCCACCTCTGCAAGGCGATCGGTTCCGCTCGGATGGTCCGCACGGGTCATGATTGCCTGGCCGCCCGTGGCCTGAACCGCGGCGTGGATGCCTTCATGGTCGGTAGCCACCCAGATTTCGGCGGCACCTGCCAGCCTAGCGCGCTCCAGCACCCGCACCACCATCGGCTTGCCCGCGATATCCAGCAAGGGCTTGCCAGGGAGGCGCGTCGACGAATGACGGGCAGGAATCACTACCCGGAAGGAGGTCGTCATGGCCGCCCCTTCTTCAGCGCAGCGCGTCTACTTCTTCAGCGGAAAGGCCGCGCGCCTCGTCTTCCAGCATGACAGGAATGCCGTCGCGGATCGGAAAGCCTAATCGGTCGGCCTTACAGACCAGTTCCTGCTTGTCCTTCAGGTAGTCCAGGGGGCCCTTGCAAACCGGGCAGACAAGAATCTCAAGCAGTCTGGCGTCCATTACTCAACTTCTCCAGAATTCGGTCGGCGGCACCCGAACCGATGCGGGCCTGAACCGGAAACTCCCAGCAGTCCGCGGTAGCGAAAGGCGCGCATTTTACCGCATCCTTGCTGGTCATAATCTTCGCCTCGCCCGGGGCAAAATCCAGATCGGCCGGCACAAAGGCATGATGATCGGGAAAGGCGTGGCGCTCCACCTCCAGGCCCATGCCCTCCAGCTGAGCAAAAAACCGCTCGGGGCGCCCGATACCCGCCAGCGCGTGTGTCTTTCGCCCCTGGAAATGCGCGGCGGAAACCGAACACCCGCCGTCGTCCAGGGTGCGGAAACGCTCGCCCACAAGTTCCATCGGAAAGACGTGCCCATGGCCGATGCGCGCCCGCAAGCCGTCGGAAAGCGCACCGTGGGCGATGACGAGATCCACCTCCCGCAGCCGGGACAAACCTTCGCGCAGCGGCCCCGCCGGCAGCGGCCAGCAATTACCCAGCACCGCTTCGTCCACAACCGCAATCTCGACATCACGCGCAAGGCGGTAGTGCTGCATGCCGTCATCTGAAACGATCACATCGCAGTCAGGATGGGCTTGCAGCAACAGCGCCCCGGCAGCGGGCCGGTCCCGGCCGATGGCGACCGGACATCCGGTCAAGCGCGAGAGCAGCAGCGGCTCGTCACCGTACTGCTGCGCCGCGCCACCCACCGGCACCAGGCAGGGCCCTGGCTCCGCTCCCCCATACCCCCGGCTGACGATTCCCGGCCGGTAACCATGCTGCCGCAGCACGCCGACCAGCCAATCCACCACCGGCGTCTTGCCACTTCCGCCCACCGCGATGTTCCCCACCACCACGACAGGCACCGGCAGTCGCACCGCCACCTTCACCCCCCGGCGGAAGGCGGAACGACGCAATGTGGAAAGGACGCGAAACAGCGCAGCCAGTGGCAGCAGGCTGACACCCGCCGCGCCGCGCTCTTGCCAGAAAGCGGGAGAGGCCGCCGGCATTCGGGATTACTGGGGAGGACTTTGGGTTGCGAAAGTGATGTGCGCCAGCCCGACGCGCTGGGCGGCCTGCATGATGTCTATCACGCTCTGATGGGCCGCCTTGGCATCGGCACTGATGACCACGATGGGCTCCTTGCCGGGCGGCACCGCTTTGCCCAGCGCGCCGGCAATGGCATCGATGTCGCGGCCGACCACAGGCTGCCGGTTGACCAGCACATCACCACTGGCGGTCACTGCCACCGCGATTTCGTTGGCCACGGTGTCGCTGCCCTCCGAGGCTGCGGACGGCAGATTGATCTCCAGCCCGGACACCTTGGAGAAAGTCGTCGTCAGCATCAGGAAGATGATGATCACCAGCACCACATCGATCAGCGGGATCAGATTGATCTCCGGCTCTTCCTGCCGGCGGCCCAGGCGGCGGAACTTCATCGCCCTGCCTCAGGCCTCGCGGTCGCCATGGGCCACCTCGACCAGCTTGACTGCCTGTTGCTCCATGTCCACCACGAAATCGTCGATCAGGCGGCGGAAGTGGCGCCAGAAGATCATCGATGGAATGGCTATCACCAGGCCGAAACCGGTGGTATAGAGCGCGACGGAGATGCCTTGGGCGAGTTGCGCCGGATTGGCGCCGCTGGTGCCTTGGGAGGCAAAGATCTCGATCATGCCGACGATGGTGCCGAACAGGCCAAGCAAAGGGCTGATGGAAGCGATGGTTCCCAGCGTGGTAAGGAAACGTTCCAGTTCGTGCACCACCGCCTGGCCGCTCTCCTCTATCGCTTCCTTCATGACTTCGCGGGAGCTGTTGATGTTGCGCAGCCCGGCGGCCAGCACCCGGCCGAAAGGGGAATGCGCCGAGACGCGCTCCACCATTTCCGGCGACACCCCGCGCTGGCGGAAGTCCGCCAGGACGTTGTCCAGCAAGCCCGCGGGCACGACACGAGCCCGGCGTAGCGAGATGGACCGCTCTATGATCAATGCAACGGCTACGACAGACGCAAGCAGCAGCGGCCAGATAGGCCAGCCGACGGCCTGGATGATCGCGAACACGCGGAAAAACCTCGCTGAGGGAAAGGCGGAACTCTAGCGCCCTTGGCGCCGTGCCGGCAAGCGAGCCCATCATGGCGAAGACGAAGCGGACTCCCACATCAATCCACAAAAGCTGTGGATAACTTTGTGGGTTATTTCCGGAATCTTCCCCAATTCCCCGTCACACCAAGCACCTGCTTGCTCTGCCGAAAAAATAAGCAACGAATTAATTCATATATTTCATAGACTTAAAAATCATCCCTGTACCATCAAGGACTTGCAGATTACGGCTTGACAGGCGGCCTCCCCTGTGGATTCCGCTACAATCCGCCGCCTATGTCGAACGATCTCCTCCTGACGGACAGCTCCGGTTTTGCCCCACGACCACAGGTGCTTAGCGTCGCTGCGCTGAACCGCTTGGCGCGCGAGACCCTGGAAGCCTCGATTCCACTCCTGTGGGTAGCGGGCGAGATTTCCAACCTCACCCGCGCCTCTTCCGGCCACCTCTATTTCACGCTGAAAGATGAACAGGCACAGGTGCGTTGCACCATGTGGCGCAACCGTGCGCAACTGCTCGCTTTCAGGCCGGAAAACGGCATGCGTGTAGAGGCTCGTGCGCTGGTCACGCTGTACGAGGTGCGCGGCGACTACCAGCTGAGCATCGAAGCGCTGCGTCCAGCCGGGATCGGCAATCTGTACGAAGCGTTCAACCGGCTGAAGGACAAGCTCGCGGCGGAAGGCCTGTTCGACCCGGCCACCCGCCGGCCGCTGCCCCGTTATCCGCGCGGCGTGGGCATCGTGACCTCTCCTGCCGCCGCCGCGCTGCAGGACGTGCTGTCCACCCTCCGCCGGCGCGCACCGCATCTCGACGTGGTCCTTTATCCCAGCGCCGTCCAGGGCGCTGACGCCGCCGCCCGCCTAAGCGCAGCCGTGGCCCAGGCCGGTGCCCGCGCAGCGGCAGACGGAGTGGACGCCCTGCTGCTGGTTCGTGGGGGCGGCAGCATCGAGGATCTCTGGAGCTTCAACGATGAAGCCCTCGCCCGCGCCATCCGGGCCTGCCCGGTACCCGTGGTCAGCGGTGTCGGCCACGAAACCGATTTCACAATTGCGGATTTCGCCGCCGATCTGCGCGCACCCACCCCCACCGGCGCAGCCGAACTGACCACCTCCGGTTACGTGGCCGCCCGGCAGACAATTGCCGCCTTGGCCGCGCGCCTGCAACGTGCAGCCGGACGCCGTGTGGAGACCCTGTCACAGCGGCTGGACCGCAGCGCCCTTCGCCTGGCTCATCCGCGGGATCGCCTGCGTCGCGCGGCAGCCGAACTTGGCAATCTCTCCCAACGCCTGCAGACGGCCCTGCAACGCGCACTGGAAAGGAAGCGCGACCAACAAACCCGCCTGCAACTGAGACTGGCATCCCGCCAGCCAGAGATCGCGCTGGCGCGGGAACGCTGCGAGCGCCTCGCTCAGCGCCTGCTACGCAGCAGCGAAGTCCACCAACGCCGGCGCCGTGAGCAACTGGCCAGCTTGTCGGCACATCTCCTGCACCTCGCTCCGGAAGCGGTGCTGGCCCGCGGGTACAGCATCGCGCGGGATGGGAACGGGAACATTCTCCGCTCGGTCGGAAAGCTGAGGCCCGGCGATTCGATCGAGGTGGAACTGGCGCACGGCAAGGTCGATGCGCAGGTGCTCGCCGCCAGGCCGGACATCAACGCTCCGCCCGCTCCGGAAACCCCGGGAACCCCGGAGACCCCCTGAAGAGGGAACTCCATAGCAACGCAGTGCATATGCTTTTGCTGCCGCGCGGGTTTCAGAAACCCGCGCTTGCGCTTAACATCGGCGCCTGTCGGGATTGTCACGCTGGCTCAATCCTGACTAGAATCGTCGGACTTTCCACCCCCGAATCAAAAACAGGAGAGATCAATGGAACACACATTGCCCCCGCTGCCTTACGCCAAGGACGCCCTGGCACCGCACATTTCTGCCGAGACGCTGGAGTTCCACTACGGCAAGCACCATCAGGCCTACGTCACCAACCTGAACAACCTGATCAAGGGCACCGAATACGAGAACCTGGATCTCGAAGCCATCATCAAGAAGGCTCCGGCCGGCGGCGTGTTCAACAACGCGGCCCAGATCTGGAACCACACCTTCTTCTGGAGCAGCCTGAAGCCGAACGGCGGCGGTGAGCCCACCGGCGCCCTGGCCGATGCCATCAAGGCCAAGTGGGGCTCCTTCGAGGACTTCAAGAAGGCTTTCTCCGCCTCCGCCGCCGGCAACTTCGGCTCTGGCTGGACCTGGCTGGTGAAGAAAGCTGACGGCTCCGTCGATATCGTGAATACCACCGGCGCCGGCTGTCCCCTCACCACCGCCGACAAGCCGCTGCTGACACTGGACGTGTGGGAACACGCCTACTACATCGACTACCGCAACCGTCGCCCGGACTTCATCGCCACCTTCCTGGCGAGCCTGGCGAACTGGGAGTTCGCGGCGAAAAACTTCGCCTGATCCGCATCCGGCGGCGATTTGCCGCCCGTTGCCGAGAAGCGACCGGAACACCGGTCGCTTTTTTATTTTCCGCACTCATCCCCAAGCTCAGCGCCATGCTGGAAATCCTCTACCAAGACGACGGGTTGGTCGCCATACACAAGCCCTCCGGCCTGCTGGTGCATCGCAGCGCCCTGGACGCCCATGAGGAGCGCTTTGCCGTTCAATTGCTTAGAGACCAGCTGGGCCGCAGGGTGCATCCGGTGCATCGGCTGGACAAAGGCACATCCGGGGTACTGTTGTTCGCATTGGACAAGGACAGCGCCCGCGCCCTTAGCCGTTGCTTCGAGTTCGGCGAGGTGGAGAAGCGCTATACCGCCATCGTGCGGGGCCATCCCGCAGAACAAGGCCGCATAGACCATGCACTCAGCCGCCGGCACGACCCTGCGGAGCGCCTGCCAGCCGGCGCCAGCGACGCTCCGCAGCAGGCGGTGACCCACTATCGCAGGCTGGCGACCGCCGAACTGCCCTATCGGGTGGACCGCTATCCCAGTAGCCGCTACGCCTTGCTGGAGTTGGCTCCGCTGACCGGCCGGCGTCACCAGATCCGACGCCATCTCAAACACATCGCCCACCCGATCATCGGCGACTCCACCTTCGGCAAGGGCCAGCACAACCGCTTGTTTCAGCAGCTCTTCGGCAGTCAGCGCCTGTTACTGGCGTGCTTCAGCATGGCCTTTACACATCCTCACACTGGCGTTCGCGTCTCCATCCAGGCAGCACCAGCGGCCGATTTCACCTCTGTTGCCCATGCACTGGGTTGGGACAAAGCGGTCGCCTCGCTTTCGGCAGGCCCGGATTCGTAGCAGAATCGGCTTTTCCGTCCCAACAGCCTGTTCGACAACGTCATGAATCCCCTGCTTCAAGTCCGTCAGCACGGCCAGCAGATCTGGCTGGATAACCTCTCCCGCACCCTGCTCAACGAGGGTCAGCTCGCCCGACTGCTAAGCGACGACGGGGTGGCCGGCATCACCACCAATCCGGCGATTTTCCAGAAGGCGATTGCCGGAGGCCGCTACTACGAAGAAGACCTCACCGCCCTGAAGCAGGAAGCGCTGAGCGCGGAACAACGCTACGAGCGCCTGGTGATTCCCGACGTGCGGCGCGCCTGCGACATGTTGCTGCCTTTGTTCCGCGACAGTAGCGGTGCGGCGGGCTACGTCAGCCTGGAAGTTTCGCCTGAACTGGCAGCGGACACCGCCGGCACAGTGGCCGCTGGTCTGCGCCTGGCGAAGGAAGTGGCGCGACCCAACCTGCTGATCAAGGTGCCTGCTACCCCGGCCGGCCTGGAAGCCATCGAGGCGCTGATCGGACATGGCATCAGTGTGAATGTCACCCTGATGTTCTCGCTGGCCCATGTGGATGCGGTCGCCCTCGCCTACGTTCGCGGACTGGAACGGCTGCGCGCCAGCGGGGGAGATCCCGGCAGCGTCATGTCCGTCGCCAGCCTTTTCCTGTCCCGCGTGGATACGCTGGTGGATCACCAGCTGGAAACCATAGGCACGCCTGCGGCTTTGGCGCTGCGGGGCACCAGCGCGGTTTCCACCGCCAAGCTGGCCTATGCACGCTACCGCGAGCGTTTCCACGGTGCGGAGTTCGCCGTCCTCCGGGCCGCTGGAGCACGCCCCCAGTACATGCTGTGGGCCAGCACCGGCACCAAGAATCCGGCCTACAGTGACCTGCTCTACGTCGAGCCACTGATCGGTCCGGAAACTGTCAACACCCTTCCGGATGGCACGCTGAACGCGCTGAGGGATCACGGCAAGGTGGCCTCCACGCTGACCGACGGAATTGATGAGGCGCGCGCCCACCATGCTGCGCTAGCCGGTTGCGGCATAGATCTGAGTGCCGCCGGGGAACAATTGCAAAAAGAAGGGCTTGCTCAATTCGACGAGGCGTTCGCCAAGCTGCTTGCGGCAACTGCCTGACAGCCGCTCCAACTGCCCGCCAGCCTCAGCGGCATTCGTCAAGCTGGGCCATGACCTCGCGCAGGCGGGCGGTCGCAAAATCCAGTTCCAAACTTTTCCGGCTCAGCGTCTCCACCCTGTCCTTCATGAGGCAGGTGATTCCCCGAACGGCCCGCATCGGGGAGCCCGACGACATCCGCACGCAGTCGATGAAGCGCTGCATCTCGCGCAAGCGCTTCGCCTGAGGAACTGGGTGCTCGGAGATGAAGCGATCTATCGTGCGCCGGCGCGCCTGGAAGAAGGCCGCTGGGTCGTTCTTCGCCAGCTCGCTCCATTGATCGAAATCGAACTCCACGATGTCTCCTCCCTGCGGGCCGGCCGCGGACCGGCCTGCTCTGCTTTCATCGTAGGCAAGGGGTGGAGCAGGAACAAGCGCCAGCAGTACCGGACCGGTAAGGAAAAAAGGCGCCCTCAGGCGCCTTTTTTCCTTACGCATAAGCCAATTCAGGCGAATGCCGCCACTGACTGCCGCATCAGCGCAGCCCGTGCAACACCGCGCTGCTCGCCGGCTCCACCCAGCAGTTCCTTCATATCGAGGATGAGCACGATCTGACCATTGGAGAGCGTCGTCACTCCCGCCACTCCCTTGGGACGGAAGTCGTCCAGTGACTTGATGACTGCATCTTCCCGGCCGGCGAAACTGTCTATGGCGAGGATGAAGGACAACTCCGCCGTTTGCATCAGAACGCCGTACTCCGGCGTGCGCTCCTGACTCCAGCCCAGCAGGCTGGACAACGGCAGAATAGGCAGGACTTCACCGCGCACCACCATGGTTGCCCGCCCACCAACCTCCTGGACCTCCTTGGGATCGACCGGCAGGATCTCGCGAACCATGGACAGCGGCACCGCGAAAGGCTGTTCGCCCAGGCGGACCAGCAGCACCGGCAAGATGGCCAGCGTCAGCGGCAGGCTGATGACGAAGGTGGTGCCCTTGCCCTGCTGCGAGCGGATGTCGATGGAACCGTTGAGCTTCTGGATATTGGTGCGCACCACATCCATGCCCACGCCACGCCCGGACACGTCGGAAACCTTGGCCGCCATCGAGAAGCCGGGAAGGAACACCAGGTTGTAGCTCTGGCGTTCGTCCATGGTGTTGGCTTCTTCGTCGGTGATCAGCCCCTTCTCCACCGCCTTGGCCCGCAGCCGCTCGGCGTTCATTCCGCGACCGTCGTCCGCCACCATGATCACGATGTGGTCGCCTTCCTGGCGCGCCTCGAGCCGGACGATGGACTTGGTCGGCTTGCCGTTGGCTACCCGCTCGGAGGACTCTTCCACGCCGTGGTCCACCGCGTTGCGGATGAGGTGGATGATGGGGTCGGACAAGTCCTCGATCATGGTCTTGTCGATCTCGGTTTCCTCGCCCGCGAGGACCAGCTCCACGTCCTTGCCCAGGTTGCGGGCCAAGTCGCGGGCTATCCGCGGATACTTCTGGAACAGGCGGCCGATAGGCTGCATCCGCGTCTTCATGACGGCATTCTGCAGATCGGAAACCAGCAGATCGAGCTGGCTTACTGCCAGATCCAGCGCGTGCAGCGTCTCGGTATCGTTGCGGCCGCTGAGGATGTCGCTGCGCAGGGCGTTGAGACGGTTCTTGGTCAGGCCGATTTCACCGGACAGGTTCAGCACCTGGTCCAGGCGTGCGGTATCCACCCGGATGGAGTTATCGCGCTGGCGCTCGCCTTCGCGGCGACCAGCCGGGGGCGCGGCAGCGGTCGGCTTGTCGGTGGCACGCCGGCCCAGCGCCGATTGCACCACGTCCTCCAGCGGTTTTTCCACGACCGCCTGCATCGGCTCCGGCGCCCTCACTTCAGCAACTGGCACAGGCAGGCCAGTCACCGCGTTGTAGAGCAGGTTCCAGTCCGGCTCGTTGGCCGTGCCGCCACTGGCACGGGGAGCCGCAGGCGGCGGGGTGACGGCGGGCTTGGCCGGCGCCGGAACGGGAGCTGCAGCCTCACCGGAGATCGTCGCCTTCAGACCTTCGATGAGGGCGGCGTCGGCGGCAGGCGGCTGCGAGCCGCGCTCCAGGTAGCCGAACATGTCGCGTACCGCCGCGGTGGCGGCAAGGATCACGTCCATGCCCTCGGGCGTAACGGAGAGTTCTCCGTTGCGCAGCTTGTCGAACAGGTTCTCGGTCAGGTGGCAGAGGGTGACGAGTTCCGTCGCGTTCAGAAAGCCCGCACCGCCCTTGATGGTGTGGAAACCACGGAAGATGTCGTTGAGCAGGCCTCTATCGTCCGGCGACCGCTCCAGGTCGACAAGCTTGTTGTCGACCCCGGACAGCAGGTCTCCGGCTTCGATCAGGAAGTCCTGCAGCAAGTCTTCCATCCCGGCAAAGTCACTCATGGCTCTCAGGCTCCAATTCTCGTTCGGGGGCGGCCGGCCGATCCCGGGTGATTCCGCATGGCAGGCTCAGAAGCCCAAGCTCTCGAGCAGGTCATCGACCTGTTCCTGGCTGGTCACCACGTCGTCGCGGCCTTCGCTGTTGATCACAGGCCCGTTCATCAGGCCGGTGTGCGCATCGGTGCGCTTTTCGTTCGGGGTGATCTCCAGCAGCACCTGGAGCAACTGGCTCTCCAGGGTCTGGGCCATGTCGACCACTTTCTTGATGACTTGACCGGTCAGGTCCTGGAAATCCTGCGCCATCATGATTTCCATCAACTGCGCATTGGTCTGGCGGCTGCCATCGGCGACGCCGCCGATGAAGTCACGGGTTTCGGCAGCCAGCGACTTGAACTCGTCTACCGACAACTCGTTCGCGTAGAGGCGATCCCACTTGACCTGCAGGCTCTCGGCATTCGCGCCGAGGCGCTCCTGGATCGGCTGGGCGATGTCGGTGGCGTTGAGCACCCGGCTCGCCGCCTGCTCGGTCATCTGCGCGATGTAGCTCAGGCGCTGGCGGGCGTCGGGAATCGCCTCCGCCACCTCCTGCAGGGCATGATCGAAACCGAGTTGGCGCAGCGTGTCATGGACTTGCCGGGTCATCTGTCCAATCCGGGTGAAAACGCCCTCGATCTTGTCCGCACCGTCTTCCGTCTCCATCGCTGCGAAGGCGGCTGCGCTGGCAACGGCGGGGGCTGCCGCCGGCTTTGGGGCTGGGGCGGCGGGAGGAGTGAACTCCGCGGCCACGGAGTCGAACAGGGCTTGCAGATCATCGCTGTCGGCAGCATCTCCACCCGCCGGTGCGGCAGCCGGGGCTGGCGCCGGCGCAGGTTTCACCGCTGGCGTGGAGGCAATGCTGTCGAACAAGGCTTGGAGATCGTCCGAATCACCGGACTCATCGAATTTTGCTTTCTTCACCATCGTCGGGCTCCCTCGTGGATACGGCCAGCCCGATCAGGCCACGGCACTCTTGCCGAGCTTCTCGAAGATCTTCTCAAGCTTCTCGGCCAGCGTCGCCGCGGTGAAAGGCTTGACGATGTAACCGCTTGCACCCGCCTGGGCGGCCGCAATGATGTTCTCCTTCTTTGCCTCGGCGGTGATCATCAACACCGGCAGGTGCTTCAGGTGCGGGGTCTGGCGTATCGTCTGCAACAGTGTCAGCCCGTCCATGTTCGGCATGTTCCAATCGGTGACGACGAACTCGAACTGCGAGCTGTTGAGCTTCTGCAACGCAACCGCGCCGTCTTCAGCCTCCTCCACATTGGTGTAACCCAGTTCCTTCAGGAGGTTGCGGACAATACGCCGCATGGTTGAAAAGTCGTCGACGACGAGAAATCGCATTTTGGGGTCGGCCATCTTGATTCTCCGGTTTCCTCAGGCTGCCGCGGTCAGACCTGCCGTGCCTTCAGGAGCAGGGGGCGCAGGGTATCCGCAAGCACATCGGCGTCGAATTTTGCCACGTACGAATCCACTCCGACCCGTTTTCCCATGGCACGGTTGGCCTCGGAAGAGAGGGATGAGTGCATCACCACCGGAATCCCCTCGAAGCGCACATCGTTCTTGATGTTGCGGGTGAGCACGTAGCCATCCATCTCCGGCATCTCCGCATCCACCAGGATGAGATCGATCTCTTCGCCGACATGCCGCCCCATCTGCTGGGCGTGGCTGGCCATGCCTTCCAGCCGCGTCCAGGCTTCCAGGCCATTCTGTGCGTGCTTGTGGCGTACCCCCAGCTTGTCCAGCACTTCGGCGATCTTGCGCCGCGCGACTGCGGAGTCGTCGACGAAGAATACGTTCACCTCGTGACCATTCCCCAGCGGGGCGATGTTGCCGACCACCGCCTCGCCGAAGGTGTTGGCGAGGATGGTTTCGACGTCGAGGATGGACACCAGCTTGCCGTCGGCGAGCTCGGTGATGGCGGTGATAAAGCTGTGGACGTTGGAGGAGACGTTGTCCGGCGTGCGTACCTTGTCCCACTCCACCCGGATGATGCGGTCCACCTCGTCCACCAGGAAACCCAGCGTGCGCTTGCTGTACTCGGTGACCATCATCGAGCCGCCCAGCGGGTCGCTGGCCTCTCCCAAGCCGAGGATCTTGGCCAGCGAGAGCACCGGGATGACATTCCCGCGCAGCGAGATCAACCCTTCCACACCGGCCGGCATGTTGGGCGCCTTGGTAATGAAGGGCGTCTTCGATACCTCGCGCACCTTGAACACGTTGATGCCGAAAATTTCGCTGGTTCCCAGGGAGAACAGCAGGATCTCCATGCGGTTGGAACCGGCGAGCATGGTGCGGCCATCGACCGTATCCAGCAGGGCGGGATCCTTGCGATCCAGGTTGAGCATGAGCGTTACCTCGTTATTGTCAGGCGCCGTTTTCAGGCGTCTTCGGCACCGCCGCGGTTGAGCAGGCGGCGCAGGGTCACTGCCAGGCGTTGGGGTTCAAACTTCGGTACGTATTCGTCCACACCGACGGAGCGACCGAGTTGCTGGTTGGACATGCCGGAGAGGGAGGAATGCATGATCACCGGCACACCCTCGAAGCGCGGATCGGACTTGATCTGCTTGGTGAGGATGTAGCCATCCATCTCCGGCATCTCGACGTCGGTCAGGACCATGCTGACCAAGTCCTTGACCTTGCGGCCGGTGGTCTCGGCATGGGCGGCAACCTTCTTCAGCTCCTCCCAGGCCTGCCGGCCATTCACCGCACCGACGTACTTCACGCCTAGCGCATCCAGCGTCTGTGTGATCTGACGGCGGGCCACCGAGGAGTCGTCGGCAAAGAACACCGTGTGTTCGTTGCCACGGTCCATCGGCTCGATGTCCTTGAACATGAAGGCGTCGTCGTAGCGGGTGGTTTCGGACAGTACCTTCTCCACGTCCAGCATCATCACGAGCTTGTTGCCGGGGAGCTCGGTCACCGCGGTGACCAGGCCGCCCATGTTGGCGGTGAGCATGTCGGGCGGCACCCGCATCTGCGCCCAGTCCAGCCGCAGAATGGTATCCACCGCCTCCACCAGGAAACCCTGGGTGTGGCCGTTGTACTCGGTGACGATCATGATCTCTCGCGGCGAGTCGGCGCCGATGCCGACATACTTCGCGAGATCCACCACCGGCACCAGCACGCCACGCAAGCTCACCATGCCCTCCACCGAGGAAGGCATCTCGGGAGCGGCCGTGATGGTCGGCGTGCGCATCACCTCTCGGACCTTGAAGACGTTGATGCCGAAAGTCTCCCTCCGGCCGGTTCGGTTGTCCGTCCCGAGGGTGAACAGCAGAATTTCCAGTTTATTGGTACCCGCAAGGCGGGTACGGGCATCGATGTTCTTCAGCAGATCGGACATTTCACTCTCCGCATTGGGCGGCTTTTATCTCGCGACCCGCAAATTGCGAGCAGCTTGGGCAGTTTATCGACCGGCGCGGCGCGGACTTGAGAAATCCTTCGCGTCCCAGCTTCGGAGTCGCATTCTCGCACCTTAAATTGGGCATGGTCAGCCATCTCATGCACGGTAGCCGATGCGAAAACCGCCCCAGTGACGACCATTCACGTAAACAGGGGCGGAAATGTCGTGCATGATTTCGCCGGTATCCCGCCGGTAGGTCTGGATCAGGAACTGCAACTGGTGGGCACCGCACTGCTTGCCCACCGGATCGTCGAAGATGCGCTTCGAGCGGTTACCGACGAAGTCCTTGTCGTAATCGCCGGTCAATGGCTGCGAAAAACGCGCATTGTGCGTGGGTACATAGCCCTTCTGGTCGCAGCCGATGGCATAGACCACCTGCGGGCTCTCCTGTAACAAGGCTTCCTGCAGACGCGGGAAGAGACGATCCGTGAGGGCGTCGAAGCCGGTGTTGTATTTCTGCGGCCGGGTCGAAGGTATCGCCCGGTATTCCGGCTCGAACAAGGCCTGTTCGGTGACCTGCCCGGCGGCAAGCGCTTCCTCCAGGATTTTCCCCATCTCTTTTGCAGCCCGCACAGCCATGTCCGGCATGCGGCGATGAACCTGCATGGCCTGTTCGCCGGCCGCACCCAGTTTGAACACCTTGCTGATCTCATGGAGGTTCACCGCCAGGCTTTCCAACTCCCTGGCCTCGTCCAGCGTGCGCTCCGCCCCGCTCGAGTTGCGGTCGGCCATCTCGACGATATCGCGCACATGCTCGGCCACGCTGCTGGCTTCACGCCCCTGCTGGGCGATGGCAGTGGCGATCTCGTCTATCCGCTCCATGGTCTGCTGCGCACCGGCGTTGATGCGCTCCAGCGCTTCGGCCGCCTGGTGCGCCAGTTGGGCACCCGCTTCCGCCTGCTGGCTGCCGGAGCGGATGGAGGCGATGGCACTGCGGGTCTCCTCCTGTATGGCCCCTATCATGGCGGTGATCTCGCCGGTTGCTGCCGAGGTGCGCTCTGCCAGTTTGCGGACCTCGTCGGCAACGACCGCGAAGCCTCGCCCCTGTTCGCCGGCGCGGGCCGCCTCGATCGCGGCGTTGAGCGCAAGCAGATTGGTCTGATCGGCAATTTCGCGTATGACTTTGACGATGCCACTGATGGCCTCGGAGCGCTGGCCCAGCGCGTCGATCACATGGGCTGAGGCGTCCACCGACCGCGCAATGCTGGCGATCTCGGAGGATGCGTCGCCCACGATGCGCGCCCCTTCGCGCGACAACTCCCGTGCCTCCTGGGCGTTACCCGCCGTCTTGCCGGCGCTCTCGGCAACCGCGGTGACACCGGCGGTCATCTCCTGGATCGCCTGCCCCATGCTCTCCGAAGCCTGGCGCTGCGCGGAGGAACCCTCGGCGACGCTGCGCGCATGAGCCGACAGCGAGTCCGCGGCATCGGCCACCCGCTGGGCATCGAAGATCACCTTGCCAACGATGCCCTGGAAACTCTCGATAAGAAGATTGAAGCGGGTCGCGCAATCTCCGACCTCCCCGGCGGAGACTGGCGCCCGGCGGGAGAGGTCGCCATCGCGTTGCATGCTGCTCAAGGTGTCGGCGAATGCCGCCAGCGGCCTTCCCCAACGCCCCTTCGCCATCAGCCAGACCCCTGCGCTGGTCACCGCGCCAACCAGTATCTGGGCAATGACTGCCGTGACGTTCAGCGTGGCCGCCGTCGCCAGCACAGCCACACCCCCGAGGCAGGACAGAAGGCCCGCCAGAACAGCCATCCAGAGAAAACCCATAGCACCAGCCCCCTCACCACGGTCATCGCCGCGTTCTCGTTCAGCCACCCTCCCCGGTGGGATGCGGCTCCTCCCCTCCACCAGCGTCATATCGGCGCCGGCATCTTCTTCTTGAGCCGCCCTCGCCCATTCATCCTAGTCAATCTGTATGAAGAGGCGAGGCCAGGCGTTGCATCACATGGGTCGCAATCGCGTTCAATGGCAGCACCTCACGGGCTGCACCCAGCGCAACAGCCTCCCGCGGCATACCGTAGACCACGCAAGACCGCTGATCCTGCGCAATCGTCCACGCTCCGGCATGTTTCATCCGCAACAGCCCTTCTGCGCCATCCTTGCCCATGCCAGTAAGCAGGACGCCGATGGCAGCCGCTCCAACCTCGGCCGCGGCGGAACGGAACAGCACGTCCACCGAAGGACGGTGACGGTTCACCGGCTCGGATCTCGCCAACTCGCACACGTAGCCGCCGCCGTGGCGGGAAATGGAGAGGTGGGAATGGCCCGGCGCGAGATAGACGGTTCCGCCGTGCAGCCGCTCACCCTGCTCAGCTTCCTTCACATGCAAGGCACAGAGGTCGTCCAGGCGCTTGGCGAAGGACGGTGTGAACATCTCCGGCATGTGCTGCACCATCAGCACTGGCGGCATCTGTGCAGGCAGCCCCAGCAAGACCTCCTTGATCGCCTCGGTACCACCGGTGGAAGCGCCAATGAAGACGATGCGGCCCGGATAGGCCCCCGGGCGACCGGGTGGCGGGGGCCTGCCGGCCGGCAGGGCTGTAGCGGCTCCGGCACTGCGCGACGCAGCTTTGAGACGCTCCGCCAGCAAGCGGCCGTACTCCGCCAACTCAGCCTGCGAACGCGCAGCGGGACGCGCTACAGGAGATGGGCCCGACTCTCCCAGGGCGAGCACCGCAATGCCCCGCCCCGCCGCTGCCCGGGCCTGGGCTTTGCCGGGTGATCCCTCTCCCACCAGCAGTACATCCACCTGCCGGCGCTGTGCCTCGGCCGCCGTTATCGGCTCGGCTGCGCTACCGACCAGCCGCAGGCCCGGCTGCTTGCCGATCAGATCGGCGAGCTGCGCCCGGGCGATGGCTGAGCCCTCGCAGATGAAGACCCGAGTCGGCCTGCCTTCCATGGCGCTCAGCGCAGGGGCGTATCTGCGCGCTGATAGACGGTGCGCCCGCGCGAGCGGAACAGGTCCGCGGCGTGCATGAAGCTCTCCGAATGGCCGGCGAACAACTGGCCGTCGGGGCGCAGCAGGGGCTGGAAGCGCTTGAGGATGCCGTACTGGGTGGGCTTGTCGAAATAGATCATCACGTTGCGGCAGAAAATGGCATCCAGCGGCCCCTGCACCGACCAGTTGGCCTCCAACAGGTTGATGCGGCGGAAAGTGATCAACCGGCGCAACTCCGGTCTCACCTTGACCACGCCCCCCTGATCGCCTGTACCGCGCAGGAAGAATTTCCGCAGCCGTTCCGGCGAGAGACGCTCAACCCGCTCCTGCCGGTAGGAGCCGGCCTCACCATGGGCCAGCACGGCAGTATCGATATCGGTCGCCAGGATCTGCACCGGCGGGTTCAGGCTATCGAAAGCCTCGCAGGCGGTGATGGCAAGGGAATAGGGCTCTTCGCCAGTGGAGGCCGCACAGCACCAGATCTTGATGGTCCGCTTCTCGGCCACCTTCTTGAGCTGCTCGGCCAGGATGTCGAAGTGATGCGCCTCGCGGAAGAAGGAGGTGAGATTGGTCGTCAGCGAGTTGACGAAGGTCTCCCACTCGCTGCGGTCGCGCTCCAGTCGGGTGAGGTACTGGGCGAAGGTGCGGTCACCACAGGCGCGCAGGCGGCGCGCCAGCCGGCTGTAGACCATGTCCTGCTTGGCCGGCGACAGGGCGATGCCGGCATGCTCGTGGATGAGCTTGCGCACCTTCTCGAAATCGGACGCGGTGAATTCGAACTCCCGGTCCCGACCCGCACCCAGTGCCGGTGGGAAGCCGGGCAGCGCGGGGCTCAATGGCTTGCGCACCGCGCTGCCGGAGGGACTGGCCGTGCTGCTGCCAGCCCCGGTGCCGGGAAGCGGTCGCGGCGGCTGGCGTGAGGAACCACCGGATGTGGTCATGCTGGGCACTCCCTGATAGGTTTTTCTTGCCGCATACCGTCGGTCCCGTGCCTGCGCAAATCCTGCCGTACCGGAGCACCCCGCCCGGGCGAGACACGGCGGATCGCAACACGAGCCCCGCACCACGCGGCCACTTCAAGATAGCCCCGAACCGCCCCTGATGCCGCAGGCAACAAGGCCTCTGGCAAGGTACTCAGCGCATGCCGCCCAGCGGCGGGTCCAGACGCGAAGTCTTCGCCCCGTTCATCGCCGGTGCCGCAGGCGGCACCTGCTGTTCGATGTTCTGACGCAGGGCGCCGCCATCGACCGGCGCCCCGCTATTGACCTCCACCTGGCCGCCTTCCGTGCGCAAGGACTCCTCGGTGCGCTTGTTCAACACGACGATACTGATGCGGCGGTTCATCGGATCCAGCAGATTGTCCTTGTTCAAGGGAATGGTGTCTGCCAGACCAACCACCCGGACCACCTTGCCCATTTCCAGGCCGCCCAGGATCAACTCCCGGCGCGCGGCATTGGCGCGGTTGGAGGAGAGCTCCCAGTTGGAAAAGCCGCGGTCGCCGCCCGCATATTGAGCAGAGTCGGTATGCCCAGACAGCGAGATGCGGTGATTGACGTCATTGAGCGCGCGGCCGATGTCACGCAGCAGATCGCGTGTATAGGGCCGGAGATCGGCGCTTGCGGTATTGAACATCGGCCGGTTCTGCTCATCCACCAGTTGTATTCGCAGGCCTTCGGTGGTGATGTCCATCAGTATCTGGTTCTTGAACTGACGCAGAAGCGGATCTGCTTCGATGATGGCCTCGATACGGCCCTTGAGGTCCAGCAGGCGCACCCGCTCGCGGCGGGTCTCGGTTTCCTCGGCCGGCGTCTCGGCGCTAGGTGTCTCGCGCCCGCGCGCCGCGTCGAGATTGATGGTCCGGCGGCCTTCGAAGTCGCCGCGTTTCACCTGGCCCAGGGAGCGGGTAAGGTCTTCGCCCCCACCCTTGATGATGCTGGAGCTGTCGCCTGAACCCTCGCCCCCCTCCATGGCCAGCTTGAGCGGGTTCTGGAAGTAGTCGGCAATGCCGACCAGGTCGCCCTTTGCGGTGGAGCCGAGCAGCCACATCAGCAGGAAGAAGGCCATCATCGCCGTCACGAAGTCGGCGTAAGCGATCTTCCAGGCGCCACCGTGGTGGCCACCGCCGCCCTTCTTGATGCGTTTGACGACAATAGGCTGCTGGGTATCGTCGCTCATGCATCACCCCGCACGGGTGCGCTGCTGGAACGCAAAGGGCTCAAAAAACGAATCGCCATTGCCTGAGGCCTCAACCCTTGCGGTTCTTGAGTTCCTGCTCCAGTTCGGTGAAACCCGGCCGCTCGGTGGAATACAACACCTTGCGCCCGAACTCGATCGCCACCTGCGGCGCGTAGCCATTCATGCTGGCCAGCAACACCACCTTCATGCACTGGTAGATCTTGCCGCCCTCTTCCACCTTCTGCTCGAGCTGGCTGGCGATAGGGGCGACGAAGCCATAGGAAAGCAGGATGCCTAGGAAGGTACCGACGAGTGCGCCACCGATCATTTTCCCCAGCACCGCGGGCGGCTCGCCCACCGAGCCCATCACGTTCACCACCCCCATGACCGCCACGACGATACCGAAGGCGGGCAACCCGTCAGCCATCTTGGACACGGTATGAGGCGCCAGGTGCGCCTCCTGGTGGTGAGTCTCGATCTCCATGTCCATCAGGTTCTCGATCTCGAAGGCGTTGAGGTTGCCCCCCACCATCATGCGCAGGTAATCGGTGAGGAACTCGACCACGTGGTGATCGGACGTGACGCTGGGGTACTTGGAGAAAATCGGGCTGGAATCCGGGTTCTCGATGTCGTTTTCAATCGACATCAGGCCTTCCTTGCGAACCTTGGCCAGCAGTTCGTAGAGCATGGACAACAGGTCTACATATAGAGCCTTGTTATAGGGCGAACCTTTGACCGCGCCCCCCAGCGAACCCAGCGTCGCCTTGATCGTCTTTCCGCTGTTGCCGGAGACGAAGCCGCCGATCATCAAACCGATGATGGCAAGGTACTCCATCGGCACCCACAACGCCCCCAGGCTGCCGTGCACAGCATAGGTGCCGACCGACGCGGCAAGGATGATGACGTAGCCAATGATGAGAAACACCGCGAACTCCAGGAAAACGCCGCGAAAGAGTGGGCACTGCGTCGCATTGTATCGGTCTGGATGACAGAAACTTGAAGCAATCCGACAAAAGAAAACGGGCTGCCCGCTACGTTCGGACAGCCCGTGTGGAGAATCTCACGCCGGCCCCTGTCGCCAGCATCGGCGCTTCAGACCGAAGCAGCCTTTACCCTGGTCTTGCGGGTCGGCACCGCACGCTTGCTCTTGCCGGCACGCGACGGCATGTTGCACAAGCCGCAGACGAAGTTGGCAGTGGGGTCGTAGGCGTGCGCCACGTAATGACCGCCACAGCAAGTGCACGGCGCCATCTGCAGCAGGTCGGCATCGAAGAAGCGCACCAGCGTCCACGCGCGGGTCAGGCTCAGCGCCGGTTCCATCTGTTCCGCCTCGATATGGTCGAGGTAGAGATGGTAGGACTTGATGATCGCGTCCAGGCCCTTCAGGCCGGTCCCTTCCGTGAAATAACGGTGGAAACCCATGAACAGCGACGAGTGCACATTCGGCTGCCAGGTCATGAACCAGTCGGTGGAAAACGGCAGCATGCCCTTGGGGGGCGAAACACCGCGCACCTCCTTGTAGATCTTCAGCAGTTTCTCGCGGCTGAGGCGGGTTTCCACCTCCAGCATCTGCATGCGCGCGCCGAGTTGGACCATTTCCACCGCGCGGCGGATGTCTTCGGCCTCGTCGATGATGCGCTTGTTCTTCATTGCTCTCTCCTAGGCCGTCTCGCCCAGCGTCTTGCCCGCGGCGATGATGGCCGCATGCAGGCTGGAGGTGGCCGGATCCCGCCCCTCGCCCGCCATCAGACGAAGCAACTGGGCATCGTCGAAGCGGAAGCTGGGCATCAACATCTGGCTGTTAGCCATCCGCACCAGCTTGGCAGCGGACAGGCTTTCGATCAGGTCGGCGACCTCCTTGGTCACACCCAACCGGAACATCGCAGTCTCCCTGTCGCTACGCAGCATCTGTTGCGCCAGCATCAGGTAGGCAAGATTCAATTCGCGTATTTCGGCCTGAAAATCGGGGCGCTCCATCGTTTCCTGCTCCCTTTCAGGTAGAAGTGTTCCGAACTTAAAGTAAATTGTGAGCAATCGCAAGCACGGAGCAAGGAAAAGCCCGCCTGCCCGTGTGGTCGAAAAACAACAGATCGACCTGCTTAGTCCGCGACACCCTGGAGCAGGAAGGGGAATACCTCTGGCGGCACCGGCCTGCCATAGCGGAAACCCTGGAAGCTATCGCAACGCTCATCCCGCAGCATCACCTCCTGCTCGCGCGTCTCGACGCCCTCCGCGACAGTGGCGAGATGCAGGCTGCGGGCCAGCACGATGATGGCGCGCACGATGGCCGCATCTTCCTCGTCATGGCTCACGTCGCGAATGAAGGACTTGTCGATTTTGATGACGTCTATGGGCAGGCGCTTGAGGTAGGAAAGCGAGGAATAACCGGTACCGAAGTCGTCCACCGCCACCTGCACCCCCATGTTCTTCAAGGCGCGCAGCATGCCGGCCGCGGACTCGACATCGCTCATCAGCGAGCTCTCGGTAATCTCCAGCGTCAGGCAGGCCGGCGGAAACCCGCTGGCGTTCAGGGCCTCGCTGACCGTTTCGAGCAGGCGCGGCTGGCCGAACTGGACCGCCGACACGTTCACCGATACCCGGAAAGCGGCATGGCCGGCGGCATGCCATGCCTTGCCCTGCCGGCACGCCTCGAACAGCACCTGACTGCCGATTTCGGTGATCAGGCCGGTTTCGTCGGCGAGCGGAATGAAGCGGTCGGGCGTCAGCAGGCCTTGCTGCGGATGCTGCCAGCGCACCAGCGCCTCGGCGCCCACCACCGCACCATCAGAGGCGCGCACCAGCGGTTGGTAGAAGAGGCGCAGTTCGTTTCTCACCAGCGCATGGCGCAGGTCCGCCTCCAACGCAAGGCGTTCCACCGAGGCGGTATTCATCGCCCGGTCGAAGAAACGCAGCCCCTTGCCGCCCTTGCGCTTGGTCTGCGCTACCGCGGTCTCCGCGTTCATCAGCAGGGTGTAAACCGAATCCCCATCACGCGGCACCATCGCGATGCCGATACTGGCTGTCAGGAACAACTCCACCTTGTCTTTCAGGAAGGGCTGTTCAAAGGCGCTCAGCACCCAGCGGGCGGTCACCTCTATCTGCGCCGGATCGCCGACACCCGGCAGGAAGACGCCGAACTTGTCGCCGCCTAGCCGCGCCAGCGTCACCTCTGGCGCCAACCCCTGCGCGAGGCGCTCTCCCACCTGACGCAGGATGGCACTGCCGACCTCGTAGCCGAAGCTGGCATTGATGCGCATGAAGCGGTCGACATCGACGACGAACACCGCCCCCACCGGCGCCCGCCCGCGCTGGCGGCAGTCGCCCAGCCAGTCGGTGACCTTGCTGCAGAACAGGTGATGGTTGGGCAACGCCGAAAGTCCGTCGAAATTCACCAGCTCGCGGATGCGGCTGTCGGCGGTGCGCACCGCGCGGCGGGCACTCACGCCACGCAGCTCGCGCTCTATCACCGGCACCAGGCGCTCGTAGTCGCCCTTGGCGATGAAGTCGTCCACGCCCTCGTACATTGCCGATACCGCCTGGCGGTCGGAGATCTGTCCGGAGTGGATGATGAAGGGCACGTCCTGGCCGCTGCGCTTGAGCACTTCGAGCGCGGCCAGGGAATCGAAGCCGGGCATGTCGTGGTCGGCGAGGATCACGTCCCAGCTGTCTGCAGCCAGCGCCGCGGCCATGTCGAGCTCGCAGTCCACTCGGCGGTAGTCGATCCTTACCCCGCGCCGCCCCAGTTCGGCGCGAACAAGGAAGGCATCGTCATCAGAATCGTCCACGATCAGGACCCGTACCGGCCCCTCCTGACGCAGCAGGCGCTCATCCATGCGGTCCATCAGTCTTCCTTGTTTCGTCATTGCATTGGCCAGCTGTCACACCGCCAAGCCGGCCGTGCCGGCAGAAGACTCATCGGAACCCGCGCCCTGCATCGACGCCACCAGATTCCGTCCCCGCTGTTTCGCCTTGTAGGCGCCCTGGTCTGCGCGTTTGATCAGGGCGTCCACATCCTCCATCGATGCATCGCGCACCGCGACGCCGACACTGATGGTCAGCTTCAGACGCGGACCACCGGTTTCCACCACCAGTGCCTCCACGGCCTCGCGCAGGCGCTCGCCGCATGTCATCGCGGCGTCCAATTCCGTGTCCGGGCAGATGACGATGAACTCGTCCCCGCCGGTACGGCAGATCACGTCCTGCCCGCGCAGCGCCACCCTCAGCGCATCCGCTGCCTGGCGCAGCACCATGTCGCCGACGTCGTGGCCGTGGCTGTCGTTGATCTGCTTGAAACCGTCGAGGTCTATCAACATGCAGGAGAGCGGCCTGCGGTTGCGGGTGGATGCGATCCACTCCTGCTGGATGCGCTCGATCGCATAGCGCCGGTTGGGGAACCCAGTAAGCGCGTCGGTCAGCGCGGCCTCCTGCAGACGGCGGTTGGTGATCGCCAGCTCAGCAGCGAAATGGCGGATTTCCTCCCGATCGCGCTCCAGCTCCTGTTGCAGGCGTACCACCCGCTGGCCGGCGCGCAGCCGCGCGCCCAGCACCCTCGGGCTTACCGGCTTGACGACGAAATCGTCCGCCCCGGCTTCGAAGGCCTCGACCAGCCGTTGGTCATCCTCCACCTGCGTGAGCAGGAGCACATAGATGCCCCGCCCCATCTTCGTGGCACGCAGCGCGCGCACCAGCTCGAGTCCATCCATTTCCGGCATGGCCCAATCCAGCACCATCATGTGCGGCTGGACTTCCAGCGCCAGCTCCATGCCCTCGCGCCCGTTGCCGGCCTCGACCACCAGATGGCCGGCTGCCTCCAGCAGTCCACGCAGTTCGCGGCGGACCGCCGGCTCGGCATCCACCACCATGACCCGCATGCCGCTTTCGACCGAAGGCGCCGCTACCGGCTGCACCGGGGAAAGCGGCTCAGCACGCGGCAGCGCGGCGGTCCCTTTCTGCACCAGGCTGCCGAAAGCCGGCGGCGCCACCGACTCCAGCTGCAGCAGCTTGCTCCACTCCAGCCATTCCCGGCCGATGCGCTCGCAGGCAGCCGCAAAATCGTCGCGGTCCAGGCCCAGCCGGGTCGCCAGCTTCAGCACCGGCGGCATCAAGGCCGCCTGCTCCACCTCGGAAGCCAGACAGATCTCCGTCAGCGCCCGCGAAAGCACCAGGGATTGCAGCAACCCCTCCTCCCGCCCGCCAGCGGAAAAGCCCGCCCGCTCTGCCTGCTCGAAGTAGAGCACCGGCTCGGTGAACACGACCGGCAGTCCCCAGTCCGCCAGCATGGCGGCGCTCAACTCATTGTGGGTGAGGGCGAAGGACTGCTGCTCCAGATCGCTGAGCCGCAATTCCGGGAAGCGCTGGGACTCCAGCAGCAGGCGGCCGTAATCGCTAGGGTAAAGCGTGGCCAGCGCCAGCTCGCCCACCCTGGCGAGCAAGCCCAGGCTGAAGGCCTCGTCCGCCGCAATCACCCGCAAGCGCTGGGCAATGACCTGCATGGACAAGGCCATCAGCAGGGACGATGACCAGAAGCGCCCGTAGTCGAAACCTACGCAGCCGCCTTTGCGATAGCTGGACAGCAGCGAGAAACCTAGCGCCATCGTCCTCACTGCCGGCAGCCCCAGCACCATCAGCGCTTCCTGCACCGAGACCACGGCGCGGCGATGGAAGGAGACCACGCCGTTGGCAGCCTTGATCAAGCGGCCAACGAAAGCCGGGTCGCTCTTGATCACCCGCGCCAGTTCCGCCATTGACACCTCTTCCGCCTGAGTAAGGCGGATGATCGCCAAAGCAACGCCCCGCGGCGAGGGCAGATCGCCGGTCGCCTTCAGTTGCTCGAACCGATTCATGTCGATCGGAGGCGGCATGGATTCCTTTATTGCGCGATTTTCTTGATGACTGTTGGGATTCTATCCAGGCTCTAACAGGGGCCACCGCAGTCGCCGCGGCACTTTACCTTGGCAATATGCGGCCCGTCGAGCCGTGTCAGCCGCAAGCTGCCCGAGAGTGCGGTTCGCGCCCCGGGCAGGGCACCGACAAAGCGCATACCGTAGGCCGAAAGGCACGGGACGGGGGAGACTGCCGCGCACCGCGCCGGCTTGCGCAGCCTGGCCTGCACAGACGCGGGCCCCGTGTTCCGGCTAAAATCCTCGCTTACTCCACGCAAGCAGCCCGACGATGAAGTTCTGTTCCACCTGCGGCGCCACCGTCGAATTCCGTATTCCCCCGGGCGACTCTCTTCCGCGCCACGTCTGCGGCAGTTGCGGCGACATTCACTACCAGAACCCGAAGATCGTCGTCGGCGCCCTGCCCGAATGGGAAGACCGCATCCTGCTCTGCCGCCGGGCGATAGAACCGCGGCTGGGCAAGTGGACCCTGCCGGCCGGCTTCATGGAGAACGCCGAAAGCACCGCCCAGGGCGCCGTACGGGAAACGCTGGAGGAAGCCTGTGCGCGCATCGAGGTTGGCGACATCTATACCTTGATCGACGTGCCGCACATCAACCAGGTACACATCATCTACCGTGCACGCCTGCTGGACCTGGATTTCCGCCCTGGCGAGGAATCCCTGGAAGTGGCGCTGTTCCAGGAAGCCGACATCCCCTGGAACGAGATCGCCTTCCGCACCATCGCGATGACGATGCGCCATTATTTCGACGACCGGCGCAGCGGGCGCTGGAGCTTCCATACCGGTATCGTGACGCCGGACATGCCCCTGCCCTGACCCTCGCAGCCC
>NZ_WUEI01000279.1 GCF_012911025.1 Azoarcus sp. TTM-91 | reverse complement strand
CGCCTCCCAGAACGCTGGCGAATGGACGTGAGTTGGGAAGTAATCGGCTAGGCCAGAACGCTGAACAACGTAGCCCGTAGCTTTTTCTTTCTTCAACGGCGATACCTCTTCACTCAGCACCTAACGTGGAAGTGAGGGGCAGCCGGAGCGAAGCGTAGGGGACCACAAGCGCAGCTTGTGGCTGTCCCTCTCGACTGCAGGGTTAGGCGAATGTTTCATCACCGATATGTTTCCAACTCTTTTTTCAAAGCAACGGCCTCATACGCTTTGCCTTTCAGATACAGCACACTTTTGCCTTTGCGAACTGAAAGACTGACACCTTCTGAATCGCCTGGGTACTTACGCAGAGCAAGGGTGAGAACTTCGTTTTCTTCCTTTGCTCCGGCCAAATCCCAAAGACCGCCGATGAGATCAAGCAAGACATTGCCGCTTGCCACTTCTTCCACTTTCGGTGCATAGACCCAGTGAGACATGCGCATCTCATGTGGAATTGCAGTGACTCGGATTTGACCATCGAGATATGTGCTTACTTCATCCATGAGGCACTCGAAGAAGGTGATTGAACGGGCTTTCGCCTAACGAATAGCGTTTATCCGCCGCAGCGGCGACGTGGGAGGAAGGCAAGGCGGCATGGCGGCGGATAAACCTCGTTGGACTGAACCGCCGCGACGGCGGATGCAATGGGGATTGTAAGCGGCGAAGC
>NZ_WUEI01000278.1 GCF_012911025.1 Azoarcus sp. TTM-91 | reverse complement strand
ACCGTCGCTGCTGGCCTAGCTTTTCAAGATGCAATCAGCAATTCTGGGGTCGTCACTGACGCCCAACCCTGCGGTCAGCCGGACCTTGCGCATAAAGCCGCGCAAGGCCGGTTACCTTGAACGTTAGAACTATGACTCCGCTAATCCGCACTCTTACTGCATTGTCTATTTTAGGTGTCGCAGGCTGCACCTCTGCCGTTCGACCGGAGCCACAAGAAGAATCTGGGCAACGGCCAAATGCGTTATGGAATGACTCCGGCTCGGATCACACCATTGGGTTTTGGGTCTACAGCACGACCGGATCGTGCCCATCTATCCGCAAAAACCCGCCAATCGTCTTTGCCCCTAAAAATGATTTAGCAGGAGCGAATGCAAAGGACGTCAGTGTTAAAGATTTATTCTACTGTTTTGAGCTTTTCCCAAAGACACCTAGGAGCGGGGGGAATAGTTGCGAATCTGGAAAGATTTCGTACACATATCTACCTGAGCAGAACAGATATTCTGGAGCCTATAAACTCCAATTCTCAGATGGCATGGTCATGGAAGGGGAATTCCTTGCTGAATACTGTCCAAAGTCCGACCCCAAATATTAACCCGGCAACAAATTACCAAACAGCTCAGGCAGCATAGCGAATTTTTTCGTGTTTGAAGTACGACCGAATCCGTTCAGGCTGTTTTTGCAGGCTTCGCAGATGCCCGAGCAGTTTGCTTTGC
>NZ_WUEI01000277.1 GCF_012911025.1 Azoarcus sp. TTM-91 | reverse complement strand
TGCCATCCGGGTTCAGCGTGGCGGTGGCGGTCTGGGTCGAGCCGTCGGTGCCGGTGATGGTGACTTCGACGCTGGTAGCGTTGGTCGAGGTGCCAGTCAGCGTCGGGCTGCTGCCGTCGGCGCCCAGTTCCAGGTCGACCGTCACCGTCGGCTTGAGGTCGAAGCTGTCGCTATCGGTGTCGACCGCGCTGTTGTTGGCGTTGTCCTTCGCGGTCGCGGTCGCCGTGTAGGTGACTTCTTCGTTGAAGCTCAGCGTGCTGGTATCCACGCTCCAGCTGCCGTCCGGGTTCAGCGTGGCGGTGGCGGTCTGGGTCGAGCCGTCGGTGCCGGTGATGGTGACTTCGACGCTGGTGGCGTTGGTCGAGGTGCCAGTCAGCGTCGGGCTGCTGCCGTCGGCGCCCAGTTCGAGATCGACCGTGACGGTGGGCTGCAGGTCGAAGCTGTCCGAGTCAGTCGCAGTCGCGCTGTTGTTGGCGTTGTCCGTCGCGGTCGCGGTCGCCGTGTAGGTGACTTCTTCGTTGAAGGTCAGCGTGCTGGTATCCACGCTCCACGTGCCATCCGGGTTCAGCGTGGCGGTGGCGGTCTGGGTCGAGCCGTCGGTGCCGGTGATGGTGACTTCGACGCTGGTAGCGTTGGTCGAGGTGCCAGTCAGCGTCGGGCTGCTGCCGTCGGCGCCCAGTTCGAGATCGACCGTGACGGTGGGCTGCAGGTCGAAGCTGTCCGAGTCAGTCGCAGTCGCGCTGTTGTTGGCGTTGTC
>NZ_WUEI01000276.1 GCF_012911025.1 Azoarcus sp. TTM-91 | reverse complement strand
CTCCTTGCCGGTGCGCGGGCGCAGCGAACGCGTGCCGGTGAACCGCATCTTCTGTGTCGGCCGCAATTACCACGCCCATGCGGTGGAAATGGGCGCGCCGGTGGACAAGGCCAGCGCCCGCCCCTTCTACTTCACCAAGACGCCCTCCGCCCTGGTCGAGTCCGGCGCCACCGTGCCCTACCCCTGCGGCACGCAGAACTACCACTACGAGATGGAACTGGTGGTCGTCATCGGCAAGCCGGGCTTCCGCGTCACCCAGGCGGATGCGCCCTCCCTGATCTACGGCTACGCCGCCGGCCTGGACATGACCCGCCGCGACCTGCAGCTGGTGGCCCGCGACAAGGGCCGGCCGTGGGACCTGGGCAAGGACTTCGAACTCTCCGCCGTGTGCGCCGAAGTGGTGCCGGCCGAAGGCCTGGGCGTGCTCGCCGAAGGCGCCATCGAGCTGAAGGTGAATGGCGAGACCAAGCAGAAGTCCGACCTCGCCATGCTGATCTGGAACATCCCGGAGATCATCGCCGACCTGTCGGAGTTCTATCACCTGCAGCCGGGCGACCTGATCTACACCGGCACGCCGGAAGGCGTGGGCGCGGTGAAATCCGGCGACCGCATCAGCGGCAGCGTGGCCGGCGTCGGCGAAATCGCGCTGACCATAGGCCAGCCGGAATAAATCCCCGGGCAGGCCGGGCGACCTCCGCCCCTGTCTCTTATACACACT
>NZ_WUEI01000275.1 GCF_012911025.1 Azoarcus sp. TTM-91 | reverse complement strand
CAAGGCAGCCAAAGCAACCCGAGCAACCAGCCCGCCAGCAAGGTGCTGGAAGTGCAGGACCTGTGCGTGTCCTACGGCAAGGTCGAAGCGCTCACCAACGCCAATCTGGTGGTGGGCGAAGGCCAGATCGTCACCGTCATCGGCCCCAACGGCGCCGGCAAGACGACGATGCTCTCGGCCATCATGGGCGTGCTCGAATCCCGGGGCCAGGTGGGTTTCGACGGCGCCATCGAGATCGTGCCGGAAGTCGAGCGCATGGTCGCCCGCGGCATGAACCTGGTGCCGGAGAAGCGCGAGCTCTTCGGCGAGATGACGGTGGAAGACAACCTCACCCTGGGCGCCTTCCAGCGCTACCGCATGGGCAAGCGAGACCACGGCCAGACCATGGAAGAGGTGTATGCCCTCTTCCCGCGCCTGAAGGAGCGCCGCGGCCAGCTCGCCGGCACCCTCTCCGGCGGCGAGCGCCAGATGCTGGCGGTGGGCCGGGCGCTGATGGCCAAACCGAAGCTCTTGATGCTCGACGAGCCCAGCCTGGGGCTGGCGCCGCTCATCGTGCGGGAGATCTTCCGCATCATCAGTGAGCTCAGACGCAGGGGCGTCTCCATCCTGCTGGTGGAGCAGAACGCCCGCGCCGCACTGCAGGTGGCCGACTACGCCTATGTGCTGGAGACCGGCCAGATCGCGATGGAGGGGCCGGCGGCGCAGTTGAAGGATGATCCCAGGGTCATCGAGGCTTATCTGGGGCTGGGCGGGAAGCATCAGGCGATGCTGGCGGCTTGAG
>NZ_WUEI01000274.1 GCF_012911025.1 Azoarcus sp. TTM-91 | reverse complement strand
GCCCTCGCCCACGCCATGAACAATCCACTGGACTTCCACTTCTACCGCCCCGCCGATGGCCACGGCCTCGCCCACGATCCCTTCAACGCCATCGTCGGCCCGCGCCCCATAGGCTGGATCTCCTCGCAGGACGAAGAAGGCCGCCTCAACCTCGCGCCCTACAGCTTCTTCAACGCCTTCAACTACACCCCGCCCATCGTCGGTTTCGCCAGCCTCGGCCGCAAGGACAGCCTGCGCAACATCGAGCGCACCGGCGAGTTCGGCTGGAACCTGGTGACACGGCCGCTTGCGCCGGCGATGAACGAGACCTGCGCCGCGGTGGCGCCTGAGGTGGACGAGTTCGCCCTCGCCAGCCTCACGCCCGCGCCTTCGCGGGAGATCGCGGTGCCGCGGGTGGCGGAAAGCCCGGTGTCCTTCGAATGCCGGCTGACGCAGATCGTCCGCCTGCAGGACATCGCCGGCGCGGAGCTGGAGAGCTGGCTGGTGCTGGGCCAGGTGGTCGGCGTGCACATCGACCGCAGCCTGCTGGAAAACGGCGTCTATCGCACCGCCAAGGCCCAGCCGGTGCTGCGCGGCGGCGGCCCGGCGGACTATTTCGAGATCAGCGAGGACACGCTGTTCCACCTCTACCGGCCACGCTGAGCGCCGCAATCCGGCCCGCAGCACAACACGCAGCGGGCCGGGCCTCGAGGCTGGAAGCACTCCGGCGCCACCCGGAACATCACGCTCCTGCCCCGCCAGCCCTCACCCACCGTTCGCCCCGAGCCCGTCGAAGGGGCACTCACCGCAACCCGCCCCGCTCCCGCAGCCGCCCTCCCCTGCAG
>NZ_WUEI01000273.1 GCF_012911025.1 Azoarcus sp. TTM-91 | reverse complement strand
CCTCTGGCCACTCCCGCCCATCACGCCCAGCCCAGGAGGTAAGCATGCTGCGCGAAGCCCTCCCCTGCATGCAGCCCGTCGAACCACACGAGCCGGCAGCGCCCCGCCTTCCGCCCACGGCCGGCCCTCAAGCCATAGACGTGCAGAGCGAGCGCATCTGCCAGTTGCTCGCCACCGCGCCACTGTTCGAGGGCCTGGCGCAGGACGAGATCGCCCGCTTCGCCCGCGGCGTGCGCGAGCTCACCGCCGCCCGCGGCGAGATCCTGTTCCACCGTGGCGACGTGTGCAGCGGCTTCCACCTCATCCTCGCCGGCCAGATCAAGCTCGCCTTCCTGTCGGCGGCGGGCAACGAGAAGGTGGTGGAAATCCTGCGCCCCGGCCAGACCTTCGGCGAAGCGGTGATGTTCATGGACAAGCCCTACGTGGTGATGGCGCAGGCGCTGAGCGACACTTGCCTGCTGCACATTCCCAAGCAGGTGGTGTTCGAGGAGATGGCGCGCGACCCGCTGTTCTGCCGCAAGATCATCGGCGGCCTGTCGCGCCGCCTGCACCAGCTGATGAGCGACGTGGAAAGCTACTCGCTGCGCTCAGGCCGCGACCGCATCGTCGGCTACCTGCTGCGCGAGGAAGGGCTGGACGAAGACTGCCCCGCCCGCGGCCGCGTCTCCATCCGGCTGTCCACCAGCAAGGGCACCATCGCCTCCCGCCTCAACCTTACCCAGGAGCATTTCTCCCGCATCCTGCACGAGCTCATAGACAGCGGCCTGATAGAGGTGGAAGGCCGCACCATCCATGTGCCCGACATCGCCAGGCTGCGGGCCAGCCTGGACTGAGGGAGAGGGCGGAAATGCAGCGGCGGCATGAAGATTCCCGCTCCCGGCCGCGTCCGATAGAATTCCCGCC
>NZ_WUEI01000272.1 GCF_012911025.1 Azoarcus sp. TTM-91 | reverse complement strand
GGCCTGGGCGTAGTTCTTCTGCTGCAGGGCACGCTCGCCATCCTGCAGGAAGCCTTCGACCAGGGCGTCCATGGACGGCGCGGCGCGCGGCGCCGGGGCGGGCGTGGCCGGTTGCGCGCCCTGGCTGCGCTGCTGGCGGGCCTGCATTTCGGCGCGGGCATCGGCGATCTGCTTGCGCAGCGGCTCGGCACCGGCGGCGTCGGCATCCAGCCGCAGGGCCTGGTCCAGCAGGCTGTCGGCATCGTCGTAGGCATCCGCGCGCAGGCGGGTGCGGGCGCGGTCCACCAGTTGGCGGGCGTCATTCACCGCGGCGCTCGCCTTGCGGCTCAGGTCGGTGTAGCCGCGGGCCTGGCAGCCATTGCGATTGCGCGTCAGCAGCGCGGCGGCACGTGCCGCGCGGCCTTCGTCCAGCAGCTGTTCCGCCTGGGCCTGGGTCTGCTCGCAGCGCAGGGCGCCGGACTTGGCCCGTTCCACGCCGGCGAGCAGCTTGCGCGCCTGCGGCAGCGTGTCGCCCTCGCACACTTCGACCGCCTGCTGGGCGGCCTTGCCGGCGGTGGCGATATCGCCGGCGGCCAGCGCGGTGCTGGCGGACTGGGTGGCGGCGGTGCATTGCTCCGCCTTGCGCGCGCTACCGCTGCTGCCGGCGTAGTAGCCCAACGCCATGAGGCCGATGAAGAGCAGGCCTATCGTGTAGCAGATGCGGCGTATCCAGCGCACCACGCGCTGCTTGAAGCTCAGCCTGGGCTTGGACGGCGACGCGGCTTTCTCTTTGGCCTGCTGCGGGGCCGGCTGCGCTGCTGGCGGGCCTGCATTTCGGCGCGGGCATCGGCGATCTGCTTGCGCAGCCAGGGCGCGCAACCGGCCACGCCCGCCCCGGCGCCGCGCGCCGCGCCGTCCATGGACGCCCTGGTCGAAGGC
>NZ_WUEI01000271.1 GCF_012911025.1 Azoarcus sp. TTM-91 | reverse complement strand
TGACATGGAAAAGATCGATGTCAGAAAGCTTGAGCCAGCAGCGCGCGAGCAGCTTCGGCGGACGGTGATTCGAATGCTGGGGCGCGGGCATAGCCAAACGGCGGTCGCCGCCGAGCTTGGAATCAACCGGCTGACGGTGCACAACTGGGCCAAAGCCCATGCCGAGCGTGGTGCGGCGGCGTTGAAAGACGGTCAGCGGGGGCGGCCTGAAGGCAGCGGGCGAGTCCTCATGCCTGCCCAGGAAGAGCGGATCCAGAAAGAACTGGTAGATCGAACGCCCGACCAGTTGAAGCTGAAGTTTGCGTTGTGGAGCGCGCAGGCGGTGCGTGCAGCGATCAAGCAGATGTTCCTGGTGGACTTGCCGGTACGTACGGTTCGCAAGTATCTGGCACGCTGGGGGTTTACGCCGCAACGCCCGGTCAAGCGTGCCTACGAGCAGCGGCCCGAGGCGGTCCAGAAGTGGCTCAAGGATGTGTACCCGGCCATCGTCGTGCGCGCGAAG
Source organism: Azoarcus sp. TTM-91 (assembly GCF_012911025.1). Lineage (GTDB taxonomy): Bacteria > Pseudomonadota > Gammaproteobacteria > Burkholderiales > Rhodocyclaceae > Azoarcus. Next base: position 494 of record NZ_WUEI01000271.1, on the reverse strand, counting down.
GCCGAAGGTGCCGAAATCAGTTGGGCCGATGAAACGGCGGCCAGCAGCGTGGAGCACTACGCGCGAGGCTATGCCCCGCGAGGCAAGACGCCGGTGCTGATGCTGTCGCAATCGAAACGTTGCCGGATCAATCTCATTTCCGCCGTCACCAACCAAGGCACGCTGCGATTCATGCTCTATCGGGAAACGCTGGATGCGGACATGTTCATCAAGTTTCTCAAGCGGTTGTGCAAGGACGCAGGCAAGAAAGTCTTTCTGATCGTCGATAACCTGCGCGTGCATCACGCCAAGGTGGTGAGGGCATGGCTGGCAGAACATGTCGAGGAGATTGAACTGTTTTACCTGCCGAGCTACTCGCCTGAGCTCAATCCGGATGAGTATCTGAATGCCGACTTGAAGGCTCGCATGAACGCGGGCGAACCCGTTCGGACACCAGAGGCGATGCAAAGCAAACTGCTCGGGCATCTGCGAAGCCTGCAAAAACAGCCTGAACG
>NZ_WUEI01000270.1 GCF_012911025.1 Azoarcus sp. TTM-91 | reverse complement strand
CCGACAAGGTATCCGCCGCCAGCTCCAGCGCCGCCTTCGCCTCGGCCACCGGCAGCACCCGCTCCGGCGTCACCCCGTTCTTCGCCGCCACCAGCTCGGCGGCGATGGACACCGCGATCTCCCCCGGCGTGCGGCTGCCGATGTAGAGCCCCGCCGGGCCGCGCAGGGCGGCAACTTGCGATTCGCTGAGGTCGAACTCGCGCAGCCGCTCGCGGCGGGCGGCGTTGTTGCGGCGCGAGCCCAGCGCGGCGACGTAGAAGGCCGGCGAGCGCAGGGCTTCCATCAGCGCAAGGTCGTCCAGCTTGGGGTCGTGGGTCAGGGCGATGACGGCGGTGCGGGCGTCCGGGCGCAGGGCGGTGACGACGTCGTCCGGCATCTCGCGGGTGAGGGTGGTGTCGGGCACGCTCCACTCTTCGGCCCATTCTTCGCGCGGGTCGCAAATGGTGACGGCGAAGTCGAGGTCCTGGGCGATGCGGGCGAGGCTGGCGGAGAGCTGGCCGGCGCCGATCAGCAGCAGCCGGTAGCGCGGGCCGAAGACGCTGGTGAGGCTGGCGCCGTCGTAGTCCAGGCCTTGTTCGGGGTGGGCGGGGGCGAGCGCGGCCTGGCCGCTGGCCATGTCCAGCCGGCGTTCGGTGAGTTCGCCGGCGGCGAGGCGGGCGAGGAGTTCGTCCAGCACCGCCGGCCCGGCCAGCGGCTCCAGCACCAGTTCCATGGTGCCGCCGCAGGGCAAGCCGAAGCGGCGGGCTTCTTCGGCGCCCACGCCGTAGCTCACCAATTGGGGGCGCGCCGGCATGCCTTCGCCGCGCAGCCGGTGCATCAGGTCGTCTTCGATGCAGCCGCCGGACACCGAGCCGACGGCGCGGCCATCCTCGCGCAGCGCCAGCAGCGCGCCGGGCGGGCGCGGCGAGGAACCCCAGGTGCGCACCACCGTGGCCAGCAATACCCGCCGGCCTTCGCTCAGCCAGCGCCGGGCCCGCTGCAGCACTTCGAGGTCCAGGCTATCCAT